>CAZWAX010000360.1:0-6201 GCA_964631985.1 uncultured Polyangiaceae bacterium | reverse complement strand
GAGATAGCTGACGGGCACGGGGATGTGAGCCATGCGGCGGCGCGGGCCATCAGGGCATCGCCGTCGCGGTCGGGGTGGAACCATTCGACCGTCGGGTCGGAGCGCCACCAGGTCATCTGGCGCTTGGCGAGCCGGCGGGTCGCGCGGGTGAAGGCGTCGAAGGCGGTCTCGTAGTCGGTCTCGCCACGGAGATACGCGCCCATCTCGCGATAGCCGACGCTGTCGAGGGGGGAAAGCTCGGGTCCCCAGCCGCGGGTCCAGAGCTCACGGATCTCCGTCAGCAGCCCGGCATCGAGCATGGCCCGACAGCGGGTCGTGATGCGCGCATGCAGCTCGTCGCGCGGGCGGGAACATCCGAGCACGAGGGTCTCGACATCGGCGCCGACGAAGCCGTGCTCCTCTTGCCAGGCGCTGATGGGGCGGCCGGTCACTCGCAGCACCTCGAGCGCACGTACGATGCGGACGGTGTCGTTGGGATGGAGGCGAGCCGCGGTCGGGGCGTCGACCGCCGCGAGATCGCCGTGCAGGGTCCCGGACCCGTGCAGGCGCTCGCGCTCGTAGAGCGCCGCCCGGAGCTCCGGTACCGCCCCGGGCCCGGCGAACAGCCCATGGCGAAGCGCACGGACGTACAGTCCCGTGCCGCCGCAGACGATCGTGGGCCGCCCGAGCGTCGATGCGGTGGTGATGGCGGCGAGCGCGAGCGTCCGGAAGCGCGCGGCGTCGAAGCGCTCGTCGGGGTCGACCACGTCGAGCAAGTGGTGCGGGACGCGGGCGCGGTCCTCCGCGCTCGGCTTCGCGGTGCCCACGTCGAGCCCACGATAGATCTGCCGCGAGTCGGCGCTCACGATCTCGCCGCCGAGCCGCTCGGCGAGCGCGAGCGCCACCGCGCTCTTGCCGACGGCCGTCGGTCCGATGATCGCGACGATGCGGAGCGGTCCGCTCATCGCCCGAACATCCGCTCGACCTGGCCGCGCGTGAACTCGACCGAGACCGGGCGGCCGTGGGGACAATTGCTGCCGTAGGTCAGCGCGTCGAGGTCGACGAGCAGCTGCGCCACCTCGGCGGCGGCGAGACTCCGGCCGACCCGGACCACGCTGTGGCAGGCGATTCGGCCGAGCACGGTCTCGAGCGCCTCGGCGGCGGAAAGGTGCGAGCCCACCTCCGCGAGCCCGTCGGCCAGATCCTCGAGCAGGAGGCGCGGGTCGTCGTGCCCGAGCAGCGCCGGCACCCCCCGCACCAGGAACACGTGCTCGCCGAAGGGCTCGATCTCGAATCCGAGCGCGGCGAGATCGTCGAGGCGCGCCCGGACGGCTTCGCTCTGGCGCGGATCGAGATCGACGCCGAGCGGCAGCAAGAGCGCCTGACGCTCGATGGCACCGTTGTGATGCTGTGCGCGCAGCCGCTCGAACGCGACACGCTCGTGCGCCGCGTGCTGATCGATCAGCACCACGCGGTCGGACCCTTCGCAGACGAGGTAGCCGCGAAAGACCTGCCCCACGAACCGCAGCGACGCGTACGGCAACGGCGCGGCGCCGGGGTGGGGTAGCCCGGGTGGTGGCGGCACGGTCTCCTGGACGGTCGCGGCGCCGGTGGCCGCGGTCGGCGCGGTCGAGGCCGCACCGTGCGGAGCCGCGAAGAGCGGCGACGAGGGCGCGGCGCGGAGCGTGTAGGTGCGCAGCGCCGTCGCGACCGGGGCCGTATCGGAAGGGTCGCTCCGGCCGGTGGTGCCGGCCAGCGCCCGCCGGAGCGCGCTCAGGACGGTGTCGTGCACGACGTGCGCGAGCCGGAAGCGCACCTCGTGCTTGGCGGGGTGGACGTTCACGTCGACGTCGCCGGGCGACACGGTGAGCTTGACGATCGCCCCCGGCCAACGACCCCGTGGGATCAGGCTCGCATAGCCCTCCCCGACGGCGTGCTGCAGCGCCCGGTCACGGACTGCGCGGCCGTTCACGTATTGGTAGACGTAGCGCGCGCCCGCGAAGGACAGGTGAGGCGAGAAGGCGAAGCCCTCGACGGCGATGCCGAGGCGCTCGTCGACGAACGCGCGGCCGCCCCGCACCCGGTCGGCGCCGAACACTTGGCGCGCGCGCTCGGCCAGGGTGGCGACCGGTGGATGCACGGCGACCTCGCGTCCCTGGTGCAGGAGACGCACGTGCACGCCCGGCGCGCCGAGGCTCACGCGGGTCAGGAGGTCGACGACGTGACCGAGCTCGGTTTGGAGGCTCTTCAGGAACTTCCGCCGGGCCGGTACCGGCGCAAAGAGATCGCGCACGGTCACCATCGTTCCCGCGGCGGTGCCGGCCTCGCGGACGTCGATCACGCGGCCGACCTCGGCGCGAACCTGGATGCCGGTCGCCGCGTCCGGACTGCGCGTCGTGAGCTCGACGGTCGCGACCGCGGCGATGCTCGGCAGCGCCTCGCCGCGAAAGCCGAGCGTGCCGATCCGCCAGAGGTCGTCCTGCGAGCGGATCTTGCTGGTGGCGTGGCGCAGGAAGGCGAGCGGCGCGTCGTCGGCGTGCATCCCGCGGCCGTCGTCCGTGACCCGAATGAGGCGCGTGCCGCCCTCCTCCAGCTCGACGACGATCCGGCGCGCGCCCGCGTCGAGCGCGTTCTCGACCAGCTCCTTCACGACCGACGCCGGCCGCTCGATGACCTCGCCGGCGGCAATCTGGTTCGCGAGCACGTCGGGCAGGACGCGGATGCGATCCGTGTCAGGCAACGTAGCGATCCTCGCGGCGTGCGGGCGAGCGTTGCGCCGCGGCGCGCTCCGCTTCGTAGCCGGGCCGCCCGAGGAGGCCGTAGGCGAGACGCGTCGCGTGGGGCACCTCGCTCGGGCTCTCCGCCGGCGGTCCTGCGAGCAGGACCGCGGCTTCGGTGAGGGCGACGACCTGCCCGACGACGTGAGCGGTGATCGGCGGCAGATGGAGGCCGACGGTGAGCTCGCCGGCCTGCCAGCGTGCCATTTCGTGCGCGGCGCGTTCCTGCCTCATCACCGCGTCGAGCCGTTGCCCGCCGAGATACCCCACGCTCTCGATGTCCTGGTAGGTGCTCGGCATCTCGAGCGGCGTCGCTGCGGGCTCGGCGTCGATGACGAGCGCCACCCGTCGCGGGAGGAAGGGCGTGGTGGCCGTCGCCGGTGGGCGGTCGTCGGCTCCCGTGCGGAGGGCGATCCACGTCGCGAGGCTCGCGAGGCGACTCGTGGTGGGCGGAATCACCCGCAGCCCGGCGGTCGCGAGCCGCATCGCCAGGGCGACCAGATGCGCGGGGCGCATGCCGGGCTCGCCGACGCGACAGCGCTCGAGCATCGCGGCGGCGCCGGCGAGCAGTGCGTCCACGTCGATCCCGACGCACGCGAGGGGAAACAGCGCGGCCGCGCTCGGCAATGCCGCCGCCTCGTCGAGCGCGTCGGGCAAGGCGAGGGCGCGAAAGCCCTCGTCGTTGACGATCTGCCGGAGCGCGCCCTCGCCTGCCCGGGTCGTCACCACGACGTGCTGTTGGTACGCCACCGCCCCGAGGTCGCGCAGCAGGTGATCGCGGGCGATCAGGAAGTGGCTCATGGTAGCGAGTGCCTCGCCGGTCGCGCTCACGACGTTGAAGAGCGTGCGCTCCAGGTCGAGGCCGGCGAGCAGCGCGGTGAAACGATCGGGGTCGAGCTGGTCGACCACGTGCAGTCGGGGAGCGTCGCGCTCGGTCGGGCGGGCGGCTGCCGTCGGCGCGAGGGCCGCGGCGACGGCCCGAATCCCGGCCGGCAGATCACCGCTGCCGAACACGACGACGTCCGTGGCCGTCGCGGCCACCTGTTCGGCCAACTGCACCACTCGCTTCAGATCGGCCTTGCGGCCAGGGAGCTCCGCGAACCCCACCCGGCGTTGCCGCTCCAGCTGTGCCGCCTGCTCGTCGAGCTGCTCCGCGAGCCCGGCGATCTCCTCGTCCCCGAGCCCCGCCTCACCCACTACCTCGCGCCGGAGCCCGTTCGCGTCGACGCGCACACGCTGCTCGTCCCGCGCGCGCTTGCGCCTGAAGCCCGGCATGACCGCCCGCCCCTAACACGCCGCGCCACCCCCTGACAAATTTCGCCAGGAACCGTACATGGCGGCGCACGCCTCCGAGGCAGTTGGAGCGAGGACCCCGAATTGACTTCGGAGTTCGAGGCGCATCGGAGCATTTTTCGGGCGCCGTTCTGCGGCCGAAAAAGCGCACGGGCGCGGCATGGAAAGGAGGGGCGGTGGGAGGGCACGGGGAGGGTCAGGCCCCGCTAGATCACCCTCCCACCGTTTCACAGCACGTTCGTCGACGGGAGGTGAGAGTCGATCGGACTGGAGTGTGGGGACTCGAGCGCGTCATGAGTGGAGTGCATGACGCCCGATCGTGGGTTCCGTCAACGTTCGCGACGATCCAAAAAAGCGAGAACCATGCCACCCTGCCCTGCGCCGATCCGCGCCAAACCTGATCTTCGCGTGGCTCCCCGCCGAGGGTGACGTGGCAGTCCTGCGCGATGTCACGATGGCGAAGCAGCCGCGCAAGAGACGCATGGACGTCGCTATGGCGATGCCCGGTCTTCGTTGGTAGACGTGCCGCCATGCGTTATCGGGACAAGGTCGTCGACCGCGCGACCGCCGTCGCGAAAGTGACGGAGGCGCGCCGCGGCGGGAAGCGCGTGGTCTTCACCAACGGCTGCTTCGACCTCATGCACGTCGGTCACGTCCGGTACCTGGCGGCGGCCCGTGAGGCCGGCGACCTCCTGGTGGTCGCCATCAACGACGACGCCTCGGTGCGACGCCTGAAGGGTCCCGAGCGTCCGCTCGTGCCGGAGGGAGCACGGGCCGAGGTCCTGGCGGCGCTGGCCGCCGTCGACTACGTGACGATCTTCGGCGAGGACACGCCGGCCGAGGTGATCGCGGCGCTCCTGCCGGACGTCCTGGTCAAAGGGGCCGACTGGGCGCCCGACCAGATCGTCGGGCGGGACACCGTCGAGGCGCGCGGCGGACGGGTCGAGCTGATCCCGGTCGTGGAAGGATTCTCGACGACGACCCTGGTCGACCGCATCCGCCGTCACGGCGCCTGATTTGCCGCCCCGGCGGCCATGTGGTACCCAGGCTCGCTTCGAAAGGGGTCGAAATGGCACGCACCTGTGAGATCTGTGGCAAGGGACCATCCACCGGCAACAACGTCAGTCACGCCAACAATCGGACGCGGCGGCGGTGGAAGCCCAATCTGCAGTCGGTGCGCGCGAAGGTTGGGGGGGGAGTCAAGAAGCTGCTCGTATGCACCCGCTGCATTCGCTCCGGCAAAGTAGCCAAAGCCGCCTGAGCGACGCCGACGGCCGATAAGGGCCGATCTGCTTCGTTGCTCGGTCGTTCGCTTGTGCGGCGTAGCTTCGCTACGCCTCCGCGCTCTCTTCCTCGCGCCTCGCATCTCAGCCCTTCTCGACCGTCGGCTCCCCGGTCGCCGGGCTGCCGGAAGAATCGGGGAGACGCTCGCTAGCGCTTCGCTATTGCGACCGCATCGATTTCTACGTGGGCGCCTCTCGGGAGTGCTGAGACCTGGACGGTTGCGCGGGCGGGGAATGGCTCGGTGAAGAATTCGGCGTAGGTCTGGTTCACGCGCGGGAAGTCTTCGAGGTTGGTGAGGTACACCGTCGTTTTTACGATGGCGTCCATCGTCGAACCCTCGGCGGCCAGAACGGCGGAGAGGTTCTTGAGGACCTGGCGGGTTTCGTCTTCGATGCTTCCTTCCACGAGCTTGCCTCGCTCCGGGTCGAGGGCGATTTGGCCGGAGAGGTAGATGGCGTCGCCAACGATGACGGCTTGGGAGTACGGGCCGATGGCGGCGGGGGCGTTGGGCGTGGCGATGGGGCGTTTGGTCATGCGCGGACTCGTTGGACCTTCATGACGCCTTTCACTTTGCCGAGGCCGCGCATGACCCGGTTCAGGCCGTCGACGCTGTCGACCATGAGCTCGAACACGTTGACGGCCTTCTTGTCGATGCCGGTGCGGACCTCGGCGCGGGAGATGTTGACGCCGGCCGAGCTGATCGCCTTGCTCATGGCGGCGAGGAGGCCGGGCGCGTCGACGCCGGTGACCTCGACCTGTACCGGACGGAAATGGCCGACGGCGCCGTCCCACGCGACCTCGACGCGCCGCTGCGGGTCGCTCTCCATGACCCGCAGGCAATCCGACGCGTGCACGGGGACCCCGCGGC
>CAZWAX010000359.1:0-6221 GCA_964631985.1 uncultured Polyangiaceae bacterium | reverse complement strand
CAACAGCACCTCGAGTCACTCGGCGTCGAGTTCCACCTCGGCACGTTGCAGGAGCTCCGATGGCGGGGCGACGACAGCGGCGGCATCGACGTCGTCCATGACGTCCTGGGCGCGCCGCTCGCGATCGACGACGCCTACGTGGTCATCGCGCTCGCCCCCGAGCAAGCGAGCGGCCTCGCGTGCGAGCTGCTGCGGCAGGCGGATGCGGCCGGCGTGCATCACTGGGCCGCGGGGCTCGACGACCTCGAAAGCCTCGCCCACCTCCTGCCGCTTTCCCTCGACCGGTATCGGATGGGGGCGCGTCCGGAAGGTCCGTTCCGGCATTTCAACGGCATCCAGTACTACCTCGCCCACGACTTCGCGCTGCTCCGCGGCCACACCTACTACGCCAACGCCGAGTGGGGCCTGACGTCGATCTCGCAGGCGCAGTTCCGCGGCACCCGTCCCGTCGGCCCGTACCGCGGCCTCATCTCGGTGACGATCGGGGCCTGGGCCGAGAAGCGGCGCCACACCCCCGGTGACGAGCGCGTCGCCTGGGAATGCACCGCAGACGAAGTGGCCGCCGAGATCTGGCATCAGATCCGTCGCGGCATCGACGACCCCCGCAGCTATTTCCCGTGGCCTCTCTGGTACCACTTCGACGAGGCGCTCCAGTTCGGCAACCCGAAGGTCAATCTGACGCCGTACATGCTGTCGCGACCCGGCGAGTGGCAGCTGCGTCCGGGGCGAGACCCGATCAGGACGCCCCTGCAGGACGTGGAGGAGCGCGTGCGGTACTACGCCGGCTTTCGCTACGCGGTGGCCAGAGGCCGCCCCGGCATCCGCGGCATCGTGCTCGCCGGCAACCAGATGAAGACCTTCACGCGCCTCGGGACCATGGAGTCGGCCAACGAATCGGCGCGCCATGCCGTGAGCGCGATCCTCCAGCACTGGATCCTTTCCGTGATGGAGCCGCGCCGCATCCCGCAGTGGTGCAGCTACTGGAACGTCGAGGACTACGAGCTGGCGGATCTCGAGCCGATGAAGAATCTCGACGCGATGCTGGTCGCACGCGGGCTCCCGCACGTCGTCGACATCCTCGAGCTCGAGACGTCGTTGCTGGGCGCCGGGCCGCCGAGCGACGCCGATCAGACGGCGGTCGAGGACCTGCTGCGGCTCTTCGTCGACCCGAGCGCGCTGCTCCGCCGCTTCGGCGTCGGCTGACGGCTCACGCGTTCCGACGCTCGGTCGCCGGCAGCAGCGTCCGCACGATCGTCTCGGGCCGGCGCACCTGCTCGGCGAGATGACGCTCGGCCTCCGCTCGGAGCGCCCGGCCGCCGTCGCCGCCGACCAGCTGGCCGAGCCGCCACTTGGCAGCGTGCATGTGCAGTCCGAGCTCGGTCGCCCGGAATCCCTCGACGGCCGCCTCGAGGCACGTCTTCATCCGATCCAGGTTCCCCTGCTGCCGCGCCACGCCGGCCTCGATCGCCGACGCGAACGCGAGCGCCGGCCTGGTCCGCGTCCGCCGAATGCGCCGGGCCGCCGCGCTCGCCTGCCCGAAAAGCATGGCGGCGTTCGGCCGTCCTTCGGGCGATGCCAAGAGGGCGAGCGCGGCGCGCGCCCGGAGGTAGAGCAGCTCGGTACGCGGCAGCACGAAGCGCAGAAGCTGCGCCGCTTCGAGGCGCGGCCATTCGCGTAGAACGGCTTCCCAGGCGTTTCCCGGTCGATCGCGATAGAGCTCGGCCTGCACCGTGCTCGCGAGGAGATGGTAGTGGGTGGTGTGGTAGGGGCCGGCCGGCAACGACGCGCGGGCTTCCTCGGCCATCGCCAGGGCGCGGTCGACGTCGTCCGCTGCCAGATGGCAGAACGCCTGCTGCCCCACCCGGCAGAAGTTCGCGGCGAACACGTCGCCCCGCGCGATCGCGTCGTCGAGCGCCAGCGCAAGCTCGCGGGACAGTGTCGCCATGTCGCCGAGAAACCCGAGCGCATGCAGCGCATACGCCCGCGACACGGCTTCTTCCCACTGCAAGCCGTACGCGCACCGGCGCAGCGCCTCGATCGCACGGGTGCATTCCTCGTAGGCCTCGCGAAAGTATCCGTCGGTCCACGCGCACGAGCCGCGGACGGCGTGCGCGAAGGCCACGAGCTCGTGGTCGGGGCTCTGCTCGACGATCCGGTCCATCCGCGCGAGCAAGCGCTGGGCGCGGCCCTGGAAATACCGACCGCCGAGGGTGTTCTCGAGCGCTCCCTCCCACCCGAGGGCACGCGCCAGCACCCATGGCTCCTTGGACGCGAGCCCGAGTCGGATGAACTTGGCGCTGAGGTACGCGGCGTGGGCATGACGCGCCATGGTGAGGCTCATCGAGGCCCGCCAGATCGCGTCGAGCCGCCGCAGCTCCGTGGCCGGCGTGACGCCGGCAATCGGCGTCCGCCGCAGCGGACCGACGAAATACGGCAGCCGCAGCGCGAGCGCCCGCACGAACGCTTCGGCGTCCGAACGTGGTCGCGACAGCCCGAGCCCTTGCATCACGCTCCAGAAGAGATCGAGGCCTTCGTCGACGTGACCGCTCCGGAGGAGACACTCGGCGGCGCGCCGTTGCAGCTCGGCGACCTGCGCCGGATCGTGCTCGGCGGATTGCTCGGCCGCCATCCGGAAGCGCGCGCCCGCGTCGGCCGTACGGCCCGCGTTCTGCAGGGCCTCGGCCTCGCGCGTGAGGTGGGCGATCCGCTTCGGTCCGGGCGACGCGAGCTCGCCGGCCCGGCCGTAGAGCAAGGCGGCGCGCTCGAACGCCAACGTCTCCGCGGCACGATCCGCGGCACGTTCGAGATGCACCGCCGCCGTCCCGACGTCGCCGGCGCCGAGGTAGTGGCGAAAGAGCGTCTCGGGATCGGGATTGGGGCTCGCGGCGAGCACGCCCGCGAGCGCCGCGTGGTGGGCGCGCAGCCGGTCCGGCGCGAGGCCGGCCAGCACCGCCTCGCGGATGCGGTCGTGGTAGGGCTGGATCGTCTCGTGGTCGACGTGGGGCGAGAGCCGGAGCAGCGACTCGGCGCGCAGCATGGTGAGCCGCGACCGGTCCGTGGGCGTGAGCCCGGCGGCGTCGAGCAGCACGTCCGGCGCGAGGTCGGTCCCGGCCACGCAGGCCAGCTCCAGGAGACCGCGCTCGGTCGTGCCGAGCGCCGCGAGCCGCTCCCGGACGATGTCGGCCTCGTCCGCCGGGGCGTCGCGGTGGAGCTGCCGGTGCTGGGCGAGCTGGTGGATCAGGAACGGCGAGCCGGCACCCTGCCGGGCGACGACGTCGACGGTGCCCGCGACGGACTGCGTGCCGAGCAGGCGCAGCGCGAGCTCGTGCGCATCGGCCGCCGGCAACGCTCCGAGCCGCAGCTCGAGGCGCTGCGTCGGGTCGGTCTCTAGCGGCACCCGCTGGAGGCTTGCCAGCATGGGGCTCACGCTCGCCTCGTCCTCGCGGTAGGAGAGAAGGAGCAGCAGCCGCCCGAGCTCCGGCGGCGCGAGCAAGGCCCGCAGGAGCACGGCGCTGTCGGCGTCGCCCCACTGCAGGTCGTCGATCCAGATCACCAGCGGCCGGCGCACCGCGAGACGGGCGAGCAACGCCTTCAGCGCCTTGGCGCCCCGCCGGCGGCTCTCGACCGCGTCCCATGCCGTCGAGCGCTCGGCGGTCGCGAACGCGGGAATTCGTCCGAGCGCCGGGAAGAGCTGCACCAGCTCGGCGACGTCGACCGGCGCGAGCGGCGCCGCGTTGACGTCCCGGCCGCTCAGATGACTCGCGAGCGCGTCGATGACGCCGTCGAGCGCCTTGTAGGGCACGGACTCGTAGGGATGGCAGCGACTCGTCAAGACGAGGGCCCCGTGCTCGTCCCCGAGGCGGTCGCAGAACTGCTGCAGGAGCATCGACTTGCCGATCCCCGATTCCCCCTGCACGTGGAGGCTGACGACGCGATCGTCGGCAAGCGCGAAGGCGGCGGCGAGACGCGCGAGCTCCGCCGCGCGTCCGACGAACGCCGTCGGCATCTCGGACACCGCGACGGCAGCGGCGGCATCGGGCTGGAGGCGCGCCAGGATCTCGCGCTGGTCCGGGCGCGCGCTCGGGTCGGGTTGCAGGAGATCCATGGTGAGCTTGGCCAGGTGCTCGGGGGCATGCGGCGCGAGCCGCCGGACGTCGACGGGATGGCGCCGATCCTCCGGATCCAAGATCCCCGACGATTCGAACGGGAGCATCCCCGTGAGGAGCTCGTAGCCGACGACGCCGAGACTGTACCAATCGGCGGCCGGCGACAGCGCATGCCCGAACAGCTCTTCGGGCGACATGTAGCTGATGGTGCCCCCGAGGTTGCGCTCGCCACCCTGCAGGGCGCGGAGCGGCGTCGTGAGACCGAAGTCGAGGAGCGCGACCCGTCCGTGCCTGGCCACCATCACGTTCGACGGCTTCACGTCGCGATGCAGCTTCCCGCTGCGATGGACGGCGGCGATGCCCTCGACGACCGCGCGGATGCAGGGGGTGATCGCGTCGAAGGCGGAGGCGGGGGTGGCGGCGCGATCGATGCCGAGGACCTGGCTCGCGTGCATCGCGAGGTCGACGCCGTCGATCCACTCCATGGTGAAGAAGCAGTGCTCGGCGTCGACGACGAGATCGAACAGCTCGACCAGGTTCGGGTGCCGCACGTCGACGAGGGCCCGGAACTCGGCCTTCAGCCAGTACACCTCCTCGACGTCGAGCCGCGGCAAGCTCTTCAGCGCGACGAAATGCCGGCGCACGGTGTCGAACATCCGGTAGACGATCCCCATACCGCCGCGTCCGAGGAACGTCGGATCGCGAAAGCGTGGATGGGCGGGGGGACTCGGGACTCCGGTCACGGCCAGTGCGCCTCTGCGCCTTGCAGGACAGCGCCGCCCTTCTGCCACCAACATCGAGAAATACAAAGCTTTCCTCTCGAGGTGCTCCCCCGCTATGGTCGCGCGCCGTGCACGCGCCCGTCGACGTCGCCATCGTAGGGGGAGGAATCGCCGGTCTCACCACCGCGTTGGCGCTCCAGCGGATCGGCCTCCGGCCGCGCGTCTTCGAGCGCGGGACCGCGCTCCGGAGCGGCAAGGGCGGCCTGCTCCTCTGGTCGAACGCCGTCCGCACGCTCGACGCGCTCGGGGTGGGACCCGAGGTCGTCGCCGGCGGGTTTCCGGTGCGGATGACCGAGTTCCGGACGCCGGCCCGCGACCTCCTCGGCACGCTGCCGATCGACGAGATGAGCGCGGAGGCCGGCGCCGCCACGGTGTTCATCCACCGGGACGTGCTCACGCAGATCCTGGCGCGCGCGCTCAGGGACGACACGGTCGCCCTCGACCAGGCGTGCACGGGCTTCGTCGAGCACGCCGACACGGTCGAGCTGACGCTCGCCCGCGGCCCGTCGATCCAGGCCCGGCTGCTCGTCGGGGCCGACGGGGTCGGGTCGACCATGATCGCCGGCGTCGGGTCGAAGGTGCCGAGCACGGATGCCGGCGTGGACGCCTGGGGCGGGACCGCGAGGCTCGCGCGCGACGAGCTTCCTCCCGGGGTGACGTACGTGACGATCGGCCGGGGCAAGCGCTTCTGCTTCGCGCCCTGCGGCAGCCGGCGCGCGTTCTGGTTCGCGTCCGTCAACGATCGGGTCGGCCCCGGCGAGCTGGCGGCGCACTTCGCGGACTTTCACGATCCCATCCCGGCGATCATCGCCCACACGCCGGAGGACGAGATGTTCCGCACCCGCATCCGCTATCGTCCCCCGTTGGAGCTCTGGGGCCGCGGGCGGGTGACGCTGCTCGGCGACGCCATCCACCCGATCACGCCCGACCTCGCCCAGGGCGCCTGCCAGGCGATCGAGAGCGCGCAGGCGCTCGCCGCGGCACTGCAACGGAGCGAGGACCACCCGGCGGCGCTCCGCGCCTACGAAAGCACGCGGCGGCAGCGCACCGAGCGCATCACCTACCTCTCGTGGATCGCGACCACGCAGAGCATGCGCAGCGACCCGCTCTTCTGCCTCGCGCGCGACGCCGTCACCGACGTGTTTCTGCGCACCGTCGCCCGCCGCGAGCTCGCGTGGTTGATGGGGGGCGGGAAGTCGGGGGGATGATGTCATCGCGCAGCGACGGCTGACGGGGGCGTGGGTGTCGGGTCGCTGGGTCGTCAGAGCCGGCACGCGGCCCTGCGCATGGTGCCCTTGAGCGGTGCGTGGCCCAGGCTCTGCTGAGCCAGCGA
>CAZWAX010000358.1:0-6246 GCA_964631985.1 uncultured Polyangiaceae bacterium | reverse complement strand
GTAGCGGTGGGCGCCGTGCTTGTCCTTCGGGTTGGCGGCGAGAAAGCGCCGCATGCGCGCCTCCGCCTCCGCGCCGAGCTCGAGGCCGAAGTGGGCATAGATCCGCCGCACCATCGCGATCTCGTCGCGGACGAACTCCCGGAAGTGCATGTCGAACACGGGGGTCGCCGACGGCGGACGCCGATCACGAACGGCCGTGGCGTGCGCGAGGCCCGCCGCCAGGCGCTCGGTCCACTCGACGCCGATGGCGTGACGGTCGATGGCGTCGCTCGCCATCGAGCGCAGGTGCGCGATGAGGCTCGCGAGCGACGCCACCACGCGCAGCGGGTCGCGATGGGCCTGGATCACCCGCGCGTCGGGATACTCGGCGAGCAACGCGTCGAGCGCCCAGAGGTGACCCGGCGATTTGAGCACCCAGCGCTCCGCCGGGCACTGCCACTGGAGGTATTGCAGCTGGCGGCGGTGCGACGCGTACACCCAACGCAGATCGGTGCGATCGAGCCAGGTCTGGTAGCTCGGCAGGGCATGGGTCGTCGTGAAGATCATGCTCGCGAAGTCGTGCGCCGTGAGCGCGACGCACTCCTGGGGCAACGAGGCTCCCATGGGATGCATCGCCTTGAAGTTGGGAATCAGCCGGTCGACCCCGGCGAGATGCTTCTCGACGGCGGCGATCCGCGGGTCGCTGTCGTACGTCGCGCGCGTCGGCGGCGGGTGCACGTGCATGACCTCCCACGTCATGGGCACGCGATTCGCCGGGTCCTGGGCCAGGAGCTCGTGCAAGATGGTGGTACCCGTGCGCGGCAGCCCGACGATGACGAGCGGACGGGCGATCGTCCCGGCGCCGATCTCGGGATGGGCACGATGGGCCGCCACCATGCGCAGCCGGTTCTCGAGCAGCCGAACGAGATCGCTGCGCGCGATCAGGCGCCCGAGCGTGGTGAGCGCCGCCTCGCGCTCGAAACCCTCCAGCAGGACGTCGAGGGGTTCCCGGAACGTCGGGTCGCCGAAGTCGTCGAGCCCCGTCCGCCGCGTCGCTCGCGCGAGCAGGCCCGCCGCATCCAGGTCGAGGAGCGGGACGCCGGCGCCGCGCAGCACCCGGCCGACGCCGTTCAACACCCGGAGCGGCAGCGGACGAGCGGGCAGCGCGGCGGTCATGGGGCGCGCACTCGACCACACGCCCCGCGCGGCTGTAAAGCGCGCCCGGTTCCCATCCTCGACGCGGCGCGCCTTGGCGAACGCCCGAGCGCACTTTTTCGGTCGCACCGCCGGAGACTCGTGCTAGGTACCCGACCGCGAAGGAGGACCGTCATGCGCGGTACGCCCCCACTCCGCTCCACCCTGCTCGCCATGCTCGTGTCGACCATCCTCGCCGCCCCCATGGCGTTCGGCGCGAGCTTCGTCACCTTCGAGAGCGGCCAGGTCCGGCCGCTGGCGCTCTCGCCGGACGGCACGACCCTCTTCGCCGTCAACACGCCGGACGCGCGCCTCGAGATCTTCGACGTGACGACCGGGGTGCCGCTGCACACGGGATCGGTGGCCGTCGGCCTCGAGCCGGTCGCGGTGGCGGCGCGGACCGACACCGAGGTGTGGGTCGTGAACCACCTCTCCGACAGCATCAGCATCGTGCAACTGGACGCGCCGGGCCCGCGCGTCGTGCGGACCCTCCACGTCAACGACGAGCCGCGCGACGTCGTCGTCGCCGCCGGCGGGTCGCGCATGTTCGTCACGACGTCGATCCGGCACTGGGCCGGCTACAAGCCGCTCGCCACGACGCCCGGCATCGGTCGCGCCATGGTGTGGGGCTACACGGTCGCGCCGTCGGGCGCGATCACCGACGTCGACGCCCCGATCGTCTTCACCGACACGCCGCGCGCCCTCGCCGTGAGCCCGGACGGGCTCACCGTCTACGCCGCGGGCTTCCACACCGGGAACCAGTCGACCACCGTCTCCGAAGGCGCCGTGTGCAACGGCGGTGCCGCCGCCGCCCCGTGCACGATCGACGGGATCACCATCCATCCCGGCGGGCTCCCCGCCCCGAACGCGAACGTGCAGGGCATCGCGGCCCCCGAGACCGGGCTCATCGTCCAGTACAATCCTCTGAGCGGACAGTGGGAAGACGAGCTGCTGCGGGACTGGAGCCCGGCCGTCATGTTCAGCCTCCCCGACACGGACGTCTTTCCGATCGACGCCATGACGGTGACGGTCGGGACGCCGATCGCGCACGTCGGGACGATTCTTTACGGCATGGTGACGAATCCGGTCTCGGGCAAGCTCTACGTCTCCAACACCGAGGCGCGGAACGCGGCCCGCTTCGAGGGGCCGGGCATCCTCGCCGGCCACAGCCTCCGCGGGCACCTGCACGAGTCGCGGATCAGCGTCGTCGATGGCACCACGGTCACCCCGCGCCATCTCAACAAGCACATCGACTACGACGTCGTCCCGAGCCCGCCCGGCGTGAAGGAGAAGAGCCTCGCCCTGCCGATGGGCATGGCCGTGAGCAGCGACGGCGCCACGCTCTACGTCGCCGCGATGGGCTCGAACGCCATCGGCGTCTTCGACACCGGCGAGCTCGAGAACGACACGTTCGTCCCCGACGCCGCCGATCACATCGGCGTGAGCGGCGGCGGCCCGACGGGGCTGGTGCTCGACGAGCCGCGCCAGCGCCTCTACGTCCTCACGCGCTTCGACAACGCCGTCGCGACCATCGACCTCGTGACCCGGAACGAGATCGACGCGGTCGCACTCCACAATCCGGAGCCCGCGCGGGTCGTGACGGGGCGTCGCTTCCTCTACGACGCCACGCTCACGACCAGCAACGGCGAGTCACCGTGCGCGAGCTGTCACGTCTTCGGCGACCTCGACAGCCTGGCGTGGGACCTCGGCGATCCCGACGGCCTGGTCGAGAACAACACCAACCCCATCGCGGTCCCGAATCCATTCGATCCGAGCCAGCCGAAGTTCCACCCGATGAAAGGGCCGATGACGACGCAGAGCCTGCGCGGGATGGCGAACAACGGGCCGCTGCACTGGCGCGGCGATCGCCGGAACGTGGCCGGACCGCTCGACGTCGCGGGCGGCTTCATGCAGTTCAACGGCGCGTTCGCCGCGTTGTTGGGGCGCGACGGCCCCCTCACCACCGCCGAGATGACGCAGTTCACCGAGTTCATCCTCGACGTCACCTATCCGCCGAATCCCTTCCGCAGTCCCGACGACGCCCTCGACGACTCGGAAGCAAACGGCCGCGACATCTTCTTCAATCGCTCGCCGATCGACACCTTCCAGACCTGCAACGGCTGCCATCGGCTGCAGCCCGAGCAAGGGAGGTTCGGCACGGCCGGGCTCACGACGTTCGAGAACGAGCCCCAGATGTTCAAGGTCCCGCACCTCCGCAACCTGTACCAGAAGCTCGGGATGTTCGGCATGGCGTACTCACCCTTCTTCAACTTCGGCGACAACGGCTTCAAGGGACCGCAGGTGCGCGGCTTCGGCTTCATGCACGACGGCAGCACCGACACCCTCTTCCGGTTCATGCACTCGATTCCCTTCAACGAGCGGCCGCCGCCGTTCTCCAACGTAGGCTTTCCGCCGGGACCCACGGGCGATCAGATGCGGCGCGACGTCGAGGCCTTCATGCTGGTCTTCGACACCGACCTGAAGCCGGTGGTCGGCGTGCAAGTGACGGCCACCACGGACGCCAACCCCAACAGCCTGCCGAGCATCGCGCAGCTCGACGACCGCGCCGCGGCCGGCGATTGCGACCTGATCGTGAAGAGCGTCGACGGCACCGGGCAGCCGCGCGGCTGGTGGTGGGTCGACGGCGATTTCCGCAGCGATCGCGGAAGCGAGCCGATGCTTTCCCTTGCCACCCTCCGACTGCAGGCCTCGGTCGCCCGGCCGCAGACGTTCACTTGCGTCCCGCCCGGCTCCGGCTATCGCATGGGCATCGACCGCGACGAGGACGGCGTCTACGACTACGACGAAGTACTGCAAGGCACCGACCCGACGGCGCCCGACGGGGCCCGCCCACAACCCGCCGCGAAGCTCGTCATCAAGAACAAGCTCCCCGACGTCGAGACGAAGAACGCCGCCGCCCTGCAGATCAAGTCGCCGACGCTCGCGATCCCGCCGCTCGGCAGCGCGAGCGACCCCCGCTGCAACGGCGCGCCGAGCGGCACCGTCAAGGCGACGCTGACGCTGGCGAGCACGACCTCGGGTGCGTCCACGACGAGCCCGCTGCCGTGTCAGCACTGGGCGCTGATCGGCAAGGACGAGAACCCGCAGGGCTACAAGTACGCCGACAAGGCCCTGACCGTCGGCACCGTGAGCAAGATTTCCTGGCGTCGCGGCAAGGACCTCAAGGCCAATCTCACCGGCAAAGGCGCGTCGACGCTGGGATACGATCTGCAGCCCGGCGTCGTGCAGAACCCCGTGCGCGGTCAGATCCTGAGCGGCGAGGTCGGTGTCTGCTTCGAGTGCACGAGCCTCGCCCACGACGGCAGCGACGGCCGCAGCTTCTCCGCCAAAGCCGCCGACTGCCCTGCTCCGGCCGATTGTGGTCCATGATCAGAGCTCGACCTTGGCCTTGAATCCCCCGAAGAACATCCGCTTCGCGTCGAACGGCATCGTCGCCGGGTCCATCCCGGCGAGCCGCGGGTCGGCCATGACCTTCGCGTTGATCCGGTCGCGGTCCTTCCGCGACTTGTAGGTGATCCACGCGAAAACGACCGTCTCGGTCGGCTTCAGCTTCACGCTCTGCGGAAACGAAGTCACCCTGCCGGGCTTCACGTCGTCGGCGACGCACTCGACGTACTCGAGCGCGCCGTACTCGCGCCAGATCTTCCCGGCCTTGCGCGACATCTTCACGTAGGCGGCGACGTTCTTCTTGGGAACGGGGACCACGAATCCATCGACGTACCGAGCCATCCTCACACCTCCTGAGGCCCCGAGCGGGGCCGTGGTTTCCTTCTCGTCGAACGGGCGGGCGGGAAATCGACAGCGGCTACTGGACGGGGGTCCCGGCCACCTCGAAGCGGCCACGTGCCCAGGCGCATCCATCGATGCACGAACTCGCTGCCCGTACGGCCGTCGCGGCCGGCGGATCCGACGACGGTCCGCCGTCGTCGCGTCGACGTCTTGGCTTCTCCGGCACATTTTCGTGCGGGACTCGCGCCGCCGTGGTTCAATCGGCGCCGGTCGCCTGGTACGGTTCCGCCCATGTCGACCCTCACGTTGTCCTGCGCGTTCGCCACGTCGGAGCAGAGTCACGAGCACGCCCGCATCGCCGAGGAGCTCGGCTATGCGCGGGCGTGGTTCTACGACTCTCCCGCGCTCTACCCCGACGTCTGGGTCCAGCTCTGCCGCGCCGCCGAGCGCACGAGCAGGATCGGCCTCGGTCCCGGCGTATTGGTCCCGAGCCTCCGCCATCCGATGACCAACGCCGCCGCGATCGCGACCCTGGCATCGATCGCGGGGCCAGCCCGCGTCGCGATCGCCGTCGGCTCCGGCTTCAGCGGCCGCTTCACGCTCGGCAAGAAGCCGATGAAGTGGGCCGACGTGGTCGCGTACGTGCAGACGGTGAAGGCACTGCTCCGCGGCGAGCAGGTCGCGTGGGACGGCGGACTGCTGCAGATGCTCCACCCCTCGGGCTACGGGGCCGCGCGTCCCCTCGAGGTCCCGTTCATCATCGCGGCCGCCGGCCCGAAAGGCATCGCGGCGGCGCGGCAGCTCGGTGACGGCGTGTTCGCCGCACCCATGCCGATTCCCGGATTCGACTGGAGCATCGCCCTCACCTTCGGCACCGTGCTGGCGGAAGGCGAGAGCCCCGACAGCGCGCGCGCGCTCGCCGCCGCCGGCCATGCGGCGCCGGTGCTCTTCCATTTCGCGATGGAGAACCGTCGCCTCGACTTGCTGCCGAACGGTGAGGACTGGGCGGCCGCCTACGCCGAGGTGCCGGCCGACGCCAAGCACCTCGCGCTGCACGACCGCCACCTGATCGCCATCAACGACCGCGACCGCCCGTTCGTCACCGGCGAGCTCCTGCAACAGAACGGCCTCGCCCTCTCGGCCGCCGGTTGGCGCGAGCGCGTCGAGCTCCTCACGTCGATGGGTGCGACGGAGATCGCCTACCAACCGGCGGGGCCGGACATCGCGGGGGAGCTGACCCGCTTTGCCGAGGCCGTCCGCCGCCAACTCGCAGGTTGCTGAAAAAGGCCGATCTGCGTCGTTGCTCCGTCGACTCGCTTGTGC
>CAZWAX010000357.1:0-6296 GCA_964631985.1 uncultured Polyangiaceae bacterium | reverse complement strand
ACGATACCCGGCGCGCGGCCGAGACGTCGCTCGCCGAGCTGCGGGCGGCGCTCGCCGAGCGCGAGGCGGTGCTCGGCGCCCGCGAGCAGACACTTCGCGAGCTCGGGGACGAACGCGATCGGACGCGTCGCGCCGCCATCGAGGCGGGCGATGCGCTCCGTCGCAGCCAATCCGAAGGCGAGCGGCTGCGGGTCGAGCTCGGCACCAGCGAGGACGCCGTCCGCGACGTACGGGCGCAGGCCGCGGCGACCGCCGCGCGCTTGCTCGAGCTCGAGCGCGAGCTCGGCGCGGCCCGTGGCGAGCTCGGACGCCTCCACGAGGAGCGTGCCCGGGTGCTCGCGGCCGTCGACGACGACGGCACCGAGCCCGTGGCGGTGATCCGCGCGTTGCGCGAGCAGACGGCCTCCCTGGAGGCGCAGGTGCGCGTGCTCGGCGACGAGCGTACCCTCGCGCACGAGCGTGCCGTGGTCGAGCGGGCGGCCCTCGAGGCGAAGCTCGCGGGGATCGAGCACGAGCGTCGCGACGCCGAGGCGGACCGCGGCCGACAGCACGCGCGCATCGCCACGCTCGAGCGCGACCTGATCCGCAGCGAGGAGATGTTGTCGTCAGCGCGCCGTCAGCTCGACGCGGCCATCGAGCGCGCCCGCACGCAAGCGACGCCCGAGCGGATGTCCCCTGCGCCCGTGTCGCCGATCGTCGAGCCCGTCAACGTGGCTCCCGTGGCGGCGACGCCCGTCATGCCCGCGGCTCCGGCCGGAGTCGGTCCGGCGTTGCCGCGGGTCGAAGTGCTTTCGCCCCCGCCGGCACCGGTCGTCGAGGCCGGAGGCCATCGCATCCTCGAAGCCGACGGGCTCGTGCGCGAACGGGTGGCGGCGGCGCTCGCCACCGAGCTTCCCGCCGACACCGCGAGCGCGCTCTTCGTGGCGAATCTCCTGAGCGCGCTTCCCGACCGGCTGGGCGAGCTGCAGGCCGCCGTCGACGACGGTGGCGTGCTCGTGACCTACGCCGCGTCCGCCGGCCGGAGCCGCATTCTCGGCAACGTCCGTTGCTTCACCGCGTCCCCCGCGCCCGAGGTGATGCTCGCCGCCGTCGGCAAGCTCGGCAGCCAACGTCGCCTCATCTCGCTGTCGGAGGACGTCGACGGCTTGATCCCGCTGAAGGCGGCGCTCAGCAAGGGCGGGCATTCCATCTCGATGGCCTGCGATCCGAAGCAAGCCCTCGACCTGCTCGGCATGCTCACGCCCGACGCGGTCCTGATCGATCTCCGCAGCTCGCCCGAAAGCGCCGCGACGTTCCTGGAAGCGCTCGCGCTCGAGAACGGCCGCACCCCGACGTTCCTGGTCTGCGGCGACGCCCCTGACCATACGCTCCGCCGCGCCCTCGAGCCCTTGCTCCGGCCCGCCCCACTCGACGCCGACCAACTGGCGACGGTCTGCCAAACGATCCTGACGCCGCCCACCCCCGAGGCCACCCCACGCACCCAACAACGCGTCGTCCGCCCCCTCACCAAAACGACCCCCACTCCCGGCGCCCGAAAACCCATCCCCCGCCGCGTCCTAACGAAGCGCCGCTAAAAGGAAACGAGCGAGCGAAGCGAGAGACGGGCGCGAGCGAAGCGAAGCGAGCCTCTTCTGGGTCGCCCAGCAGGGTCCGCAGAGCGCTCAAACGTGGCCAGATGCGAGGCGCGCGGGAGCGAGCGCGGAGGCGTAGCGGAGCTACGCCGCACAAGCGAGTCGACCGAGCAACGAAGCAGATGGCCGCGTTTCAGCGCTCTGCCTAGTCGAGGTAGCCTAGAGCGCGCATCTTTTCGATCAGCTCCGGATCCGCGCGATGATGCGGCGCCATGCTCCCCACCGGCACCGCCGCCTGCCGGTGCAGCTCGATCAACTCGCTCAGCTCCGGACAGCTGCCCTGCGGCCTCACCTCCGCCTGATCCTCCGCGTCGTAGCAGCGGGTGACGTTGGCGTTGAGGTCGAAGATCGCGGCGGCGCGGTTCCGGCGCACGGAGACCTGGCGTATGGGGGTCCGCTCGACGCGGTCGACCTCGCCGAAGATCGGGCGCGCGAGCTCCGCCGGGTCGGGCGCGTCGCCCGCCGCGGCGGCGCGTGCCCGCGCCACGAGACTCACGCCGCGCTGGCTCTGCGTCGGCGCGAGCCCGAGGAGATCGAGCACCGTCGGCGCGATGTCGAGCAGGCTGACCGGCGTCTTCACCTCGGTCGGCGCGAGCATCCCGGGCGCCGCGATGACGAGCGGCACCCGCAGCACCTCCTGATGGAGCGAGCGGCCGTGGCCCATGCTCCCGTGCTCGCCGAACTCCTCGCCGTGGTCGGAGGTGATGACGACGATGCTGTGCTCGGCGAGCCCGATCCGCGCGAGGTGCGCGAGGAAGGGCCCGACGTGGTCGTCGGTGTAGCGGGCCTCCTGGTCGTAGGCGAGCGCGAACTCCCGCAGGCCCCGCGGCTCGCGCGGCGCCACGTCGTTGAAGAGCGCCTTGTAGCTCTCGGGCGGCGCGTAGGGGCTGTGCACTTGGTAGGTGTGGAGAAAGAGAAAGAAGGTGCGGTCGGTGTGGGCGTCGACCCAGCGGGTGGCGTCGGCGAAGACCGCGTCGACCTCGCCGCGGTAGACGAAGTCGGCGCTCCGTCGCTCGGCATAGGCGGAGAAGCCGCGGGCGAACCCGGCGTGCGCCCAGACCCCGCCGTCCTCGGTGTAGGCGCGGGTGAGGTACCCCTCGCGCCGCAGGCGCTCGGCGAGGAGCTCGATTGTCGGCGACGGCGACGCGATGAAATTGGTCACGCCGTGCTCGCTCGGGAAGCGTGAGCTGAAGATCGACATGTGCGAGCCGCTGGTCTCGGGCCAGACCGACCAGGCGTCGGTGAACGTGACCGCGTCGCGCGCATGGGCGTCGAGTTGCGGCATCGTACGGCGGTATGCCCCGCCCACGGCGAGTCGATCGGCGCGGAGCGTGTCGAGCGAGATCAGGATGACGTTCCGGCGTGGCGGCCCGGAGGGGGCGGGTGCGACGATCGTCGGGTCGGCCCAGACCGGCAGCACGACGGCGCGGCCGTCGCCGACGGTGCGGGCACGGAAGTGCAGGCGGACGCGCTTCCCGGCCACCTTCGCGAGTGGGATGGCGGCCTCGTTCCAGCGCGGGCCGTCGGCACGCTCGCCTTGGAGCGTCGCGCTCCAGAGGGTCTCGATCGTCCCGCCCTCGGGCTCCCCCGCGACCTCGAGCACGACCGGCGCCGCGCCCGGAATGCCGGCCGCTGCCGCCAAGCCGTAGGCGAGCTCGAGGCGTGCGCCGGCCGGAACGTCGATCGCGTCGGCGACGGTCTCGACCTCCGCCGTCGCGGGTGGGGTCGTCAGCATCAGCGTGAGCGTCGCGGGCGGTCCGGCTCCGAGCGCGACGTCCGGAAGCGTCAGCGTCGCGCGCGGCGAGCCGTCGGCGTCGCGGCTCCGCGTGAGCAGCTGCGGCGGCAGCACATGGAAATGCTTGGCGCGCTGCAACGACCCGGTCGCGATCACGTCACCGGCGACGTCCTCGGGGAGCGTGAACGTGTACGCCGCGGCGCTCCCGCCCGGGACGGGCAGATCCAGGCGACGCTCGGGCGGCAGGGCCAACACGGGACGGGTCTCGTTGGCGAGCGTGTAGGTGGGGGGGAGCGTCCCGGCCGGCGGCGCGATCAGGCGCGCCGCCTCGATCGACGACGGCGTGCCGCGCGTACACCCCAGCAGCGCCAGCACCACGCCGCCGACCATCCATCGCCTCATTTGGCCCATGCCGGCGCTCCGCTCGTCGCGATCCCGAACACGGGAATCCCGACCAGATAGAAGACCAGGGTGATGACGAGAATCCCGATCAGGTCGATGCCGATGCCGGCACGCGCCATCTGCGCCACCGTGATGTTGCCGCTCGCGAACACCATGGCGTTGGGAGCGGTGCCGCCCGGCATCATGAACCCGAACGAGGCCGCGAGCGTCGCCGGGATCATCAGCAGCCGCGGATCGACCTGCAGGCCGACGGCGGTCGCCGCGAGCACCGGCATCATCAGCGCGGTGATCGCCGAGTTGACGGTGAACTCGGTGAGCAGCACGAGCAGCGCCGTGATGGCGAGGATCAGCAACAGCGGCGGCATGCTGCCGAGCCCGCCGAGGCGGCCGGCGAGCCAGGTCGCGAGCCCCGACGACTCGACGGCGGCGGCGAGCGCGAAGCCGCTGCCGAGGAGCACGAGCACGCCCCACGGCACGCGCTTCGGCCAATCGTCGCCGAGGAGGCGCGTCCCGGCCTCACCCGAGGGCAGGAGGAAGAGCAGCGTCGCCATGGCGACCGCGATCACGGTGTCGTCGACGGCGCGCGGGTCGGGGAGGATCCGCGTCCACCCCGGAAGGGTGACGAGGCCGACGTCGAGGTCGGCGCGGAAGACCCAGAGGAAGGCGGTTGCCGCGAACACGATCAAGACCCGGCGTTCGGGCGTCGACATCGGACCGAGCTCGTGGAGCGTCCGGCGGAGCACGGCGCCGTCACTGCCGGGCGCGCTCGCCGGCACCCGGAAGGCGATGCGGGTGAGAAAGAGCCACGCGAGGGGAGTCATGATGACGGCGATCGGGGCGCCCAGCATCATCCACGTCGCGAAACCGATCGGCGGCGCGTCGGGAAAGAGCCGCGCGAAGGACCCGGCGAAGATCACGTTCGGCGGCGTCCCGACCAGCGTGCCGACGCCGCCGATCGACGCCGCATAGGCGACCGAGATCATGAGCGCGGGGGCAAACCCCGCACGCGTGTCGACGTGTCCCGCCTCGAAATGCTCGATCACCGCGAGCGCGATCGGCATCATCATCATCGTCGTCGCCGCGTTGGAGGTCCACATCGAGATCAACCCGGTCGCCGTCATGAAGCCGAGCACCAGCCGGCGCGGCGAACCGCCGAGCCGGCTCATCACGTGCAACGCCAGCCGGCGATGCAAGCCCCAGCGCTCGACGGCGGCCGCGATCATCAGGCCGCCCAGGAAGAACAGGTTGACCGGATCGGCGTAGGGCGCGCAGGCCTCGCGCGTCGACAGGATGCCGAGCAGGGGGAACGCGAAGATCGGTACCAGGGCCGTCGCCGCGATCGGGATCGCCTCGCTGATCCACCAGACGGCCATGAGCGCGGTCACCGCGGCGGTCCGCCGGCCGGCCTCCGACATGCCGTCGGGGAGGGGCAGCCCCAGGATCAGGAGCGCCACCAGGACACCGGCCACGAAACCGATCCGGCGGCGGGAAGACGTCGTGGAGGCGCTCAAGGCAGGGGCCCCGTAGCATGCCGGTCCCGGCCTGACCACGGGAGGGGCGCTCGCGCGTGGCGCGGCGGGCGCCGCATGGTATGCGTCGGGCCCGCCGAGGGCGGGGACCATGCGATCGCGGGGGTGGACATGAGCCAGGTCGTCAACTGTGCGGAGTATACGGACGGCCATCGGGTCGGCGACGTCCATTTGCCCGACGTCAGCGAGGTGCTCGCCGCCAATCGCCCGAGCCGTTTCGTGTGGATCGGCTTGCACGAGCCGAACGCGGAGCTCATGCGCGAGGTGCAGCACGAGTTCCGCCTCCACGACCTCGCGGTCGAGGACGCGCACCGCGCGCATCAACGCCCGAAGCTCGAAGAGTACGGCGACGCCCTCTTCATCGTCTTGCGGACCGCGCAGCGGAACGGCGAGGGCGAGATCGCCTTCGGCGAGACCCATCTCTTCGTCGGTCCCGGCTACGTGGTATCGGTGCGCCACGGGGCCTCCGTGCCCTACGTCGACGTGCGGCAACGCTGCGAGAGCGCGCCGCACCTCCTCAAGAAGGGGCCGGGCTTCGTCCTCTACGCGCTCATGGATTTCGTCGTCGACAACTATTTCCCGATCGTCGACGAGCTCGAAGGGGAGCTCGAGAAGCTCGAAGAGGACATCTTCAGCGGCAACTACCGCCGCGAGACCACCGAAAGCATCTACGGACTGAAGCGCGACCTGCTCGGCCTGAAGCGGGCCGTGTCGCCGCTGATCGACATCTGCAACCGGCTCACCCGCTTCGACTCGTCCTTGATCGACGCCGACAGTCGTCCGTACTTCCGCGACGTCTACGACCACGTGGTCCGGATCAACGAGACCGTCGACAGCCTCCGCGAGCTCTTGAACGGTGCGCTCGAAGCCAACCTGTCGCTGATCTCGGTGCAGCAGAACGAGGTCACCAAGCAGCTCGCGGCCTGGGCCGCCATCATCGCCGTCCCGACCATGGTCGCGGGCATCTACGGCATGAACTTCCAGTTCATGCCCGAGCTC
>CAZWAX010000356.1:0-6305 GCA_964631985.1 uncultured Polyangiaceae bacterium | reverse complement strand
TCTCCCGTGCCCGCGACTCGAGCCCGTAGCCGTCGAGCTCGTCGAAGCGGTGCTGGACGTCGCCGAAGCGCGCCACCAGCTTGTCGAGGTCGTCGGCACGCGCGGGATCGGCCATGGCGAGCTCGAGCTCGTGGAGCTCGTGGGCGACGGTCGCGACCTCGCCGGCGCCGGCGATCGTCTCCTCGAGCACGCTCCGGCCGCTCATCTCGCCGACCGATTGCGAGAAGTAGCCGATCGCGACCCGCTTCTCGACCAGCACGCTCCCGGAGTCGGGCTCCTCCTCGCGGACGACCATGCGAAAGATGGTGGACTTGCCGGCGCCGTTGGGGCCGACGAGGCCGATCTTCTCGCCCCGAAACGCCGCCATCGAGGCGTCGAGGAAGAGGATGCGGCCGCTGTGCTGTTTGGAGACGGACTCGAGACGGATCATCGCGGGACGAGGGTTCTAGACCGCGAGGGCGCGTCCGTCGAGCGCGCTTACTTGACCTGCTGCGCGAACGTGCGGGCGCGGTGGCGCCTCCAGAAGAACAAGAGGAAGCCGATGGCGAGCACGGCGGCGATCGCGATCGCATAGGCTGCCGCGTGCCCGACGGCGGGGTTGCTGGTGACGGTCGTGACCGCGTCAGTGGCTGGGTTCATGGGGCTCTCCTTTGCCGTTGGTGCGAATGCCGAGCCGGCGCACGTGGCGGGCGCCGGCCGCAAAGACCGCGGCGCGGCGAAACGGCGTCACATGGCTCCCGCCGAACCAGTGGATCGCGGGACGCTTCCAATGCTCGGCGAGCGCGAGCGCATGCTCGGGCGGCACGATCCGATCGCCACGCCCGGCGACGATGAGCGTGCGCTCGGCCGGGACGGCGAGCGGGTACGTGAGGGGGCAGTGCGCGTGATACGCCTCGTCCAGCTCTTCGGGCGTGAAGGGGGCGGCCGTGCGGCGCGCGTACGCGCTGTGTGCGAAGAGCGTCGACGGAAAGGTTCCGAGCCGGACCGGCGCCGCAATCGGAATCACGAACGCCAGATGCGGATCGAAGGCCGCCATGAGCGCCGCCAGATATCCGCCGAGGCTGAGGCCGATGATGCCGACGGGGGCATCGCTGTCCGCGCGAAGCCAGGTCAGCACCTGGCGGAGGTCGTGCATCGACTGGCGGACGGCCTCGCAGAGGCGCCCGACGTGCCACGAGGCGAAGAGCTCCCCCGAGAAGCGCGCGCCGGGAGGCGTCCGCGTGCCGTGAAACGGCAAGGTGACCAGGACGACGTCG
Organism: uncultured Polyangiaceae bacterium; assembly: GCA_964631985.1. Lineage (GTDB taxonomy): Bacteria > Desulfobacterota > Binatia > UTPRO1 > UTPRO1 > UTPRO1. The sequence continues at coordinate 5,049 of CAZWAX010000356.1, read as the reverse complement.
AGGCCGAGCCGGAACCACTCGGGCGCCATCAGCGCCGCGGCTCCGATCGCCGGATCGCCCATCGTGAACCCGTGCACCGCGACGACGGTCGCCATGGCAGGTCGATCGTGCGTCCAATGCTCGACCGGCATCCGGTCGTTGCTCGGACAGAGCGGAACCGCGGCATCGAACGGGACGTAGCCGCTCGCCAACGCGTAGGAGACGATCGTACCGCCGTCGATCGGGCGCCGTCCGGTGATGCGCACCTCGCCGAGGAGCGCCGGTGTCTCGAAGAACGCGAAGAATCGGCCTGGGGCGCCCCGCAGCGCGGGCGCCAGATAGGGCTCGGCCGAGGCGCGGAGCACCGAACGCTCGAGCGTGGTCGGCATCAGGGTGGCGTCGAAGGCGCGGCTCATGCCGCGCACCGCGAGGCGATCGAGCCAACTGCCGACGCGGGCGCGCGATTCCTCACCCCAGGATGGAGCGAAGGCCAGGTTCATCGCGGATCCTCGTCGATCGCGAGCTCGGTGCCGTCAGTCTCGTGCGCGAGCCTGGCATCCATCCACACCACCAGCTTCGCGAGCGCCGCGACCGTCGACAGGATGGTCCAGCCGACGATCTCGCGGAGCTGCCGGCGTCTATCGGTGATCCCTCGCATGATTGGCTCGTCAGGGGGCAGCTCCCCCACCGGTGATCTCAGCAAGCCGCATGCCTCCGGGTGTGGCGCCGTGACTAGGACATCGGGATCCGGCGGGGAGCTTTTTTTGTAGAAATCACCGCCCAGATCGCACATCCGCCTAAATCCTCGGGGAGGGACACGTGCTCGTACGCCGTTCCCCGAGGCCACGTCGTGGCACGGATCGTGGACATATCGTGGACATGATGAGGGCCATGATCGTGCGAAGCATGGTGACGGTCGTGGGAGCGTGTGTCTTCGCGAGCGTGAGTGGGGTCGAGCCGGTCGTTGCCGATGTAGCGTCGCCCGCGCCGAGTCAGAGCGCGCCCCTGGATCTCGGCTCGCGCACGTCGGGGCTCGGAACCGCACCGGTCGCGCAACCGGCGCCACCGGTGAAGATCGACGTCACCCGTCCGGACGTGCCCTCGGGAAGCGGCCCCGACACGCCCGGAAAGACCGGGCTCGGCAACACCGATCGTGGGCCCGCGGGTGGCGCCGCGACCGGACCTGGTACGCAACCCAAGACCGGCGCGCCGATCGGGCTTGGCACCCCGGCACCCCCGAGCGTCGGATCGCGTTGAACGCCGGTGCAGCCCGACCATACGCCGCTCCTCGAGATCGTCGGGCGCGTCGTCGTCGTGTACGTCGCCTTGCTCGTGATGGTGCGCATCGCCGGGAAGCGCGAGATCGGCTCGCTCGGACCGATGGATTTTCTCGCAATGCTGCTGCTGTCCGAGACGGTGTCACCGGCGCTCACGCGGCAGGACACGTCGCTCGCGGCCGCGCTCACGGCCGCGGCTACCCTCCTCGGGCTGACGATGTTGGCCAGCTGGCTCTGTTTCCGCTTTCGCGCCGCCGAGCGTCTCATCGACGGTCCGCCGCGGGTCGTGATCCGCGACGGCCGCGTCGACGAGGCGGTGCGGCGGTCCGAACGCATCAGCGACCAGGAGCTGGCGGCGGCGCTTCGAAAGGAAGGGCTGCAGTCGCCGTCCGAGGTCGCCTGCGCCACCGTGGAGCCGACCGGGCGCATCACGGTCATCGCCAAGCACGCGTGAGGCAAAATGCTTGGATCCTCGAGCGCGGTGGGGCTAATCTCCGCCGTGATGGATCTCCCCACGCGCTCGCGGACCTACGTCGGCAACATTTCCGACAGCACGCGGTGGGATCACTTCCGGCTCCGCCCGGGCGACGTGATCGTCTGCACGCCGGTGAAGAGCGGCACGACCTGGACGCAGATGCTCTGCGCCATGCTGATCCACCAGTCGACCGTCTTCCCGCAGCCGCTGAACCAGCTCTCGCGCTGGCTCGAGCGGCATCGCGATCCCCTCGACGAGGCACTCGCGGCCTTCGAGGCGCAGACGCACCGCCGCATCATCAAGACCCACACCCCGCTCGACGGCGTGCCGTACCACCCCGAGGTTGCCTACGTGTTCTGCGGGCGCGACCCGCGCGACGTCTTCCTCTCGATGCGCGACCACATGCTCAACGCGTCGGAAGAGACCGTCGCCGACGCGCTTCGGCGCGCGGGCCTGCCGGAGGATTTCGAGTTTCCGACCGACCAGGATCAGCTCTTCGCCACCTGGCTCACGGTCGGCGCGGCGGAAGGCCTAGAGGACGGATTTCCGATGGGCTCCGTGATGAGCTTCACCCAGAGCTACTGGCGCTTCCGGCACCTCCCCAACCTGCACTTCCACCACTACGCCGACTTGACGGCCGACCTCGACGGCGAGCTCCGACGGCTGGCGCGCTTCCTGGGTACGCCTGTCGACGAGCGCCTCTGGCCCACGTTCCTCGAGGCCGCGAGCTTCGACGCCATGCGCGAGCGCGCCGACGAGCTGGCGCCGGGGGCGCACTTCAACGAATGGCAGAGCAATCGCGACTTCTTCCGGAGCGCGCGCCGCGGCACCTGGCGCACTATCCTCTCGGCCGAGAGCCAGGCGCTCTACGAGCGCGTGGCGGCGGAGCGGCTCGGGCCCGAGCTCAAGACCTGGCTCGAAGGTGGCCGCCGGGCCGTAGCCGATCCCGCACTCGTCTGAAACGCCCGTTGAGGTGCGGCGGCGTCAGCCGATCTTCGCCGCCTGGGTCAGCTCGACGAATCCCCGCCGGACTGCGGCAGCGAAGACGTCGAGGTCGGGGATGACCTCGCGATCGGCATTGAAGCCGAAGCCGAGCGAGCCGCAGTAGCTGAAGAGGGCGATGCCGAGGCCCTGGTTCTCGAAGAGCGGCACCTGCGGGAAGCCCGCCAGCAGGCGCGCGCCGAGCAGATAGAGCGGCACCTGCGGCCCGGCTACGTTGGTGACGATCAAGTTGTACGGATGGAGCCGCGACAGTAGGCGGACGCCGAGACCGACGATGCCGGGCGCGGCGTACTCGGCGACGCGCCCGAGCACCTCCGGCCCGAGCTCCTGGCGGCTCGCCTTCCGCTTGCTGGTCTCGACGGCGACGGCGGCGAGGCGGCGTGCCGGATCGGTTTCGTGCACCGGAAGGTCGAGCAGCCACCCCGAGGCCCGGTTGCTCGCTTGCCCGCGCTCGTCCTCGGTGCGGACGCTCACCGGCACCACCACGCGAAGCGCCAGGTCGCGGATGTCGAAGCCGCGTCCGGAGAGGAAATGATGCAGTCCGCCCGTGACGCTGGCGAGCGCGACGTCGTTCACCGTGCCGCCGAGCCGCGACTTCACCGCTTTCACCTCGGCGAGGTCGAGCGTCAGCCAGTCGAAGTTCCGGTGCGCGCTGATCGGCTGATTGAGCGGCGTCGGGGGCGGGAGCGAGGCGCCTGCCCCGGCGAGATCGACGAGCGCCCGCATGCTGGCGCGGGTCGTAGCACCGACGCCGGCCGGGTCGCTCGCGATCGCGAACAGGCGTTGCGCCATGGTCATCGGTGTCGCCGCCTGGCGGACGAGGCCGTCGGCGAGGAGGCGGGCGCCGCTCGGCGCCGGTCGCGGCGTCCACGGCCGGGGGTCGTCGATGACGTCGTCCGGCGTCGGGCTCACGAGCGCGGTGAAGAGGTCGAAGGCCGAGATGCCGTCGGCGATCGCGTGATGCGTCTTCACCAGGAGGGCGAAACGGTCGTCGGCCAGTCCCTCGATCACCCACAGCTCCCAGAGCGGTTTCCCGCGATCGAGCTGCTGCGACATGATGCGGGCCGTCAGCATCTTCAACTGGGCGTCGTCCCCCGGACGCGGCAGCGCGGCGTGGCGCACGTGGTAGTTGAGATTGAAGTGGTCGTCGTCGATCCAGACCGCCTGGTTGAACACGGGGATCCAACCGAGCCGCTGGCGATAGCGCGGCACCAGGTGCAGACGCCCCGCGATCTGGGCGCGGATGCTCTCGATGTCGATGCCGCCGCCCGGCGTCGTCAGGGGCCCGGCCTCGAAGATGACCAGGCCGCCGAGGTGCATGTGCGTCGTCGCATCCTCGAAGTGGAGGAAGGAGCGGTCTTGCGCGGAAATGCGCTCGTAGAACTCCATGGCGTCGGCTGGGGATCTACGCAGCTGCCGTCCTGCTTGTAAAGTTGCCGGCCGGGTCGCTAGCCTCGCCAGGCGTGCCGATCGGCGTCCGCTTGCTCCTCTATGCCTCCCTCGGCGTCGCCCTGGAGGTCGTGTTCACCGCGCTCTGCGCGCGTCTGGGCATCGTGCTGACCGCCGACCTCGATGAGCCGGAGGCGCGGACGGGGTGGCGGCTCAAGGGGCACTCGTTCGTGTGGATGCTCCCCATCTACGGCTTCGGGTTCCTTCTCTTCGAGGGGCTGCACGATGCCCTTCGCGCCGAGCCGTGGTGGCTCCGCGGTGTCGCGTACCTGACGTTGCTCTACGCGGTGGAGCTCGGGTCGAGCGTGCTGCTCGTGCGCCTGACGGGCGCGCACGTGTGGCGCTGGGTCGGCCGCGGCGCGGTCGGCGGACACGTGCACCTCGCGATGGCGCCGCTCTGGCTCGGGCTGGCGTTCGGTCTCGAGTGGCTCCACGATCAGTTGATGTAGGGGGATCTCTCCCCCTTCGTTCATCCCCCGGCTCGCTGGCGCTCGGCCGTACGCTGCGCGTGCGGAGGTCGTCTCGGATCCGAACCCAGGGTCGGCCGCACGCTGCGGGTGCGGAGGTCGGCTGACCGGGCGCGCCACCATGACGCGAGGATGGCGCCTCCGAGGATCGCGCCGATCGCGGCGAGGGACCAGCCGATCGGGATCTTGTAGACGTCGGTCAGCAGCATCTTCGTGCCGACGAAGGCCAGCACCAGGGCCAGGCCGACCTTCAGGTAGTGGAAGCGGTCCATCACACCGGCCAGCAGGAAGAACATGGAGCGCAAGCCGAGGATCGCGAAGATGTTCGAGGTGTAGACGATGAACGGGTCCATCGTGACCGCGAAGATCGCCGGGATCGAGTCGACGGCGAAGATCAGGT
>CAZWAX010000355.1:0-6329 GCA_964631985.1 uncultured Polyangiaceae bacterium | reverse complement strand
TTCGCGGTGGTCGCGATCGCCGCCATCCGCGCCCTCGAGCTCGATCCCGCCAGGGTCAACGTCAACGGCGGCGCGATCGCGCTCGGTCACCCCATCGGTGCGAGCGGCGCGCGCGTGCTGACGACCCTGCTCGCCGCCCTGGACGAGCGCCGCGAACGCTTCGGGCTCGCGACACTCTGCCTCGGCGGCGGAGAGGCGATCGCGATGATCGTCGAGCGCAACGGCTGAGCGCATGACGCAGCCGCCGCGGGAGCCGCGCGTTCACCCCCGGGAGTATCGCCGCACGATCGTGGTCGTGGCGTTGCTGGCGATGGCGACCTGGTGGGGCATCGGCCTCCCGTACTCGCTGTTCGCGTGGCTCCTCGACCCGCAGCAACGCGCCTGGACGCTCTACTGTTACCTCTGGGAGGTACCGTTCTTCGGCCTGATCGGCCTGGTGCTGGTTCCGCAGCTGCTCTGGCGCGACATCGAGCAACGGTGGTCGGCACTCGAGACGACCACCGAGGGCGACGTGCCGAGCGCGATGCTCGCCATCGAGCGCAAGATCCTCGACTACCCGATCCGGGTCGCGGGCGTGCTGCTCGCCTCGTCGTTGATCGGGTACGGGCTCGGCGCGCTACAGATCCGGTGGTACGCGCAGCTCCCAGTCTCGGAGGCGATCAAGGTCTGTCTGCTCGGCATCGTGACGGGGCTCGTTGGCGCGCTCTTCGCCTATCTCTACCTGGAATGGCGCCTGGCCCCGCTCCTGCGCCACCTCGCGTTCGCGGACGCGTCGGCTCCGACCACCGGCCGCCGGGTCCCCTTGTCGGCGAAGGTCTTCGGCTGCTCCCTCATCATGACCGTGACCGTGCTGCTGATGCTGGGCACGATCTTCTACAGCCGCGGCGAGCGCATCCTCGAAGAGGAGGTCGGCCGCCGCGTCCGCTCGGAGGCCCGCCACCTCGTCACCGAGCTCGCCACACAAGGCGTCGAGCGCGCGGGCGACCCGGCGTGGTGGCGCGCGCATCAAGACGACATGGAGCTCGGTCCGAGCGGATACGCCTTCCTGGTGCGAGACGACGGATCGATCGTCGCCGGCAGTAGCCCCCACGCGCACCTCGGCGACGAGGGCTTTCGACCCGCCATCGCGTCGCGGATCTTGCGAGCCGAGGACGGCCACCTGGTCGACCGTGTCTACACGCCGCGCATCCTCGCGTTCGCGGCGCTCCCGGGCTTGCCCCTGCAGGTCGTGACGGTCGTCCAGCGTGCCGATTTCGCCGGCGAGCTCGAGGCCATGTTGCAGCGGGGAGGCTTCATCTTTGCCATGGCGCTGCTGCTCACGATGCTGCAGGGCTATCTGTTCTCGCACCGGATCACGCGGCCGATCGAGATCGTCACCAAGATGGCCAGCGACATCGCGCGCGCGCCCGCCGGCACCTGGGCGACGGTTCCCGTGCGCACCAACGACGAGGTCGGCGAGCTCGCCAACGCCTTCAACCGCATGACGGCGCGCCTCGAGCAAACCCGCGGCGAGCTCGAACGCTACAGCGCCGATCTCGAGCGCCGCGTCGCCGAGGCCACGCGCAACATCACGACCCTCTACGACGTGACGCGCACGACGAGCTCGACACTCGAGCTCGACGTCGTACTGAAGCTCGTCGTCGAGAAGATCATGGCCGCGCTCGATCTGCAGCGGCTGGTCCTGCTCTGGCATCCCCCTGATCTCGAGCACGGCGTCGACGCCTACACGACGGCCGGAGGCTCGGACGGCGCGCGGCTCGAGCTCGGCGAGAGCGTCGACCTGTCGACTCTCTGTCCGGCGCCGCACCACGCGACCGTTACGACGCGTGCCGCGGTGGAATCGACGCTTCCCGAGTCGATCGCGCGCGTGCTCGTCGGACCGGACGTGCTCTGCTTGCCGCTCGTCTTCAAGAGCCAGTACCTCGGTCTCGTCCTCGCCAGTCTCGATTCCGAGGCGCGGCCACCCGATCTCGATCTCGCGGGAGCTCTCGCGAGCCAGGCCGCCGCCGCGCTCGCCAATGCCGGACTCTTCGAGACCGCCCGCCGGCACGAGGCCGAGCTGCGGAAGCTGTCCCAGGTCCGCGTCCAGCTCCAGGAGGAGAGCCTCCGGAGCCTCTCGCGCGAGCTCCACGACGGCGTGGGACAGGTGCTGACGGCGATCAAGATGGATCTCGGCATGATCGAGCGCGCCACGACCGCCGACCCGCACGAGCTGCAGACCCGCGTCCGCGAGGCCCGCGAACAGGTGACGGAGCTCCTCCAGGAGGTCCGCACGATGTCCCAGCTGCTGCGCCCCTCCATGTTGGACGATTTCGGCCTCGTGCCGACGCTGCAGTGGCTGGCGGAAAAGTTCACCGCGCGCACCCGCATCGTCGTCGACTTGCGCACGCCCGCCGCCGAGACACGCGTCCCGCCGGCGATCGAGGTGCTGCTCTACCGGGTCACGCAGGAAGCCCTCACCAACGTCGTGAAGCACGCGCGCGCGAGCCGGGTCGAAGTGGACTTCGAGGTGCGGGACGGTGAGGCCGCGCTCACCATCGCCGACGACGGCGTCGGCTTCGACATCGAGCGCTTTCGTCGCATGCCAACGAGCGGCGGGGTCGGTCTCCTCGGGATGCGGGAGCGGGTCGCCTACTATCGCGGCCACATCGAGTTCCGCTCGCGACCGCAGGCCGGGATGCGCATCATGCTCACCATTCCCATCGACGACCCGACCGATACCGAACGCGGCGATGGCGGCCGCATGACCTCAGTCGGATGATCGCCGACGAGCCGAGCCCGAGCCCCCTGCGGCGTGCCGCCGCCTGGGGCGTGCACGCGTACACCGCGAGCGGCGCCATCTTCGCCTTTCTCGCGCTGGCCGCGTCGGGGGAGGAGCGCTACGCGGACGTCTTCCGTTGGCTCGCGGTCGCCCTCGCCGTCGACTGCACCGACGGGGCGCTCGCCCGCGCCGTGGGCGTCAAGAAAGTCCTCCCGTACTACGACGGGGCGCGCCTCGACGACATCGTCGACTACCTCACCTACGTCGTCGTCCCGATCGTCATGCTCTACCAGGGGGGGTTCTTTCCCGCGGCGCACGCCCACTGGGTCGCGGCCGCGCCCCTCCTCGCCAGCGCCTACGGCTTCTGCCGCACCGACGCCAAGACCGAGGACCACTACTTCCGTGGTTTCCCGTCCTACTGGAACGTCGTGGCGCTCTACGCCTACGGCCTGCACGTCTCGCCGCCCGTCACGGCGGCGTGGGTCGTCGTGCTCTCGCTGCTCGTCTTCGCCCCCCTGAAGTTCCTCTACCCGTCGCGCGCGTCCCACTTCCGTCGGTCGTCGATCGGCTTCGGAGCGGTGTGGGCGCTGGTCATGCTCTATGCGATCTGGACGCTCCCGGACGCCCCCGCGCTTTTGCTATGGGCGAGCCTCGCCTACCCGGCTTATTATTGCGGCGTGTCGTTCTGGCTTCAGGCGACCGGGCGAGCATGAGCCAAGAGTCCCCCGACCGATTGCGCCGCGCGCACCAACTGTTCGTCGAGGCCTACCGTCTCCACATGGCGGGCAACGTCGACGCGGCGATCAGCCGTTACCAAGAGTCGATCGCGAGCCGGCCGACCGCCGAGGCACACACGTTCCTCGGGTGGGCCTTGAGCTTTCTCGAGCGGCTGGATGACGCGATCGCCGAGTGCAAGAAGGCGATCGCCGTCGACCCGGACTTCGGCAATCCCTACAACGACATCGGCTCGTATCTCCTGAAGCAGGGCAAGCTCGACGAGGCGATTCCGTGGCTCGACAAAGCGGTGCTCGCCAAGCGCTACGAGCCGCGCCACTACCCCCACTGCAACCTCGGTCGGATCTACTGGGCGAAGGGCCTGCTCAATCGCGCCATCTCCGAGTTCGAGCGCGCCCTCGAGCTCGACAGCACCTCGCGCTTCGCGCAGGGTGCGCTGGCGGCGATCCGCCTGCAGCTGCAGTAACGCGAGGATCGCGGATCACACCGCGGTCAGCTCACCAGCCATTCGATGAGGTGCTGCATGTCTTTCTCGGCGAGCCCCGCGCCCGTTCCACCATCGGGAGCTTTGCGGAGCCATGCGCCGTCCTCACGCAGCGAGAGATCGAACCAGTCGGCCGCGGAAGGATCGGAGCGGTCGTACTGAATCACGGACGCGGTCGCGAGCGGGCCGAGCGGCGCGGGGCGCCCGCCGATCGAGGCGAGGGGCTGCACGACGACCTCGACCCGGCGCTCCAGGAACTCGAGCGCCAAGCGGGCCCCGTCGGGGACCTCGATGCCGCCGAGGTTCTTGGGATTCAGTGCGCGGTGCACCTTGATCGCCGGCTCGGCAAGCTCCTTGTTGACGGCGGTCGCCAGCATCTCGACCTCCGAGAACAATTGCTTCACGTGACGCGCCCGGAGCGTGAAGAGCTCCTTCTCGCGGTTGGCGCGACGTCCGACCCGGCCGTTCGACGCCATCTTGCGTTCGGCCTTCTCGGCGACGGCCCGTACCCAGTCGCGCATTCCGGCGGCTGCCATACGCGAAAGAAATGCCGTTTGCAAATTAGGTCGTCGCGGGCAGCAAGCGCTCCGCGAGCCCGATCTTGAGCTGTTCGAGCAGCGGTTTAGGGTCGGTTTGCAAGCCACCGGCGGCGAACCCCTGGACGAGGATGCCGTTCAGGGTGGCCATGATGAGCGCGGCGTCCGCCTGCGGCGTGACACTGGTGCGGAACGTCCTTTTTTCACGACCCGTCTGCAGGATGTCCGCCAACAGATTGCGATAGATGCGGAAGAGCTCGGTCGTGCGGTCCAGAACGTCGTCGAGGTTCTTCTCTTCGCGAACCACCAGCGAGAGCAGGAACCGCACCGAGTAGACGTTCTGGCTCACGAATTCGAAATAGACGTCGATCAGCTTTCCGATCTGCTCGAACTCGTCGAGACCGGAGAGCGCCTCGAGCACGTCGATCGAATAGGGAGCGAGCGAATCGGTGAGCGCGGTCCGGAAGAGATCTTCCTTGCTGGCGAAGTGCCAGAATATGAGGGCCTTCGAGACCTGCTCTTCCTTGGCGAACTGGGCGAGAGAGGTCGTCGCGTAGCCTTGTGTCGAGAACAGCTTGGTCGCCGACGAGAGGATCTTCTGACGCGTGTCCATGCGGGGGCTCGAAGGCGTCAACGCTACGAAACCACATCCTCGCACGCAAGGGCCGAGCGGCCCGCTACGGGCTAGACCGGTTAGACCGACGCCTCGGCCGGGGCCGTCGTGAACACCAGCTGCCCCCCGGCCCCGACGTCGACCACGACGCGCACGCCCTCCGCGATCTCGCCCGCCAGGATCTTGCGCGCGAGGGTGGTCTCGATCTCTTTCTGCAACAAACGCTTGAGGGGACGCGCGCCATAGGCGGGATCGTAGCCCGTGCTTGCGAAATGGTCGCGAGCCGCATCGGTGAGCTCGAGCGTGATCTTACGCTCGGCGAGCCGTTGACGGAGACGACCGAGCTGGATCTCCACGATCTGGCTGAGCTGCTCGCGCGAGAGGCCGTGGAAGACGACGATCTCGTCGATCCGGTTGAGAAACTCGGGACGGAAGTGCGCTCGCATCGCCTCGAGAACCTCGCGCTTCATGGCGTCGTAGGCTTCGACGGCGGCGCCACCACGGTAGCCCAGGATCACCTGGCTGCCGATGTTGCTGGTCATGATGACGACGCTGTTCTTGAAATCGACGGTGCGGCCGTGGCCGTCGGTCAAGCGCCCGTCGTCGAGGATCTGCAGCATGACGTTGAAGACATCGGGATGGGCCTTCTCGATCTCGTCGAAGAGGATGACGCTGTACGGCTTGCGGCGCACGGCTTCGGTGAGCTGGCCGCCCTCGTCGTAGCCGACGTAACCGGGGGGCGCGCCGATCAGACGCGCCACCGTGTGCTTCTCCATGTACTCGGACATGTCGACGCGGATCATCGCCTGCTCGTCATCGAAGAGGAACTCTGCGAGCGCGCGTGCGAGCTCGGTCTTCCCGACACCGGTCGGGCCGAGGAAGATGAACGAGCCGATCGGGCGGTTCGGGTCCTTGAGCCCGGAACGCGCACGGACCACGGCGTCGGCGACCGCTTGCACGGCTTCGTCCTGCCCGATCACACGCTCGTGCAGATGACTTTCGAGTCCGAGCAGCTTGTCGACTTCGCCCTGCATCAGCTTCGCGACGGGGATGTGGGTCCATCGCGCCACCACCTCGGCGATGTCCTCCTCGTCGACCTCTTCTTTCAACAGCCGTGATTTGGGCGCCTGCTCGCCGCCCTGTTCGAGGGTCGCCGCCTCGGCGGCGAGCTCCTTCTCGAGCCCTGCGAGCTTGCCATAC
>CAZWAX010000354.1:0-6339 GCA_964631985.1 uncultured Polyangiaceae bacterium | reverse complement strand
GATGCGGCCGTTGCACCGGGCGGGGAAACGCCTGGATGCCGGCGAAGCGCACGAAGCGCCCTTCGTAGGCCGGCTGCGGCATCGTCCAGAGCGCGAGCATCGCGTCCAGGAAGTCGATCGTGCGGGCGCTCTTGTGGTCGAAGGGCACGCCGATCGCATCGAACTCGGGCTTCAGATAGCCGGCGCCGATCCCGAAAATGAGACGCCCCTTCGAGACCACGTCGACGCTGGCGAGCTCCTTCGCGAGCACGACCGGATTCCGCTGCGGCAGGATGATGATGCCGGTCCCGAGCAGGATGCGCGTGGTCACGGCGGCCACCCACGCGAGCGCGACCGCGGGATCGAGAAACGGCACCTCGGGCGGTGACGGCGACGGGGCTACCTGCGGATCGGGCAGCACGACGTGCTCGCCCGTCCACAGCGACTCGAGCCCGGCCTCCTCGGCCGCCACTGCCACGCGCGCGGCGACGTCGGGGTCGGCGCACACACCGATATTGATGCCGAAATAGGCGAGCTTCATGGGCGCGACCGTACGCGGCGCGCGCCCGTCGAGCAACGGCCGGGACGCATCGACCCGATGGCGACGAGACGATAGGGAGCGAAGGAAGGATGGAACGGGTGCATACGATCGTCGTCGGCGCGGGCGTGGTCGGGCTCGCGATCGCGCGCGCCGAAGCCCTCGCCGGTCGCGAGGTGCTGATCCTGGAGGCGGCGGACCGCTTCGGCACCGCCACGTCGTCGCGCAACAGCGAGGTCGTGCATGCCGGACTCTTCCACTCGCCCGGCACCGCGAAGACGACCCTCTGCATCGCCGGCCGCCGCGCGCTCTACCGCTACTGCGAGGAACGCCGCATCCCGCATCGCCGCTGCGGGAAGCTCTTGCCTCGCGATCGCCGATCACGTTCGCAACCTCTGAGCGCGTCGTTGTGATCGACGACGAGAGCGATCAGCCGAGCAGCTGGCCGTCGTCGATCGTGAAGAGCGAGCCGGTGATGAACTCGGCATGGCGCGAGCAGAGCAGCAGCAACGGCGCGTCGAGCTGCGCCTCGGTGCCGAGGCGCCGCCGTGGAAAGCCCGCGATCTGCTTTTGCCCCGCCTCGCCCTCGAACCACGTGTCGTTGAGCTCGGTCTTGACGTAGCCGGGACAGAGCGCGTTCACGGCGATGCCGTGGCGCGCCCACTCGCGCGCGAGCCCCTGGGTCAGCATCGCCACCGCGGCCTTGGAGGTCGAGTACGCCACCAGGCCAGGCAAGGCCTTCATCGCGCCGATCGACGCGACGTTGACGATGCGGCCCTTGATGCCGCGCTCGATCATGCGACTCCCGATGAGCTGCGCCATGAAGAAGGTGCCCTTCACGTTGGTGTCCATGACGGCGTCCCACTCGGCCTCACCGAGCTTGGCGGCGCTCGACTGGATGCTGATACCGGCGTTGTTGACCAGCACCGTGAGCGGACCCGCGAGGCGCTCCGCCTCGTCGACACAGACGCGCATGGAATCGACGCTGGTCACGTCGAGCGCGACCGCGTGCGCGACGCCGCCGGCAGCGAGGATCCGCTCCTGCAACGCCTGCAAGCGCTCGACGCGCCGACCGGTCAGCACCACCGTAGCGCCGGCCGCGCTCAGCACCTCGGCGAAGTGCCACCCGAAGCCGCTGGTCGCGCCGGTCACGAGCGCGACCTCGCCCGTGAGATCGAAGTCGACGGAGGAGGGTGCCATCGCGCGACCCTAAGCGGCCGGCGCTCGGGCGTCCAGCAGCACCGCTGATCCCTTTCGCGGGCCGAAGCTCACGATGGTGCCAGCACCCGGAGATCGAGTCCTTTGTATTGTTTGAAACCGCGGTCCGTCGTCACCAGCTGATACCCGCCCGCCGTGGCGAAGGCGGCCAGGTACGCGTCCATCCACATCTTGGGAGCGGCAACCTCACGCACGGCGAAGCTCGTCCAGTACGATTCCAGACCGTGCGGTTCATCCATGAACGTGACGCATTCGCTGTCGAACCATCCTTCATAGAGGGTCCAAGCCTTCGCGTTGCTGAGCGGCGCGATCCCGTAGGGCGCAAGCACTTCGGCGGTGGTGAGCAAGCGCAGGTACGACTGCTGCGTCGCGCGACAGAACACGACCGGATCTCCCGACTTCATCCGGTCGAACCACTCGCGCGAGACTCGATGGAATGCGTGTTTGGAAAGCGTCAGCGCGAGCCAGATGTTGCTATCGGCGAGCTGCGGCATGCCACGACGCCTCTTGCTCGAGCAGGATGTCGGCGACGCGCTGCGGAGTCATTTCGGTTGCCGCGGTGGCTCCGTGCCGACACTTTACGAGCGGGAGACGCGGCCTCTTTTTCCGAGCCGTTCTCTCCTCCGCCCTGGCGGCCCCCGCGGCCAGGCCGGCGCGCAACAGATCCGCCATGGCATCCTTCAACTTACGGCCTTCGTGGACGGCCTTCAGCTTGATTTCCCGCACCAGCTCGTCGGGCAAATCGAGTGTGGTCTTCATGCAAGCCAGCTTCCCAGCTTCCCAGCTTCCCGTCAAGCTGGCGGTGTCGGGTCCAGAAGGGCGCTCCGACATTCCGACCGATCTATATTCAAGGCCCCTGGTCGCGCCGGTCACGAGCGCGACCTCGCCTGTGAAATCGGACGTGACCGGGGATGCTCATGCGAGGGCGACCAGGCGGTCGCGCGTAAGGCGTCCCGTAGCTCGCGCAGACGCCAACGCACATGCGCGTGATCGGCCCAGCGTCTCGCAAGTGGTCGTTTTTGGCGCAGAAAATCTATCACTCTGCGACAGGAATTCCTGGCGATCCACAGCCGCCGTTCTATACGTCAACGATCGACCCTAGGATGCCATTCGCGACCACTACGTCCGGAGGTCGCTTCGTGCGGCTGCTGACGTCGATCCTTCGGGCCAACAACGAGCCACCCTGCCCCAAGGAGAATCGACCGATGCCAACCGCCCCACGTGCCCTCTTCGGTGCTGCGCTGATTGTGCTCCTCGCGTTCGGAGCTCCAGCGCACGCATACCTCTCCAGCCTCACCGTCGAGAAGTGCTTGGCGGGCAAGGTGAAACTCGTCGGCAAAGGCGCCGCGGCGTACGCCAATTGCCACAGCAAGAACACGGCGAAGCCGGATCCCGGCAGCTTCGGCATCTGCGTGGCGAAGGCCAGCGCCAAGATCACCAACGGCTTCGGGAAGCTCGACTCGAAGTACCCGGGATGCACCGGGGGAACCGGTGACGGCGGCGCCCGCGACATGGACACGGCGACGTATGCCGACGACGCGAATACCGAGGTCGGCACCGCGGCCGGCAAGTGCGACGCCGCGAAGCAGAAATGCGTCGGGAAGTACGTCGCCGCGATCATGGGCTGCTACGCCAAGGCGGCCGGCAAGACCGGCTTCGTCGACAACGCGCCCCCTGGCTGCACCTACAAGGCGGGGCTCAAGCTCACCAACCCCCCGAAAGGCTGCCTCGACAAGGCGGCGGCCCAGGGCGACTGCACGAACGCCGGGGATCAATCTTCGGCGCTTCAACCGGCCGCCGAAGCGTTCAGTCTGGCGCAATCGTGCGCCCTCGATCCCGGCAATCCAGGCTGTGTGCCGACCCCAACGCCGACGTCAACGGCGACCGTCGTCCCAACAGCGACGGCTGCAACACCAACGCCGACCGCGACCGCGACGCGAACGGCGACGCCCACCATCACCGCGACGAAGACCGCGACCCCGACGCCGACGGTCACGGCCACGCCCGCCGTCTGCGGCAACGGAGCGCTCGATCCGGGCGAGGACTGCGATCTCAGCGCCGGGGTGACGTGTCAGGCGGGGGCCAACACCTCGGCCGCCTTCACGTGCACCAGCTGCCAATGCGCCTGCCCGTCGCAGCTGACGCTCGCCGGCAACGCCTCCGATCCGGTCAGCGTGCGGGACACCGGCTTCAGCGGCCTCTGGCACCGCCTGCCCACAATCAGCAACGGGCAAATGACGGTCGCGCTTTCCGCCTGCGCCGGCTCGAGCCGGCCGTGCGGCACGTGCACCGTGAGCGGCCCGATCACCAACCCCAACGCGGGGGCGGGCGAGATCGACAACCGCCGCTGCAGCCAGGACCCGTCGCTCAAGTGCTCGGTGGACGCGACGTGCACCGCGGCCGCCAACAAGTGCTCGGGTGGCACGAACGACGGTGCGACCTGTGCGGTGACCTCCTGCGCCTCGCCCGGCACCTGCACCGCCGGCACCTGCGTCGGTGGTCCCAATGGCGGGCAGGGCTGCTGCAACGGCGGTTTCTGCCGCACCACCGGCACCTGCAACTTCTACCTCGGCTCCGCCCTGCCAATCGCGGCCGGTGGCGTCACCACCTGCGTGGTGCACCAGTTCAACGGAACCATCAGCGGCACCGCGAACGTCGAGAGCGGTGACGCGTCCACTACGGCGCTCCTCACGGCACGCGTCTACAACGGCATCGCGATCGACAATCCGTGTCCGCGGTGCAGCGACGCCGGTGCCTTCAACGACACCGTGACGACCGGGACGTGCGATGGCGGTCCGCACATCGGAATGGCGTGCGACGCCAACGGCGCGATTCCAGATCGGCCGGATTTCGGCCGGACCAGTCTCGATTGTCCGCCGAATCCGGCGGGGCTCGTCGGGACCCTGACGATCGATCTCAGCAGCAAGACGAGCACGGTCATCAAGACGCTCAGCACCGCGAGCCCGACCTGCTCCAATGCGCCCGGCAACCGGTGTCTCTGCGACACGTGCAACAATCAGGCTGCCGAGGTCTGCGACGACAACAGCGATTGTCCGGAATCACCCGGGCCGCTCCCCGCCATCTGCGGCGGCAAGCGCTGCCTCGCTGGTCCCAATCTCGGTGCCGGGTGTAACAACAACACCGAGTGTCCGGGCGTGGTGCAGGGCTGTGGCAAAGTCGGCGAGCCGACCAAACCGAGCGGTTGCACCGACAACACCTCGATCTTCGGCTTCCCGAACAACCACCTCGATTGTTCGGACGGCGACCTGGACGGCGTCGGTGAGTGCGAGGATGGGCCGAACGACACGAGCTGCAGCCTCGCGTCGGGCCATGCGCAACGCAGCTGTCTCGGTGATGCCGACTGCGGAGGCGCACTCCTCAGCTGCGAGTCCCATCCCCGCAAGTGCTTCCTGACGGGCGGCGGGACCTTCAACCCCTTTGCCGACCAGGGCAGCGATACGCTCATTGCCGTCGGCATGGCCGACGCCCCGATGAACGACGTCTCGAACCCGACCCTCGGCGCCGTGTTCTGCGTCGGGCCGACGGGCTCGTCGTCGCTCAACAACGTGGTGGGTCTCCCCGGTCCGTCGCGCATGACGATCAAGGAAACGGCGGTTGGTCGGCCGTAACCGTTAGGATGGAAGCGGGGCGAGTCGTGTGCTCGCCCCGCCCGAATCACGCCCGGCGTATCGGGCGGCGGCTCATCGCGCTACTTGCCCTTCCACTGCGGCGCCCGCTTCTGCACGAAGGCCTGCAGGCCCTCGTTGAAGTCCTCGGTGCCGAACATCTTGGCCATGCCCGCGGCCGACATGCTCCACCCCACGTCGTCGGGCTGATCGGTCGCCTCGAGCAGCACGCGGCGGCTCTCGCGGACGGCGAGCGGCGCATTCTCGCTGATCTGCGCCGCGAGCTTCTTGGCGGCCTCGAGCGCCTGGCCCTCGTCGCAGAGCACGTTCACGAGCCCGAAGTGATGGGCGCGCTCGGCCGGGAAATCGAGCCGGCCGGTCAGCACGAGCTCCATCGCGACGTTCCGCGGCAGCTTCCGCGGCAGGCGGAGCAGCGCGCCGGCGGCGGCAATGAGATTGCGCTTCACCTCGGGCACGCCGAAGACCGCCGTCTTCGAGGCCACGACGAGATCGCACGCGAGCACGATCTCGGTGCCGCCCGCGAGCGCGGGTCCGTCGACGGCGGCGATGATGGGCTTGGTGCGCTCGCGCTTCACGAAGCCCGCGAAGCCGCCGCGCTCGGTCATCATGCCGGCCGGGTCGACGCTCATCTGCTTCAGATCGGCGCCGGCGCAGAAGATGTAACCCTTCTCGGTCTTGGCGCCGGTGAGGATGCCGACCCAGACCTCGTCGTCGGCCTCGAGCTTGTCGACGGCGTCTTCCAACCCGCGCGCGACGTCGGTGTTGACGGCATTCCGCGCAGCCGGCCGGTTGATGGTGATGACGGCGATGTTGCCTTCTTTGCGGTAATCGATCATGGGCGGCACCGTAGTTTTTCGGCGACCGCAGGTCCAGACCGGCGGTCGAAAAAGGCCGATCTGCGTCGTTGCTCCGTCGCTCGCTTGTGCGGCGTAGCTCCGCTACGCCTCCGCGCTCGCT
>CAZWAX010000353.1:0-6347 GCA_964631985.1 uncultured Polyangiaceae bacterium | reverse complement strand
GTCGCGCACGCGCGGCGCGATCTCCGCGTAGCGATGTGCCGGGAGGTCGGGAAAGAGGTGGTGCTCGATCTGGTGGCTCAGGTGGCCGGTCAGGACGTGGAAGAGTCGGCCACCCGTGATGTTGGCGGAACCCTGCAGCTGGCGGAGGTACCACGCACCCCGTGATTCGTGGCGGGTCTCCTCGCGGGTATAGACCCGGGCGCCCTCGGGGAAGTGACCGCAGAAGATGATGACGTTGGTCCACACGTTGCGGATGGCGTTGGCGGCGAGGTTGCCGACGAAGACGCGCGGGGCGTTGCCGAGCGCGAGCAGCGGAAAGAGCACGTAATCCTTCCCGAGCTGGCGGGCGGCCTTGCGCGCGAAGACGCGCCATTCACGGCGGAAGGTCGCGCGCGCGTCCTTGCGTCGCAGGGCGCGCGTGGGATCGAGACCGTGGAGACCGACGCCCCACTGGAAGAGGAGCGCGAGGATCACGTTCGAGAGCGGTTGCACGAGGTGCTTCGGCCGCCAGTATTGCTCCGGGCTCACCCGCAGGAGGCCGTAGCCGACGTCGCGGTCGCGCCCGAGGATGTTGGTGAACGTGTGTTGCTCGTAGTTGTGGTAGTGCTGCCAGTGGCCGGAGTCGCAGACGTTGTCCCACTCGTAGGTCGCCGAGGTGAGCGTCGGGTCGTTCATCCAGTCGTACTGACCGTGCATGACGTTGTGGCCGATCTCCATGTTCTCGAGGATCTTGGCCGTCGCGAGCGCGCCGACGCCGAGCGTCCAGCTGACGGGCGTGAACCCGAACATGAGCAGCGCGCGGCCGGTGATGGCGCTGGCGCGGGCGATGTGGACGATGCGGCGGATGTGGGCCGCGTCCTTCTCGCCGAGGTAGGCGACGATCTCGGCGCGCAGGGCATCGAGCTCGGCGCCGAGGCGATCGATCTGTTCCGTGGTGAGGTGCATGCGTTCTCCTTCAACAGGGGGCGGTTCGAGGGTCAGAGCTCGAGCGTGAGGTCGCTCCGGGCGCGGTTGATGCAGAGTTGGATGCGTTCGCCGGGGGTGCTGGAGATCGCGCCGGTGCGCAGGTTCTCGACGGTGCCGCTCTGCTTCACGCAGCTGCAGGTGTGGCAGATCCCCATGCGGCAGCCGTAGCGCGGGCGCAGGCCACCGTGCTCGGCAGCCACGAGGAGCGGGGTCGTGCCATCGCTGGTGAACAATCGTTCCGAGCGCGTGCAGCGTACCTCGCACGCCGGACCGGCGCTCGCCGACGGCGAGGCCAGGGGGGCGCCGAACGACTCGGTGTGGAGGAGGGCCGCGTCGCCGTGGGTACGCCAGTGCGATCGGCACGCCGTCATGAAGGGCGCGGGACCGCAGAGCAGGGTAGGCCGCTCGCGCCAATCCGGCACGAGCCCGTCGAGGCTCGCGACCTCGAAGCGGCCGGCGCGCGTCGAGTCGTGGATGTGGAGGGCGAGCGCGCCCGACGACGCCGCGCGACGGGCGAGCTCGCGCGCGAAGATTGCCGGGCCGCGGGTCACGTGCACGAACGCGACCTCCACCCGGGTGCTGTGCTGCGCCAGCGTCCGGAGCATCGCCATCAGCGGGGTGATGCCGCTTCCGGCCGACAGCAGCAGGAGCCGCGTCGGTAGCGGGTTCGGCAGCGTGAAGTCGCCAGCCGGCGGATCGAGCGCCAGCACGTCGCCGACGGCGACGTGGTCGTGCAGCCAGGTCGACACGATCCCGTCGGGTTGCCGCTTGACGGTGATCGCGACGGTGCGGTCGGCGTCGGGTGCCGACGAGATGCTGTATCGGCGGTTGTGGCGCACGCCGTCGATCTCGACCGTGAGGCCGAGGTGCTGCCCGGTGCGGGCGCCGGGCCAGTTGCGGTTGGGTCGGAGCGTGAAAGTGGTGGTGTCGGGTGTCTCGGCCGTCACGCGCTCGACGCGCGCCTTGATGGCGGAGAGCGACCAGGTGGGATGCACGTGCGCCAACAAATCGTCGATCGCGGCGAGGTCGTTCAGGGGCCGGAGCCAGGGCGTCGTCCAGAGCGTCGTGTCGGTGCGAAGCATGCGCGGCAACCTCCTTACGGTGAACAGTTGTTAACCGAATGGGACGCGTCGGTCAACAGTCGTACACTGAAATGGTTGGTTGAAGAACGCTCGGGAGCTGATACGTTTGATAGTTCAATGTCTTACCGTGGTCACAAACGTACGGTGAAGCGGGTCGTGAAAGCGATCCGACGGGCCAGGCGCCGCCGCACCGAGACGCCGCCGGCCGCGCCCCCCGAGCAGGCCATCGTCACCCGCGCGGAACGCAAGCAGCGGACGCGCAATCACCTGCTCGAGTCGGCGCTCCGCTTGATGGAGGAAGGCCGGAGCTTCACGAGTCTCGGCCTCCGCGAGGTGACGCGCGCCGCGGGCGTCGTGCCCACGTCCTTCTACCGCCACTTCGAGGACATGGATCAGCTGGCGCTCGCGTTGGTCGAGGAAACCGGCATCACGCTCCGGCGTCTGCTGCGCGAAGCGCGTCAGGCGGGCGTGCCGCCGATCAACATCATTCGGCACTCGGTGCAGATCTACAAGCAATTCGTCGAGGATCACCGCCTGCACATCATGTTCATGGCCGGCGAGCGTTGGGGCGGCTCACCGCTCATCCGGCGCGCGATCCGCTACGAGGTGCAGCACTTCGCGACCGAGATGGCGCAGGATCTCCGCGAGCTGAGCCTGCTGCCGGCGCTCTCGATGCCGACGCTGCAGATGGTCTGCGGGCTCGTCGTCAACACGATGTTGAACGCCGCCAGCGATTTTCTCGACCTGCCGCGCGACCAACCGCGGGTCGAGCAGGAGCTGGTCGAAAACTTCGTGTTGCAGCTGCGCGTGATCTTTCTCGGCGCCACGCACTGGCAGGAGCCCACCGCCGCCGGATAGTCGCCTTGACTCTGCGAGTGATTACTCTAAGAGTCCTCGCTCATGGCGTACTCGCTCTCCGACGTCGTGCAGCAGTCCGGCATTCCGGTCGACACCATCCGCTACTACCAGACCATTCGTTTGCTGCCCGGTCCGGGACGCGAAGGGCGGAACGCGGTCTACGACGAAGCGCATCTCGACCGTCTGCGGCTCATCCGCTCGATGGCCGCGCGGGGGCTGTCGCTCAAGGTGATCGCGATGCTCCTCGAAAAAGGCGAGCGAGCCGACTCCGACCGTGCGCTCCTCACCGCGATCGAGGAGGAGGCGGTGGCTCCCGGCTACGACAGCGCGACCGCGGCGCAGCAGCTGGGCATCCCGCTCGCGCTCCTCGCGTCCGTCGAGCGGGCCGGGCTTGCCGAGGCACAGGAGCAGGCCGACGGCTCGCGGCGGTACAGTGACGGCGACCTGCGGGTGGCGCGCGGCGCGCTCAAGATCCTCGGCTACGGCTTCCCGCTGACCCGGCTCCTCGCGCTCGCCGTCAAACACGACCGCGCGATCCGCAAGACCGTCGACGGCGCGATCGATCTCTTCGACCAGTGCGTCCGCAAGCGGACCCGGGGAAGCGAAGCCGACCCCGAAGCCGTGAGCGCCGCCTTCAAGGAGATCCTGCCTCTCGTGACCGGCCTCGTGGCGCATCACTTCCAGCGCGTCTTGGTCAATCGCGCCCTCAAGCGTCTCAAGAAGAGCGGCGACCGGGGACCGCTCGAGGTGGCGCTCAAGGTGGCCTCCGAGACGCGTCTCGGGGTCCGCTGGCAGTGAGTCGGCACCGATGACGCTCCCCGCCGACGGCGAGAAGCGCGCGGTCGTCGCGGCGATGTTCGACCGCATTGCGCCGCGCTACGACCGGCTGAACCGTCTCCTGACCTTCGGTGTCGACCGCGGGTGGCGGCGGCGTACGGTCGCGGCGCTCGGGCTGCGACCGGGCGAGCGCGTCCTCGACCTCGCCTGCGGCTCGGGGGATCTCGCCGAGGCAGCCGCGGCGGCCGGGGCGCGCGTCATTGGACTCGACTTCTCGGCTGGGATGCTGCGCGTGGCGCGGGCACGCCAGTCGGCGCTCGGGCCGTACGACGCCTGCACGCTCGTGCGGGGTGACGCCCTCGCGTTGCCGCTCGCCGAACGCACCATCGATGCGGTCGTGTCCGGCTTCGCGCTCCGCAACTTCGTCGACCTCGGCGCAGCGCTCGCCGAAAGCGCCCGTGTCCTTCGACCGGGGGGCCGGATCGCGTTGCTCGAGGTGGACCGACCGGCGAGCGCGCTCCTGCGGCTCGGGCACGCGGTCTACTTCCGGCGCGTGGTGCCGCTCCTCGGGGCGCTGTTCGCCGACCGCGATGCCTACGCCTACCTGCCGGAATCGGCGGCCTACCTGCCCGACGAGCCGGTGTTGCTCGCGATGCTCCGCGCCGCGGGTTTCACCACGCTGCGCAAGCGATCGTTGCTCGGCGGGGCGGCCCAACTGGTGACGGGCGAGCGACGTCTCGATGCGTGAGGTCGGCGGCCTCGTCGCGCGCACCCGTGACGTCGACGACGTGGACGATCTGCTTGCGCTCGCGGCCGCCGCCCGTGGGCCGCTCTTCTACTGGGAGCATCCCGCGGGGGATCACGCGTTGCTCGCGCTCGGGGTGGTCCGCGAGATCCGGACGAGCGGGCTCGATCGCTTCGCGACGACGGCGGCGGCGGCGGCGCGCGTGCTCGCGACCGTCGAGACGCCCGACGGCGAGCGTGGCGGGCTCCGGGTGGTCGGCGGCTTCGGGTTCTCGGATGGGCGGCAACCAGGAGACGTCGGGCGGGAATATCCGCCGGCACGCGTGGTGTTGCCGCGGACGCTGTGGATCCGCGCCGGTGGCCGCACACGTTGCACCGAGATCCGGGACGATGGCGATGCGGCCCCGTACTCGGCGATCGGCGCGTCTCCGGGAAGGCAGAGAGATCGAGTTTTCACCGACCTCCGGCTGCACGTCGCTCCGGTCACCGGCGAAGAGCGCGAACGGTGGCGACACCGCGTCGCGGAAACGCGGGCGCTCATCGCGAACGGCGCCGTGCGGAAGGTCGTGCTCGCCCGCCAGCGTCGGCTGACGGCCGAGCATCCGATCGATCCCCTGCCGCTGCTGGCGCGTGCTCGCGCCACCCGGCCGAGCTGCTTCAGCGTCTGGCTGCGCGCACGCGACGGCACGAGCTTCGTCGCGTCGACGCCGGAGCTCTTGGTGCGCCGGACGGGGACGGCCGTGACGGCGAGCGCGCTCGCGGGGTCGGCGCCGCGTGCGACGGATCCTGCTGCGGATCGCCGCCTCGCCGAGTCGCTGCTGGCGTGCCCGAAGAACGCGCGCGAGCACGCGATCGTCGTCGCGGCGGTCCGGGACGCGTTGGGCGCGGTAGCCGCTGACCTCCGCGCGTCGTCGACCCCGGACCTGCTGCGTCTCCCGGAAGCGCAACATCTCGCGACGACGGTCGTGGGGCGGCTTCGCGGAGCGGCGTCGGTCTTCGACATCGGCGGTACGCTGCACCCGACGCCGGCGGTGTGCGGGGCGCCGCGCGACGTCGCACGCGCCATCATCGAGCGCGACGAGCCGGACCGTGGATGGTACGCCGGCGCGCTCGGCTGGATGGACGGGGGTGGCGACGGCGAGCTCGTGGTGGCGCTCCGGAGCGCGCTCGTGGCGGGCCGCGCGCTCACGGTCTGGGGTGGCGCCGGCATCGTCGACGGCTCCGATGCCGACGACGAGCTCGCCGAGACCGAGGCGAAGATGGGCGCGCTCGTCGCGCCGTTCGTCGTTGGACGGCCGGCGTCGCGCTTGCCGTCCACGCCGTCGCTCGCGGACGCGGCGGCCTCCGGGGTGCCGTGAGCGCGGCGCCGACGCCCAACGCGCGTGCGATGCGCACGTTCGCCGCCGCCCTCGGCCACGCCGGGGTACGCGACGCGTGCATCTCGCCCGGCTCGCGCTCGACCGCGACGGCGCTGGCGCTCGTGCAGGCAGGCCTGCGGCCATGGGTGATCACCGACGAGCGCGCGGCGGGCTTCTTCGCGCTGGGAATGGCGCGCGAGGCCGGTCGCCCGGTCGTGTTGCTCTGCACCTCGGGCACGGCGGCGGCGAACTATCTCCCGGCGGTCGTCGAGGCCTCGCTCTCGGAGATTGCGCTCGTCGTGCTGACCGCCGACCGTCCGCCGGAGCTCCGCGATTGTCGCGCCGCGCAGACCATCGACCAGGTGCGTCTCTACGGCACCCACGTCCGCTGGAGCGTCGACGCGCCGACCCCGAGCCCGGGCGTGGACCTCGACGACTACTTTCGCCTGCTCGCGCATCGCGCCGTCGCGGCGGCGACGGAGGCGCCCCGCGGCCCGGTCCACCTGAACCTGCCGATGCGCGAGCCGCTGCTCGACGTTGCGGACGAGCGTGGCCGCTCGGT
>CAZWAX010000352.1:0-6348 GCA_964631985.1 uncultured Polyangiaceae bacterium | reverse complement strand
ACAACTGGAGCTTCGTGCCGTTCACGCAGGCGGAGTTCGCCGAGCTCGCGAGCGCGCTCAAGTACCTCGTGCCGAACGACTTCGTGCAGTTTGCCGAGGTCGACGGCGAGACCGCCGCGATGTTGGTGATCGTCCCCAACCTGAACGAGCTGATCAGCGATCTGCGCGGGCGGCTGCTGCCGTTCGGCTGGGCCAAGCTGCTGTGGCGCTTGCGCATGCAGCAGCCGCGCTCGGCGCGCGTCGCGCTCATGGGGGTGCGCCAGAAGTTCCAGACCAGCTCGCTCGCGATGGCGCTCGTGTTCGGCCTGATCGAGGCGGTGCGGCAGTCGCCCGCGGTCAAGGGCATGCAGTACATGGAGATGGGCTGGGTGCTCGAGGACAACTTCCCGCTCTTGCGCCTCATGCGCCTGCTCGGGGGCCGCCAGTACAAGACCTATCGCGTCTACGAGAAGCCCCTCCCCTGACGGCCACCACGACGCCTTTCACTGCCCTCGTGATGGCCGGGAGCCGCGACGGGGGCGATCCGCTCGCGGTCGCGACCGGCGTGACGCACAAGGCGCTCGCGCCGGTGGCCGGCGTCGCCATGCTGGCGCGCGTGCTCGCGACGTTGCGCGCGAGCCGCTGGGTCGGGCGCATCGTCGTCTGCGGGCTCGACCCGGCGGTCGCCGGCGATCTCGGCGCGGGCGACGCCGCCGGACCGCCGATCGAGCTGATGCGCGGGGACCGCACACCGAGCGCCAGCGCCGCGCTCGCGATCAAGACGCTCGGTCTGGCCCCGCCGGTGCTCATCACGACCGCCGATCATCCGTTGCTGTCGCCCGCGACGCTCGACGCCTTCTGCGAGCGCGCCATCGCCATGCGGGCCGACGCGACCTTCGGCCTGGTACCCGTGAGCATCGTGCACGCGGCTTTTCCCGGCGTCCGCCGCACGGCCTTCCGCTTCCGCGATGGCGGCTTCTGCGGCTGCAACCTCTACGCGCTCCTCAGCACCAAGGGCTACGACGCGCTCCGGGAATGGGCCCAGGTCGAAACCGAGCGCAAACGACCGTGGCGCATGCTCCGCATCCTCGGCTACGGCACGCTGGTGCGCTTCGTCCTCGGCCGCCTTTCGCTCGCCGACCTGACCGGCGTGGTGTTCGCGCGCACGGGCCTCTCGGTGCGCCCGGTCCTGCTCACCGATCCCGCCGCCGGCTTCGACGTCGACACCCCGGAGCAGCGGCTGGTCGCGGAGAAGTTCCTGCTGGCCCGCGAATGAGCTGAGCCAGCGACTGCGGAGGCGCGTTCGGCGGCGAACGTCCGCTCGATCTCCGCGACCACTCGCGTCGAGCGCAAGGACGGCCGCTCCGGGCCCGGGTCCGGCGATGTGTCCGCATCGGACCTCACAGTCGACCCAGCCCCCCTGGGAGATCATCGCGGAGCGTCTGGCGGAACAAATGGCGGCCTGCCCAGGATGGAGCGGGACGAGGCTTCAGGGAGGTTACGGCGTCCCTGGCGGCAGACCTACGGAAGCCACAGCAAACGAAGTCGCCTCGCCCGCGGCCGCATTCCGAGCCGTCGGTGACACTCTGGCGCCGCCGACGACCAACTCCCGTCTACCCAGAGACTGCTTTGAGCGCATCCCATGGCCGCATCCCGCTTCGAAGAAGCGTGTGGCGCTCGCCAACCCGCGAGTCCACTCGCTTCGCCAAGCGGGCGCGCTGCGTCGCGAACCCCCCTGGAGCGAGCCCTACGACCGACTACGCGACGGCGGCCGGAAGCTCGAACGACTCTGCGGCGCGACGCGCGGCCGCGAGCTCGCGATCGCGGGTGATGCGGGTGAACAGGTCGAGGTTCGGGTCGAAGATCCACCGCAGGAGCACGCGCGTCAGCGAGCGATGCGCGTACAGGTGGTCGTAGAACTCCGGCGCCAGCTTCTTCACCTTCGGCAGGTACACCCACGGGACGCGCACCAGGTCGTGGTGCTCGTTGTGGTAACCGATGTTGAACGAGAGGCGATTGAGGAAGCCGTAGTAGGAGTAGGTCTCCTGACCCTCGACGAAGGTGTAGTGCTCCTGGATCCAACGGGCGCCGAGCGGGTGCAGGCCGATGCCGACGAACGTCGAGAGCAACACGTAGGCGAGGCCGGCCGTGCCACACCACTGCCAAATCAGGAAGTCGGTGACGACGATCGCGATCACGTTCACCACGAGCCACGGATCGGCGAACTGGCCCCGGATGCGGAGGGGCCGGATGGTTTCGACGGCCCCGAAGACGAGCAGCCAGAACGCCTTGCGGATCGGCGAGCTGCCGACCAGGCGCGCCTCCCAGCGAAAGGCGAGGTCGGCGTCGTAGTCGTACTCGTCGAGGTGCCAGTGGTGCAGCAGGTGGTAGGTGCGAAACGACATCGCGCTCGGGAAGCCCTGGCCGACGTTGCAGAGCATGCCGATCAGCCGGTTGGCGCGGGGGCTTTCGAGGACGAGGTTGTGGCTCGCGTCGTGGATCAGGACGAAGAGCGCGTGGCTCGCGAAGGCGCCGACCAGATAGGCGGCGCCGACGATGAGCAGCCAGTGCGCGTCCTGAAGCGCGTACGCCATGAGCAGCTGGAAGGCGACGACCGCGACCACGCAAAGCGCGGAGAGCGGATAGGGCCCGAACAGCTCCTTCACGTCGGGGTGGCGCTTGATGAGCTCGCGCGCCCGCTGCACATGCGGGTTCTGGCCTTCCGAGACGACGTATTCGGCGCGCACGGTGTCTGCCTACCGTTCGCCGTTCGCGGGCAACGCCTCGCGAAGCGCCGACTCTTCGCGCCCCGCGCTCCCGCCGTCCGACCGCCCCCACGGCCCTGCGGCCGCGAGTGGCCGCGGCGCGCCGAGCGCCGACACCAGGGCACGCGCCTTGGGCAGATCCTGGAGATAGTCGATCTCGGCGAACCTCGCCCCCTGGATCCCGACCGCCTGCACCTGGCCTCGTCCGGCGAGCAGATTCACCGCCGAGAGGTACCAACGCCGCGAGCCTTCGGGCTCGCGCAGGATCTCCTCGAGCGCCTGCGTGAACAGCTCCGGACCACGGCCGCGATAGAGCGAGAAGCCGATCGCCTCGCCGTGGCTCACGTCTGGCGTGAGATCCTTGCCGACGCGCGTGACCCGCGTGCCGTGCCGCGACACCTTCATGTCGTCGGCATCGTACGCGCCCTTCTCGGCGATCGCCATCGCAACCGGCGTCACCGGGCTCGCGAGCAAGCGCTCGACCACGGACGTCTCCGCGAGCGTGTCGCCGTTCAGGAGCAGGAAGTCCTCGCTCATCTCGGAGCTCGCGACGGCGCAGCTCACGAGGTTGTCGGCGCGGTCGTAGAGCTCGTTGAAGAGGGGCCGGACCTGCATGCCCGGAGGCGTGATCTCGGGCAGCCGGCGCTCGACCTCGGCCGCGCCGAAGCCCACGACCACCACCACGTGGTGGATGCCGGCCGAGGCCAGCATACGCAGCTGCCATTCCAGTACCGTACGTCCGCCGACGCGGATGAGGCACTTGGGAAGATTCGTCGTCAGTGGCAGCAAACGCCGGCCCTGACCCGCGCTGAGAATGATTCCCTTCAATCCCCGTCCTTGAATAGACCCCGTAAGACCCCGCCCGGAAATCACCGCGCGGTGAGCAAAGTGCTACGGTCGTGTGACAGACAACGGGCCCAGCGTCAAACCGTCAGCGAAAGGCCCCCGCCCGATAGAGGCGCCACGCCTCGGCGCCGAGGGCCAACAATGGGTACGGTTTCTGCCGCCAATCCCGGTCGATGGCCATGCCCGAGTGGCGCTGGATCTTCCACAGCACGTAGTCGACACCGCCTTCGAAAATCAGTCCGTTGCGAAGCAAGCGCAGAAGGAAGAGCCCCTTGGCGCGGAGCCGACGCCGCGACCAGACACGGAGCGCGCGCCGGCGCTCCGGCATGGACATCGCGGCGCGAAAGCGCTGCGGGTCGCCCTCGGGGATCGCGGTCGTCGCCCAGGGCAAGGTCGGCAGCGCCAACCGCGTCCCCTCCTCGAAGCGCGCCGCATCGCGGGCATAGAACGAGGCGGCCGCGCCGGAGCGCTCCGGCCTGATCTCGCCGCCGTAGGTCGCCTGCCAGCCGCTGGTCCAGAGCTCGCGCGCGTCGAAGGTCTCGCCGGCGAAGGGCACCGCGAAACGGACGAAGGTCGCGACCGCGCCCGCGAGGCCGGCGACGACCGTCTCGCGCGCCTCTGCGTCGGCCACCCACACCAGCGCGCACGGCTGCGCGAAGCGGGCCCAGAAGTACGGCTCCGGGGTCAGCCACGACGTCAGCCTGCTGAGGTCGGAGAGCGCCAACACCGCGTACTTGCACCGCACCTCGTACCGCTCGCTCTGGGCCTCGAGATAGAAGACGTTCGGCGGGAGGAGCCGGTTGATCCCGGCCAGCACGGGCTGCTGCGGATACGCGCTCGGGTAGCTCGACACCAGGGCATAGAAGTCGAGCACGCCTTCGCGATCGTCGCCCTGCCGGAGGTTGGACCCATACATGAGCACGGCGCGGAGCGCGTTTCCGAAGCGAACGCGGAGGCGCTCGGCGAGCACGTGGGCGCCGGCGGGTACCGGACGATCGAGCTCACGACCGATCATCTCCTCGAGCGCGCTCAGGGCCGTCGTCATGGCTCGGCTCGCAGGAAGTAAGCGTAGCGCCGCGCGGTCACCGTGAGACATCGCTCCCGCCCGGTCGGCGCGAACAGCTCGCCGTCGAGCGTGAACCCGCCGTCGAACGTGATCGCCATCTCGTCGACGTTGTGACTGCGGTACCCGAGCTCGGGTCGGAGGAGCGGGCTCGGTTGGCCGCGCAGCGCCGGCACGATCGCACGCGCGAAGCGCTGGGGCCGATCACGGAGGGCGCTGAAGCGGATCGGCCCCGGGCCCACTCCCCAGTAGGGGCTTACGCCGAGGATTTGCCGATCCATCGTGGAGGCGAGCATGCCGAAGTAACGCGTCGGCGGCAGCGTCGCGCCGTCGAGACGCAGGCCGGCGCTGATCGGAGGAAACATCGTGCCGGCGCGGCCCATGATCGCGCGCGCGACGAACGTCGCAAGCGCGATGCCGGCGCCGAGCTGACCCCGCATGCCGTGCGTCGCGAGCTGCTCACGCGCGAAGCGGATCCCGTCGTAGACGCCCCCGGCACCGAACATCATCGCGTACTGCGGACCGTCGGCGAGATCGACCGACAGCACGGGCCGGGGCTCGATCTGGCCGGCCAGCGCCCCACGTGCCGACTCCTCGAGGAGCCGGCGCAGCGCCGCCAGGGGATCGCGACCATAGCCGACGTTGCGCGCGGTCGTGTTGGTCGTCCCGCCGGGCAGCACGACCACGACGGGCAGGCGATCGGTGGCGGCCCGGAACATGCTGGTGAGAGCCGCCTGCACCGTGCCGTCGCCGCCGTTGACGACCAGGATCTCGGTGTCGTCGGCGAGCGCCGCACGCGTCGATTCGGCGATGCCTTCGAACGTTCGCTGCTCGAAGTGGGCGACCGACGGATGCAGCGTCAGCAAGCCCTGGATCGCCGTCAGCAGTCCGCGCCGCGCGTTCCGGCCGCTCGTCGGGTTGCTGATGACCGCGACACGAAGCGGGTCACGACGCGGCTCCTCACCCGGCACCAGCGCGCGACCGATCCGTGGCGGCAGCTGCTCGAGCCCGACCGGGTCGGTCAGGAGCTTCAGGGCATGTGGTCCACGCGAGGACAACTCGTGCTTACTGCACGAGATGGCGCACGGCGGCAAGGTCTGCGACGAAAGGCTTCGCCCAGGGTGGGATCACCTCGGCCTCGTTCCCGAGCTCCTCGATCCACGGCCGCATCGACTGCGACCGCGATTTCGCCCACATCCCCTGGAAAAGACGGATGGTGAGGATGACCGACGAGAGCACCGTCCAGATCACGACCGCCGTGAGCCCAATGCCCGGCAACCCCGCGAGATAGAAGACCGTCAGCAGGATGAGGTTGGGATTCCGGCGGGCCATGACGAGGCGGAAGTACGAGTCGAAGGGCCGCCACGCGAAGAGCGAGCCGCCGCCGACGGCGTGCTTGAAGAAGCTCTCGATGAACCGCCCGGCGACGTAGCCGATGAGCATGGCCACCAGCATCGGAGCCAACGCCACGATTCCCGAGACCCCGGCCACGCCGAGCGCCCAGGCGATGTACCAGATCGGGGGATGGACCGAGTCGATGGTGTGGTCGAAGTAGTGTCCGAACGGCGTCGACGTGACCGTCACCCGCGCGAGCTTGCCGTCGACGGTGTCGAGGAAGGTCATGATCCACGCCAGTGCGAGCCCGGCCCCGAAGTATCCGAACGCGAACAGCAAAGTCGCCAGCACGACCAACGT
>CAZWAX010000351.1:0-6361 GCA_964631985.1 uncultured Polyangiaceae bacterium | reverse complement strand
CGCCCGGCCGCTCCGCCCGCAGCGGCTGCCGTCCACGTCGAGCCGATGGCGGTGGCGTCCGCCGAGACGACCGTACCGGAACGGTCTCTTCCCGATCGCTCGCTCGCTCGCGAGCTCGAGTCGTTCGTCGCGGCTGCGGGGCTGGAGGATGCGGTTCAGGTGGCAGTGAACGGCGGCGGCGTGACGCTCTCGATCAGTGACACGATCGGGTTCGCGTCGGGCAGCGCGGAGCTGCTGCCCGACGCGGGCCCCGTGCTCGCGGAGGTCCGTGGCCTCGTCGCGGTACGGCCGGATCTCGTGATCGAAGTGTCGGGTCACACCGACGATCGCCCGCTGCATACAGGGGCGTTCCGCTCGAATCTGGATCTCTCGCTGGCACGCGCGGCGCGGGTCGCCCACGAGCTCGCCAACGACGATGCCGAGCTCACCGGACGGATCTTCGCGACCGGCTATGGAGCCGCGCGTCCCGTCGCCCCGAACGACGACGTCGCAGGACGGGCGCGCAATCGCCGCGTCGAGCTCCGGCTGGTGCCGGGACGCGACGCGATGCTCGAGACGCCGGTGCGCTCCCCGCGCCGGTAGGTGAGTCGGTTCAGCGTCCCGGGCGGGCCGGCGCGGCGCCTGGACGCTTCGTGTCTGGCAACGCGTTTCGGCAGACCTTGACGAGCTCGGTCACGTCGAGCGCCGTCGGGCGCATCATGCGTTCGGCGAGGCGTGCGAGTGCGGCCCCGGTCGCGTCGCCGTGCACGAGCAGGGTGAGGACGCGGCCGTTCTCGGGTCCGAGCGCGTCGAGGAACTCGACCACTGATTGGGCCGAGGTCCGGGCGTCGATCAGGACGGTGTCGGGACGGAGGATCGCCAACAGGTCGAGCGCCTGCTTCTCGTCGCAGGCCATCGACACCGAATGCCCGCCCTTGGCGAGGGCGGTCTTGGCCACCATGAACGCGTCGATGTCCTCCGTGAGGAGGATGGTGCGGCGATTGCCGCGGGCGACCCCTTCGATCGCGGTCGCGATCTCGGCCGCGTTCGGCGGCGCGACGTAGCAACGTAGCGGTCCGAGGATCCGGCTGCCGCGCTCGGGGTGCGAAGCGTAGCCGACGACCAGGGTGCCCGCCTCGCACGCGGCGGTCATGTCGGCGACCCGCCCGGCATCGCAGGCAAAGAGGTTCGCGGCGATCACGCTGCCGCGGCCGGAGGGAATCGTGGTCGCGAGCGCGGTCTGGAGGTGATCGCGCGCGATCGGATCGCTGTCGAGCACGCGGCGCTCGTCGCGGACGCTCGGGGGCGCGACGGGTGGCGTTGCGGGCGTGGTCGCCGGTGGCGGCACGGCCGGCGCGCTCCCGGGTGGCCGTGCCGATACTGGCGGAGGTGTCGGTGTTCCGATCGGCGCGGCGGCTTGGGGGGTGGGGGACGGCGCGACGGGTTCTGGGGGTGGAGCGCCGAATGACACCTCGGGCCGGCTCGTCAGCGTCTCCTCCAACGAGGCCAGACGGGACGCGAGGAGATTGCGATCGCGCTCGGTCGACGCGAGTTGCTCCGCGAGTCGATGATGATCCTGCTCGAAGCTCGCGAGGCGTTCGCCGAGCATGCCGCGTTCCGCCGCCGTCGCTTGGCGTTCCGCCTCCATGCCGGCGACCGCGGCACGCAGCTCGCTCAGCATGCTGTCGAGCGCGGAACGGCTTTCGTCGCGGGCGGCGACGAGGGTCGCTTCGAGCTCCGCACGCCCTTCGGCGCGCGCGGCCTCGAGCGCGGCGCGTCCCTCGGCGCGTGCCGCGGCGATCCCGGCGTCGCGCTCCGCCTCGAGACGGGAGACGTCGACGCTGCCGAGCTCCCGACGATCGACCCAGGGCACGCAGATGAGCGGCGGGGGCGCCAGGTCGGGAGCCGGAAGGGGAATGGCGCCGCGCTCGTCTCGGGCCCACAGCAGCGTCGACAGCGCGAGGGCGAGCACCGAATAGGTGAACGCGGGGGCGAGCAGGGCCTCGGCGCCGAGAGGTTGCGCCCCGAGCACCAGCATCACGCCGACCGGCAGGTGCCAGCGATAGAGCGGAACGGCGGCAACCGACGACGCTGGGCGCTGATCGGTCCCCGTCAGACGCCGGGTGAACGGGTCGTCCTCGGGACGATCGACGACGTAAATCTTGCGATCGACGAGCGCGCGGAGCGGCATTTCCGAGCCCTGTTCGTCACCCCAACGCAGCACGTCCAGCGCCTCGGCGCCCGCGACGGCGAGCCCGCGTGCCGCGGCGAGCGTGAGGGTGGCGTCCTCACGGCGATACAAGAGCAGCGCGCCCGCCGGCGCGTCGAAGAGCGCAAGCATCGTCGGCAGGACCTCGGCGGTCAGCGTGTCGAGCGGAACGTTCCGGAGTTGCAGCTCGACGATACGGACGACGGCTGCGAGGGCCGCGCCATCGAGCGCGATGGTCGAAGTCTCGGGAGACGGCGGGTCGGGTACCAGATCACGGACGATCCGGCTGAGTCCTGTCTGAGCGGTCGACATCGAGGGGTGCACGACGACGGTAGCATGTGCCGTCGGACCTGCCGCCTGCGATTCGTCGCGCAGCGACGAGTTTCGCCGTGAAACACGCGACCGTGCGCGCGACGATGCGTGATGGGCGTGCGCCGATGCTCCGGCCCGGTCACGTCACGCGGCGCTCACACTCCACAAAGCGTCTGCCGCGGAACCACTCGGGTCGCTCATGGAGTCGACATGAGAGGTTCCTTGGTTTCGCGCGATCGGTGAAGCGCGCCGCTACTCGCGGCACGCGGTGCTGCAGTCGCGGCCGTTCCCGACGGTGCCGCCGAGAACGCCGCAGCGCTCCGCCGAGGCGGCGAGCTCGCACTTCGGCACCATGCAGTCGGTGACGCGATCGCACTTCCGCCGCGTGCCCGTGCAGGTGCCGTCCTTGCTGCCGTCCCCCGGCGTCGTGTCGCCGGCGCAATCGCGTTGCTTGCCGATGCAGCACGTGACCATCTCCGCCGGCTTGCCGCAGGCGGAGCGCGACGCGAGGCGGCGGATCTTGGGGACACAGGCGCGGGGGATGGAGCCGCAGGTCCGCTTGCCGTCCGTACCGGCGCTGCAGGCGCTGAGCTCCCGCAGCTTCGTGGTCACGCAGCGGACGTGGTCGGCGTGGGACCCGGCCCCGTCGCACGGACAGGCGGCGTCGATCTCGGCCTTGGCGGCCTGCTG
Organism: uncultured Polyangiaceae bacterium; assembly: GCA_964631985.1. GTDB lineage: Bacteria > Desulfobacterota > Binatia > UTPRO1 > UTPRO1 > UTPRO1. The sequence goes on along the minus strand of CAZWAX010000351.1, from coordinate 3,171 downwards.
GGCCGCGTCGCAGTCGACCTCGGTGGCGCGGGCATGGGCGCCCGGCGCCCACACGGTCGAAGAAACGGCGAGTGCGACGACGAAACCCAGGGTCTTGATCATTGGTGGAGTCCTCCGGCGGGATTGGCAGCGGCCACTATCGTACGTCGCCCCGAGCCGGGCAAGCGTCTTTGCGGGGGGGTGCGGGCGTCGCCCAGGCGTCACCGGGACAATGAAGTGCCGCATTCGTGACGGATGTCTGACGCGTAGTCCCCAGAATTTCAATGATTTCCGGTCATGCCGGGTGGCATATCAGTTGCTCCCGAACCAGGCAGAGCTTTGTCACTACTTCACCAAACCGGAGGACCGTTGAACATGGAAGCCGAGAACATTCGCACGTTGCGCCACAACCTGGGCCTGACTCAGGAGGAGTTCGCCCATCGCCTCGGGATCACCGTGGCGACCGTGAATCGCTGGGAGAACGGCCACAACAGCCCGACCCGTCTCGCCCGGAAGGCGCTCTACGATCTCGCCTCCGAAAAGGGTCCCGGTCCGCAGCTGAACGCGCCGTCCGAAGGCTGAGTCGGGGCCTCATGCTCCGGGGACCGAGTCCGCACGACGGCCGGCCCCTCAAGATCCTGCTGGTCGAGGACAACCTCGACCACGTGGTGATCACGCGTCAGGCCGTGACGTCCATCCTGCCGTGTGAGGTCGACGTCGTGAACGATGGTGGGAAGGCGGTGGAGTGGCTGACCGAGACGCCGGCGGTACGGACTCGTCCGGATCTGATCCTGCTCGATCTGCACCTTCCCGTGCTCAACGGGATCGACGTGCTGCGTTGGATCCGTCGTCAGCCGGCGTTTCACGGCACGCCGGTCATCGTGCTCACGGCGGCCGGCGACGACGAGGCGTTGATCTTGGATTGCTACGCGAGCGGCGCCAGCAGCTTCCTTCCGAAGCCGGCGACCGACAAGCGTTTCGCCGAAGCCCTCCAAGTGCTTGCCGGCATGCCACGGCCGGCGACGGAAACCGTCAGCTCGCCCTGAGCCGGCGGGTCGGGCTCAGCGCCGTCCGCCGCCACGGCCGCCCGACGGCCGGAAGTTCGCGAAGGCCTCGCTGCCGGGGCGGATCGCCTTGGTGTCGAAGAACTGCTCGGGCTTTTTCGGGAACCGCAGGCGCTCGTGCGCGCGCTTGATGCGCTCGCGGAGCATCGACGAGTCGCGGCTGCTTTCCCCGGCGCGCCGGACTTCCTCGACCGAAAGCTCCATCGACGCGTGCTGATTGCCTTGCGTGAGCCCGAGCGAGAGCAGGGGATCCTGCGGCGTCGGCCCGTCGTTCACCTGGAGTTGGAGCCGCTTGTCGACGGTCTTGACGATTCTCCGGAGGAGATTCTGTGCCTCGGTCTCGAGATCCTGATGGCGCATCGTGGGTATCCTTCCTGCTGACGGCGGGGAAAAGCGTCGGCCAGCGGTCCAAAAACGCGCGAGTGTAGGGAGTGGGCGGGGAGGTGTCAAGGCGAGAGGTCGATCTCCACCCCGGCCGTCTCCCGTGCCGTCACCGTGATCGGCTGCTCGCGCGTGCCGAGCGTGGGGTGCCAGGCCGCCAGCGTGTAGCTCCCGGTCGGGACGTTCGGTAGCCGGAACCGACCATCCTCGTCCGTGACGGCGAAATAGGGATGCGGCAACACGCCGAGGTCGAGGCGCATCCACGGATGCACGTCGCAGCGGACCGGGACCATCACCTCCGGGCCCTCGAGCACCAGCGTGATCGCGCTGTTCCGGCGCGGAAGACCGAAGTTCCACCGCGTGTTGGCGCGCGGCTCGCCGTGCACGTTGTGGAGGGTGTCGTCGCTGCTGCGAAAGACGATCGACTGACCCGCCATCACCCCCGCGACCCGGGGGACGTACCAGCAGCCGCGCTGATCGAGGACGACGGGGTCATCGGGTACCGCGAACACCCGATCCTCGAGCCCGCGAGCGAGGTAGACGAAGACGTCGGCGAGGCCGCCGTCGGTTCCACGCACGTCGCGGACGACGATGCCGTCCGGGTGTGCGGCCGCGCAGGCCGGATCGCTCGTGACCGGGATCGTGCGCGCCGCGGGCGCCGTCCCTTCGAACGAAACCCGCCCTTCGATGACCCCGGTCGTCGCGGGATCGAGCGGGGTCGGCGAGCGAACGACCTTCGGTGTCGCCGGTCCCCGCTCACACGCGATGCTCGCTGCCAGGGCGAGCATCGCGACGAGCACGGGACGAGGGATCAGAAGCCTTGGACCTTCGTGGCGCGATCGTAGATGTGGTACACGAGCGCCCAACCCACCAGGACGATCACGCCGAGGGTGATGGGGCTGGTCGCCCAGGTCGCGTGCTGCGCGATCATCATGAAGATCAGCGGCACCGACATGTAGGTGTTGTGCTTCGAGCGCAGCCCCGCCAGCGCCACGACGTCGGCATTGGGCGGTGTGCCGTTCTTGGTGGCCGTGATGATCTCGCGCTGCGAGGGCCAGATCCGGAACCAGACGTTGTAGGCCATGATGGTGCCGAACAACGCGCCGAGGTGGATCGAGTAGCCACGGTAGCCGAAGCCGCCGACGATCTGGAAGACGAACAGGAGCACGGTGGCAAGTACGACCCCCGCGCCAAACATGGTCTGCGGGTCCTTCAGCGGGCCCTTGGCGAGCGGGTCGTAGATGAACGGCGCGACCAGCACGAGCACCAGCATCAGCCAGGCGCCGATGCCGAAGCCGGCATCCGGGTCCTGGAGCGCCAGCTTCGAGTGGTAGAAGAGGTACAGCAGCAGGACGAGGCCGGTCACCCACGTGAAGGCGGCACCCCAGCGGAACCAGTAGAGCGCGCGCGGCATCAGCTCCGGCACGAGCTTCTTCTTGGTCTCGCCGTCGAGCTTCGGCATGACGTTCGCGTTCACCCAGTTGAAGAAGTAGAGCAGCCCGATCCAGAGCACGCCTGCGACCACGTGAATCCAGCGGAAGAGCGACTCGACGATTGGCATGACTTCCATTGACCCCACCTCCTGCGCGTATGTCGGCGACGGGCTTAGAGCCCGCACCCCGGGATGTCAAGTTTGGGAACGCTCCGTGGGAACGCTGGCCAGGCGCGTCGCCGTGCGGTAAACGGCTCAGGTCGACCGGGATGGAGAGATGGCCGAGTGGTCGAAGGCGCACGCCTGCTAAGCGTG
>CAZWAX010000350.1:0-6383 GCA_964631985.1 uncultured Polyangiaceae bacterium | reverse complement strand
GTCGGCGCTCACCCAGAGCGCGCCGGCCGGACCGAGCGAGAGCACCAGCACCTCGCACCAGCGGCGCTCGGTGACGGCCGCGATGGCGAGCCCGATCAGGGCCTTCTCGTCCTCGGCGGTCGTGCCGGTGAGGGCGCGGAACTCGCGGAGGCTCGGCTTCAAGAGATACACGCCCTCCGCGACGGCGCGTGCCAGGGGCTCGCCGGAGGTGTCGAGCACGAGACGGCTGCCGAGCGCGCGGGCGCGCGCGGCGAGCCGCGCGTAGAAGTCGACCGGCACGCCGGGCGGCAAGCTGCCGCTCGCCACCAGGAACGCCGGCGCCGCGTCGAGGCCCGCGCGCCCGTCGAGGAAGACGCGCCACTCCGTCTCGTCGAGCGTCGGGCCCGGCATGCAGAAGCGGAACTGACGCCCGCTCGTGCGCTCGCTCACGTTCAGGTTCTCGCGCGTCCACGCGCGGGTCGGGACCGCCGCCTGGCGTACGCCTTCCTCGTCCAGCAGCCGTTGGAGCAGGGCGCCCGCCGGTCCGCCGACCGGGAACCAGGCGAGGGCATCGCCGCCGAGCCGACGGACGGCGCGCGCCACGTTGATGCCGCCGCCGCCCGGCTCGTAGCGTGGGGTCTCGCAGCGAAGCTTCTGGTCCGGCAGCACGTAGGGCACACCCGAGCTGACGTCGAGCGCCGGGTTCATCGTGAGCGTGAGGATCGCGTTCATCGGGGGCGTTGGGTCCACCCGTCAGAGCCCGAAGGGGTAGGTCTCCGGCATGCCGCGGGTCTCGGTCGTCGCGAGCGGCGTCACCGCGCGGGTCTCGTCGAACCACACGTACTCGTCGAATTGCGCCGGGAGGATCGCCTGGAAGTAGTGGCTCGCGAGCTCGGTCTCCGGCCGGTAGATGACGCCGATCGCGCGCTCGAGGCGCGGGGCCGTGAGCTCGTCGCGAACCGCGTCGCGGCGCGGATGGCGGAGCGGCAGTAGGAACGCCGGGACGGCGGCGTCGTGGCAGAGGCGCTCGTAGCTCTCGGCGTGCGACGGCCGGACCTGCTTCACCTCCATCGGCCCGTCCCAGTCGGTCGCCGCCGCGACCGTCCCGTGGTCCGTCCCGAAGCCGACGAGATAGGCGGCGTCGCCGAACGTCGTGCGTGCGAGCTGCCCGATGTTCAGCTCGCCGCGGACGCCCATTTCGGTCGCCGTGGCGTTTCCGACGTGGGAGTTGTGGGCCCAGACGATCGCCTTGGTGTCCGGGCCGCGGAACGCCAGCACGAGCTGCAGCGTCTCGAACATGTGCTGGTCGCGGAGGTTCCACGACTCGCGCGAGCCGTAGTACATCGCGCGATAGTAGCGCTCGGCGTTCGCGACGACGCGGGCGTTCTGGAGGGCATCGAGGAAGCGGTCACCGTCGCGCAGCTGGTAGGCGAGGCGCTGATCGAGGAGGTCGCTCAGCATGGCGACCACCTGCTCCTCGCAGTCGCGATACCCGCGGGTCACGACGGCTCGGCCGTACGCGGCCGGGTCGCTCTGCCAGGGCGTCAGGTAGCCGTAGCGGGTGCGGGCCACGCGGGCCGCGTCGGGATCGACCTCGTCGAGGTAGCGGAGCACGGCCTCGATCGACGTGTAGAGGCTGTAGAGGTCGAGGCCGTGAAAGCCGACTCGCCGTTCGGGCTCCGGCATCTCGGCGTTGTAGGTGCGGAGCCATTCGACGAGCTCTCCGACCTCGCGGTTCCGCCACATCCACGTCGGAAAGCGCGTGAACGCCGGGCCGCTCGTGAGCGGGGCGCCGAGCGGGCGCACGTGATGGTCGATGCGGGCCGCGTCCGGCCAGTCGGCCTCGACGGCGACGACCGTGAAGCCGCGGCGCAGAATCAGCTGGCGCGTCAGCCGGGCGCGCATGCGGTAGAACTCCGAGGTGCCGTGCGTGGCCTCGCCGAGCAGCACGACCTTGGCGTCGCCGATGCGCTCGACCAGCGCGTCGAGCCCGTCGCGCTCGATGTCGGTGATCGGTTCCGACGACTCCCGGATGAGCGTCGCGAGCGCGGCGGGGCGGCTGGGGCTCGGCTTGGCGATCGTGATCGGCGGCGGCGTCTCGGGCCAGCCTTCGGCGCCGATCAGGGGGACGAAGCGGACGCCGCCGAGGTTTTCCCGCTCGTACGTGCCGTCGCCCGTCCGGCGGACCCGCACCAGCTCCTGCTCGCGCACCGTCGGGCCGATCGGGATCACGAGCCGGCCGCCGGCGGCGAGCTGCGCGAGCAGTGGCTCGGGTACGTCGGGGCCGCCGGCCGCGACCACGATGGCGTCGTAGGGCGCGTGCTCGGGCCATCCGAGCGTGCCGTCGCCGTGGCGCACGTGGACGTTGTCGTAGCCGAGCGCGGCGAGCCGGCGCTCGGCGGCGGCCGCGAGCTCCTCGTGACGCTCGATCGTGTAGACCTCGGCGGCGACTCGGCTCAGGATCGCGGCCGCATAGCCGGAGCCCGTGCCGACCTCGAGCACGCGGTGGTGGGGCGCGAGCTCGAGGGCCGCGGTCATCGCAGCGACGATGAAGGGTTGCGAGATCGTCTGGGCCGCCTCGATCGGCAGCGGCGCGTCCTCGTAGGCGAACTCGGCGAGCTCGCCCGCGATGAACGCCTCGCGCGGCACGTCCCGCATGGCGGCGAGCACCGCTTCGCTGCGGATCCCGCGCGCGACCAGCTGGCGCTCGACCATCGCGGCGCGCTCGGTGGCGCGGTTGGTCATGGCGTCGCCTCCCCGGGCCGCTTGCCGTTGCCGCGGCGCGGGTGGCTCGGGTGCACGGTCGTCGCTTGCGGCCCCTTCTCACCGAGCTCCTCGGCGAACCGCACCGCGGTCCCGGCCTGCAGTCGATCGAAGCTCCCGTCGATCACGCTGTTTTGATGGAAGTAGATCTCGCGTCCGTCGGCGGTCTCGATGAAGCCGTAGCCCGCTTCGCGAACGAGCCGGGCGACGCGTCCTTCGGCCGGCGCTTCGTGATGCTTCGTGTCGGCGCGTTCCCGGCGCGCGTGGTCCTGCAGCTGCCGTTTGGCAGCGTCGAAGGCGTCACGGATCGCGACGTAGACGTCCTCGTGGGCATGATGCTCGGTGGGCTCGCGGCCGATCACCACATCGCGCCCGGGCACCGCCAGCTCGACGCGGATGGCAAAAAGCCGACCTTGATGCTGATGGCGGTGGGGCATCTCGACGACGACGCGGCAGCGGACGATGCGGTCGTAGAACTGCTCGAGCGCGGCCGCCTCCTCGCGAATCCGTGCCTCGACGGCGGCGGATGGGGGGACGTCCCTGAACGTGATCTGTACGGTATCCATCGTTTCCTCCATTCCCATTGGTGAACTGCTGGCCTGCTCCGGGCGCGCGGGAGCGCTGGCCGACCGTCGTGCGCGACGGCGCTCCCGCGCCCCCGCGGTCAGGCCGCGGCGACGAGCGTGCCGGACGTGCGCGACGCCGAGATGGCCTCGACGGTTTCGGCGAGCGCCGTATCGGTGACCTGCGGGCGTGGCGTGCCGTGCTCGTGTCGGGCCTCGCGGGCGATGTCGGCGAGCGAGAGCATGCCGACGAGCTGCTCGTGCTGATCGAGCACCGGCAGCCGGTGGATCTGGTTGGTCTCCATCACCTTGAGCGCGACCGCCAGGGCATCGGTCGGCCGGCAGGAGTAGACTTGGGGCGACATCGCGCTCGCGACCGGGATCGCCCCGAGCGCTCGTCCCTGCGTGTAGGCGGCCATGCAGATGTCGCGGTCGGTCAGCATGCCGACCACATGGCCCGCACCATTGCCGGCCGCCAGGACCGGAACGATGCCGCAGTCGTGCTCCCACATGATCTGGGCGGCGCGATTCAGCCGGTCGTCGGAACGGCAGGTCTCGATGTTCCGCGTCATCAATTGCTCGACTTTCATGGGAGGGCTCCTCGTTGCGGAGAGCACGCTCTCCGGTTGCAGATTTTACGGACACAGATGAGAGCAAGCCGTTTGCCAACCGAGGGGCCGCAAAAGCCGCGACTCCAGGCGATCGACTCCGAAGTCGGGGAAAAAACCGACGCGCGCCTTCGCAGATACGGGACGCGGAGCTGCGGCACCAGCGGGCGAGCGCGCCGCGACATGCCGAGGCTCCACGGGCTTGGGCCGGCCCGCCGGGCGCGCCGGGGTGGCATCGAACGTGCACAGGCATCGGTGGAATGGGGTCCCTGGACTGTAGCGCGCTCGCGCTCCTCCTGGTCGACGACGAGGCGACGTTCCGGATAAGTCTCGCCGAGATGCTGCGAGACGACGGCCACGAGGTCCGCGACTACGGCGCACCGGCGGAGCTGCCGTCCTTCGGCGCGCTGGCGAACGTCGCCGTGCTCCTGACCGACTACGAGATGCCGGGGCGGAACGGCCTCGACCTCGCCGACGAGTTCCACGCGCATCATCCCGCCGTGCCGGTGATCGTGCTCACGGCGTACCGCCTGGGAGCGCTGGAGACCCAGGCGAAGGACCGGCCGTTCCTGCAACTGGCGTCCAAGCCCGTCGACTACCCGGCCCTCCACGCGTTGATCCACCGGACGGCCAGCGCGGGCGTGCGGACATGAGCCGACGCCTGGGTGCGGTGCTCGCGGTCGCGCTCGCGACCGTCGGCTGCGTGCTCGACGTCGAGAACGGGCGCCTGCAATCCCCCGACGTGGGAAACGATCCGGTCGCGACCGGACGCCAGGCCTACCTGGCGCGCTGCGCCTCCTGCCACGGCATCGAGGGGCGGGGCGACGGACCGGTCGGCGCGGCGCTCCGCGTCACGCCACCGGATCTGACCTGGCTCCGCGAGCGCAACGGCGGGACTTTTCCTCGTGACCGTGTCATCGGCGTCGTGACCGGCGACGTCGCGCTCGCCGCCCACGGCAGCCGCGAGATGCCGGTGTGGAGCGACCGCATCGGAATGCCGGACGGGGGCGCGACGACGGCCGCGGCGCTGTACACGCGCCGTGTGCTGGAGTCGCTCGTCGCGTATCTCGAGACCATCCAGCAGCAACTCCGCGCCGCGCCGACGACCTGACGATTCCCGCGGGAGGGAAGCCGTTCGCAGCGGCGGGAACGCGGAGTACGTCGTCATGCGATCCGCGCCACGGACCGGCGGATCGGGGCGCTCTGTCGGTTGGCACGCGGTTCGCTCCAGTCCGCGCACGCGCCATGGACCACGCCCGCGACCGCATTCGCAAACCGTCCGTCTGGGAGCTTCCGCCGAACCTGCTCGACTACGATGCGGCCTGCGCCGCGTTCTCGTGGGATGACGCCCGCGGCCGGCTCGCGGGTCTGCCGGGGGGTCGCGGGCTCAACATCGCGTACGAGGCGATCGATCGCCATGCGGCGGGTCCGCGCCGCAGCCAGATCGCGCTCCGCTGGCTCGGCAAGCGCGGTGAGGTCGAGGACTACACCTACGAGCGGCTCGCGATGCTGTCGAACCGCTTCGCCAACGTTCTGCAGGGGCTCGGCGTCGGCGCGGGCGAGCGCGTGTTCACGCTGCTCGGCCGGGTGCCGGCGCTCTACGTCGCCGTGCTCGGGACCCTGAAGCGGCGCGCCGTCCTCTGCCCACTCTTTTCCGCCTACGGACCGGAGCCGGTGCGGACCCGGCTCGCGCTCGGGGGCGCACGCGTGCTGGTGACGACGTCGGCGCTCTACGAGCGCAAGGTCGCGGCGCTTCGCGCCGAGCTGCCCGACCTCGCGCACGTGATCCTGGTGGACGCGGGCCCGCCCGCGATCCCGGGGACGCACGACTGGGCCGCCTGCATGGCGGCCGCGAGCGAGGCGTTCACGATCGAGCCGACCGACGGCGAGGATCCGGCCCTGCTGCACTTCACGAGCGGAACCACTGGCAAGCCGAAGGGGGCCCTGCACGTGCACGCGGCGGTCGTCGCGCACGATACGACCGGGCGGCTCGCGCTCGATCTCCATCCGGACGACGTGTTCTGGTGCACCGCCGATCCCGGGTGGGTCACCGGCACCTCGTACGGGATCATCGCGCCGCTCACGAACGGCGTGACGAGCATCGTCGACGAGGCCGAGTTCGACGCCGAGCGGTGGTGCGCGATCCTCGCGCGCGAGCGCGTCAACGTCTGGTACACGGCGCCGACCGCGATCCGCATGCTGATGAAGATGGGCGTGACGCCGGCGCGGACCCACGATCTCTCGGCGCTCCGCTTCCTCGCGAGCGTCGGCGAGCCGCTGAACGCGGAGGCGGTGTTCTGGGGCGAGGAGGCCTTCGGGCGTCCGTTCCACGACAACTGGTGGCAGACCGAGACCGGCGGGATCATGGTCGCGAACTTCGCGGCGGTCGACATCCGTCCCGGCTCGATGGGGCGGCCGTTGCCCGGCATCGAGGCCGCGATCGTCCGGCGGCCCCCGGGTGACCGCGTCC
>CAZWAX010000349.1:0-6402 GCA_964631985.1 uncultured Polyangiaceae bacterium | reverse complement strand
AAGGTGCCTTGAGCCGTGCGTGGCCCAGGCTCTGCTGACCCAGCGACCCGCCACCCCACGCCCCCACCAACGAAGGGTGCGCGGGGGCGAATCACCCAGAGCCCCGCGCCAGCTTGCGCGCCCGTTTCGAGGTGTACATGCGGGAGTCGGCCAGGTGCAGCAGCGCCGCCGCCGTGCGGCCGTCGACCGGGAACGCCGCCGCCCCGAACGACGCGCCGAGGGTCGCGTGGATGCCGTCGTCGGCGAGGAACGTGCGTGCGACCAGGCGGGCCTCCATCTCGCCGCAGCGCGCGTCCGCCGCCGCGCGGTCGGCGCCCGGGAAGAGCAGGGCGAACTCGTCGCCGCCGAAGCGGCAGCCGATCGCCTCCGCGCCGATCTCGCCGTGCAGCCAACGTCCCACTTCGGCGAGTGCCGCGCTGCCCCGGACGTGGCCGTGCGTGTCGACGAGCTCCTTGAAGCGATCCATGTCGAAAAAGACGATCGCGAACGGTGCTGCGCGGGCGATCGCCTCCTCGATGCACTCAATGAAGTACTGCGAGTTCCGCAGGCCCGTCAGGGGATCGTTCTTGGCGAGCTCGACGATCGCCTCGTGGGTACGGGCGTTGTGGATCGCGATGGCCGCGAAATCCGCGTAGCTCTGGAGAATCTCGAGGTCGTTCGCGTCGAAGATGCGCTCGTGGAGGGTGTTCACGATCTCGAGGACGCCGATGCATCGCGCGCGCGCCCGCAGCGGCACCGCCAGCACGGACTGGGTGCGGAATCCGGACAAGGTGTCCATGCGCGCGGAAAAGCGCGGGTCGTTGGCGACGTCGGGAATGAGCAGGGCCTCGTCGTGGGTGGCGACCCAACCCGCGATGCCTTCGTCGGGGGCGAGACGGCGCTCCAGCAGTTGCGGCTGGGCCTCGCCGCGCACCAACGTGAAGACGAGCTCCCCGGTCTCCGCGTCGCGCAGGAGGAGCGACCAGTGGGTCGGCTGCAACAGCCGATCGAGGCCGTCGAGGAGCTCGCGCAGGACGACCTCGACGTCGAGCGAGGAGTTCAGGAGGCTAGCGGCCCGGAAAATGATGCGAAAATCTGGCCTGGGGACGTTCGCCACGATGCCGTCTCGGTCCCGCTCATACGCGCATGGGTGGGGCGGCTCAAGCCGCAAGCGCGGGGACGCTCACCGCTGGGGTGCAGATTCCTGTCGCGCACGGTTGACCCGGCGTTCGCCAAGCCCGCATAATCCGCGGGCCGGCCTCCCCCAGATCTCGGAGTCGTTCGTCAACGGAAGGAAGTGTATGCGCGTGAAGCCCCATCACGAGCAGCGAACCTCCGGGTTCCGCTCGTTGCGATTGCTCGCCGCCGTCTTGATGCTGGGACTGTCGCCGGTGCCGGCCTTTGCCGTCCTCCGCACCTGCGGACCCGACGCCCTCGCCAATACGACCAACGTGCTCTGCGCCTCCGGCACCTGCAGCGCGACGTTGGTCCGGGTCACCACCGCGATCGAGGTCACGGCCGGCGGGTGCGATTTCGACCTCGGCGGCCGGGCGCTCAGCCTCGAGAAGACCTTCGAGATGACCGGCCTCGGCTTCATCCGGGTGGCCAACGCCGGCAACATCACGGTCACCTCGACCGGGAAACTGAAGGCGCGCGGGGACTTCGTGAAGCCGAACGGCTTCATCATCGGTGGCGGCCTCATCTCCCTCACCAGCAACGGCACGATCGACATCGACGGCAACCTCGACGTCGCCGGCGATTCCGCGGGCTCGATCCGCCTGATCGCCGGCCAGAACGTCATCGTACAGCCCGGGGCGGTGATCGACGGCCCCGGCATCAGCTCCTTCGCCGACCTCGGTGACCGCTTCACCGACGGCGGCGAGATCGACGTGCAAGCGCAGGCCGGCAGCATCACCATCAACGGCGACATCACGCTGTCGGGACAGAACGCCGGAACGGGCGGCGTCGCCGACTTCACGGCCGGCGGTAGCCTCACGATCACGCGCTCGGTCGACGTCAGCGGCGGCGGGGGCGACGGTGGCGAGTTCAGCGCCACGGTCGGCGACAACTTCTCGCTCACCAACGGCACCATCAACGCCGACAGCAACGTCGGCGGTGGTTATGGCGGATTCATCACGATCGACGCGGGCGAGGATTTCCTCGGCGGCAGCGTGGCCGGCGGCAACCTCGACGTCAACGCCGCATCGCTCCTGATGCGCGGCAGCGCCACGGATACGTTCGGCGGCGACGGCGGGGAGCTCGACGTGCTCGCGGCGGGCCGGATCCGGTTCTTCGGCGCCGGTATGGTCATCCGTGCCGATGCCGCGACCAACTTCGACGGCTCGGGTGGCACCGTCACGATCGATTCCGGCGACGTCAATCCGAACCGGCTCGGCCCCTTCGACGGCGACCTCGAGATCAGCGGGACCATCTCGATGAAGAGCGGCGCCATCGGCGGCGACGGCGGGACCCTGGATCTCGCCGCTGGCCGCGATCTCGTCTTCACCGCCGACAGCGATTGCAGCGGCACCGATGCCGGCGGCGATGTCTACGCCAGCGCCGGCCGGGCGGCGACGATGAACGGCACGGTCACCAGCCGTGGCACCAGCGCCACGGGCGAGGGCGGGTACGTGGATGTCCAGGCCGGTCTCGCGACCGACGAGGGCAGCACGGGCAACCTCCGCCTGCAGAAGAACATCATCGCCTCCAGCGGGACCAATCACGGCAGCGGTCAGAGCATCACGATCGCCGCATGCGGGCTCTTCGTCGACCCGAACGTCAAAGTGGACGGCACCGGAGGCGTCAATCCGATCACGAACTTTCCGGGCGGGTCCGACATCGAGCTGATCTCGCGGCGACCGATGCAGCTCGGGGGGAGCTCGCAGTACGTCGCCCCGCCGGGTGGGACGGTGACGACGACGTATCCCCCGGGCGCCAACCCGGTGATCGGTCCGGGCGTCGTCTTCAATCCACAGCCGATCCCCAACCCGATCGTCCAGGGTCCGTACCCGAATTGTCCGGTGTGTGGCGACGGCGTGCGCCAGTTGGGTGAGGTCTGCGACAAGGGCGCGAGCGCCGACGGGGCATGCTGCAATGCCACCTGCACCGCCTTTCTCTGCGTGACGCCCACGCCCACCCCGACCGTGAGCCCGACGCGCACCCCGACGCCGAGCCGCTCCCCGACTCCGACCCGCACCGCGACGTCCGGAGTGACCCGCACGGCGACACCGACGGTCGTCGCGACGGGGCCGACCTCGACTGAAGCGACCGCGACGCCGACCGTGGGGCCGCCGACCAGCACGCCCACCCTGACGCCGACCGCGACGCGAACCGCGACGCCCAGTGCCACGCGGACGCCGACGCCCACGGTCACCCCCACCGCGACCGCGACGCCGGTCGCGGTCGTGATCGACCACTACAAGTGCTACGCCGCTACGAAGACGTCGGGCTCGCCGGCCTTCATCGAGCGGCTGGTGACCCTCGCCGACGAGCGCGAGACCAAGATCACGCGGGTCGTCAAGACGACCGAGTACTGCAATGCGGTCGACAAGGACGGGCAGGGCATCGCCGACCCGACCGCGCACCTGCAGTGCTACCAGATCAAGGACGCGCCCGGGCAGACGCGTTTCGCGTCCAGCACCGAGACCGTCGACGACGAGTTCGGTGAAGGCCAACCGCTCACGCTGAAGAAGGCGAAACGGGTCTGCATGCCGGCCGGTCGCGACGGCGTCCCGCCGTCGCTGAACATCGACCGGTTCAAGTGCTACAGCGCGAAGACGCCGTCGGGGTCGCCGAAGTTCGCGCCCGTGACCTCGGCGCTGCAGGACGCCTTCGAAACGAAGCTCGCGACGGTGCTGCAGCCGGAGAGCGTATGCAACGCGGTCGACGTCGACGACGGGGGGACGATCAGTCCGGCCGCCCAGTTGCATTGCTACAAGATCAAGCAGGCGTCCGGACAAGCGGCGTTCGACAAGGTCACGCTCGACGCCGCGAATGCGTTCGGCACGCAGAACCTCTTGGCCAAGAAGGCGAGTCTCCTCTGCGTGCCCTCGACGCGTGAGAATCCCGCCGTCTGCGGCGACGGGTTCCGCGACGCCGAGGAGCAATGCGACGACGGCGGGACCGTCCCCGGCGACGGATGCGATGCGCTCTGCCGGCTCGAGTCTTGCGGCAACGCCATCCTCAACAGCGGCGAAGAGTGCGACGACGGTGTCGCCAACGGCACCAACGCATGCTGCACGACGCTCTGTCAGCGCGTCGATCCGGACGGCGACGGCGTCTGTACGCGCGACGACGTCTGCCCCGCCGATACCGACAACGATAGCGACGACGACGGCTACTGTGTCGGCGCGCTCGCCAACCCGCCGGCGATCGGCACCGACGATCCCTGCTCGCGGCCCGACGGGGAAGGCGACTGGATCAAGCCCAAGGTGACGTTCACCAAGCTCGACCAGGCGCTCGGCCAGCAGAAGGTGAAGATCCAGGGCTCGTTCCAGATCCCGACCGGCGGACCGGCGGTCGCGCCGCAGTCGCGCGGCGTGCACGTTCGCGTGCTCGGACCGACGGGAGGCCTCGTGATCGATCAGCACATCCCCGCGGGCTTCTTCACGACGACGTCGCCCGTCGGCTGGAAGGTGGCCGGAACGCCGCCCAAGAAGTTCAGCTACCTCGACAAGGCCAAGCCGGCCGTCCAGAACGGCATCAAGAAGGTCGTGGTCACCGACAAGTCGTCGAAGGTGCCGGGCATGTTCTCCTTCGTGATCGACGGCGACATGGGGAGCTATCCGCTCGCCCCCGGGGAATCGCCGATCGCGGTGGCGTTCGAGCTGAACGACACCGGCAATCCTCCGGGCGGCATGCCGGGCACCGACCAGTGCGGCGAGGTCAAGTTCAAGCAGCCCCCGCTGGCCCCGTCGTGCACCCCCAGCGCCAGCAAGCTCACGTGTAAGTAGGATTCTTCCTTTTCGTCCCCGTGCGGTGCGCGCGTCGCGCGTATCCCACGAGGGACGCCATTTTGTTCCCGCCCGTGCACCAGGTTGACGGCGTGCGAGTCTGAGTATTGCGGTATTACCGATGGCGACCCTGACGTTCAAAGTGACCGATGAGGAAGCTCGCCTGATCCGTTCCAGGGCCAGGAAGGAGCGCGTCACGGTGTCGGAGTACCTTCGGCGCCGGGCGAGCCTTTCGCTCGCTCCTGCGCGCAAACCGGCGAAGGTGCGCTGTCCTCACACCGGCGCGATGATCTTTGCCTCGCCTGACGATCAGCCGCCGCTGACCACGGACGCCGTGCGCGAACTGCTGTCGGATTTCCCGTGAGCTACCTGCTGGACGTCAACATCCTGGTCGCCTGGGGCTGGTCCGATCACGTCGATCACGAGCGACCGCCGCGTGGATTGCCGCGGCCAGAAGACAGAAGGCGACGAAGCTGATGACCTCCGCCATCCCGGAGCTCGGCTTCGTGCGGGTTTCGGTGCAGCGAACTGGAGGCCGCGTGACTGCAGCGGAGGCAACCGAGACGCTGACCAGCATGGTCGCCGCCTTGCGCGCCCGGCACGTCCTGCTCGCCGACGATCAGGCCGCTCGCTAGTTCCCGGAGGGGTGTTCCTCCGCATCCCGGACAACCGATGCGCACCTTCTGGACCTGGCCGCAGCACACGGAGCGAAGCTTGCCACGCTCGACGCCGGGATCCCGGGCGCCTTTCTCATTCCCGCCAACGTGGCGAAAGGCGGATGAAGGTACGCCATTGCCAACGCTCCGCGCTCGGATAGCGGCGCCGTCACAATCTCGCGCGCGCTGACGACGACATCCGTGACCTTGCCGAGCGTCGCCACCGTCGCGAGAACGGTCACCGTGGCCCTTTCGCTCGCGGGTCGACCGCTCCGCGGCGGTAGGAGAAATGACCCACGGTCCGCATGTCACGTGTTCCGCTCCGCCCCGAAATATGAAGCTCTCCATTTCCGGTTTGAATGGCGCGTGCCGCCTTACCGCCCGAGTCGAATGCACCGAATGCGCCGGAATGGCGCGATAATTCTTGGCGTCGGCACGCGTTCGTGCCCAACTAACTAAATATGGACTCTCCGGTGAGTGATGATAGCCCTCTGACTCCCAGCAAACTTGTTTGCGACGATCGTGGCAGGAGGACCCTGTCAAAGTCGGCGCATGATCACCGTCGAAGGAGACGCCATATGAGACGCAGCCTGCTAGTCGTAGCAGCGATCGCGGCGATCAGCGGACCGAGCGTCCGTCTGGCGAACGCACAATGTGCCTTTGTGCATCCGAAAAAAGCCAAACTGATCGCGATGAATCTCGTCCAGCCGTTTGTTTCGTGCAACAATCCCGGGGGCAACCTGCCCACTGCCACTACCGAGCTAGCAGCCCGTTGAAGAAGACCGAATTTCTCGAAGCACGGACGCCGGCGTCGA
>CAZWAX010000348.1:0-6406 GCA_964631985.1 uncultured Polyangiaceae bacterium | reverse complement strand
GGGCGCTCGCCGGCTCACGGCCCCCGCCGTCGCTGCGCACGTTCTTCACGCAGCCCGCTGCCGCGAGCCCGAGGCTCAGCAGCACTGCCGTCCGTCCCATCCAAACCGTGCTTCGTCGCGTGTGCATGATCTCCCTCCGCTGGTTAGTGGACGTTCGCCTTCTCCCAAGCTCGCACCTTGCGCCGGGCCTGGTCGAAGATCCGCTCGTAGTTTCCCATCCGCAGCTGCGCGCTCGCCTTCGGCGACAACGCCTTCCAGAGCGGCGCGTACTGATCGTAGATCCTGAGGTACGAGGCCTGGTCCTTCGGCGCGACCTCGTCAGTGCCGAACAGCACTCGGTCGGGGTGGCGCTCGAGGAGCCCGGCGGTGATCGCGACCGACTCGGGCGAGTCCACGACGTACTTCGCGACCTCGTTCCAAGAAATGTCGAAGTACACGTGGCGGAGCGCCGGATCCGTCAGGATCTCCTCGATCATCGCGACGTGCCCTTGGATCGGCTGGATGATGCGCCCGAGCCCGGTGTGGGCCCAGATGATGGTGGTGCGGGGGTGGCGCGCGAACAGCGCCTTCATCTGGTCGAAGTAGATCCGCGCCGCGTCGGGCTTCGCGTACGGCATGTGGATGTCGTTGTGGAGGATGGCGACGAGCCCGACCGCGCCGGCGAAATCGAGGATGCGGTCGAGCGCCGGATCGGTGAGGCTCGCGACGTCACCCGCGATCTTCGAGGAGACGAACTCCTTGTGGATGGTGAACTCGCCGATCCCGGAGAACACGCCGGGAAACGTCTGCAGCACGCGCCGGATGTGGTCGGCAGCGTACATGTCCGCCGGGTTGAAGCCCGTGATCATGGGATCGAACCGGGCCTGCTGCCTCTTCGACAGCGACCGGTACGCGGTCGCGATGAAGGCGTCGGTGAACGCGTAATAGTAGAGGTCGGCGTCGGTATCGAGATAGTAGCTCGGCGCATTGTCGCCCGAGACGCGATACGACCACTGCTGCTGCAGCGGGATGCCGAAGAGCGCGACGCGCCCGACGCGCTTGCCCATGATGTCGAGGAAGGTCCGGATGTCGGTGCCTTCCTGGATGTAGTTGGTGAGGTGGAAGTGGCTGTCGTTGAGGTCATAGGCCCAAGCCGGCCTCACGGCCAGCAACAGCACGGCGGCCATCGTACAGCGCAGGATGGATCGCATCAGAAGGACATCTCCAGGTTGGCGTTGAAGATGGAGCCGGTGGCGCCGACCGACTGCGGCACCGCGGTGTAGCCGATCGGCGACTCGTTTTCGTAGAGATACTCGACGTTGAAGCGGAGCTCGCGGCGGCGGAACGGCCACCAATTGAGGCCGGCGGTCGTTTCCCACGAATCCCCGAAGTCGCCGAAGATGTACGCCCCCGTCGTGTACACCTGGATCGTCTTCGGCAGGACCATCCCCGACGCCAGCACCTGGAACCCGTGGTCGAAGGTGCTGTGCAGGGGCAGATGTCCGCTGGCATCGAAATCGTTCAGCCAGCGCACATAGTACTCGCCTTCGAGCGCCAGGCCGCGCCATTTCACCCCGGCGTCAAAGTCCACCATGTAGTATTTGACGCTGTCGACACGCACGTCGGGGGCGAGCGCCCCCGGCGTGAAGATGATGGTGCCGTTGGAGAGACGCACCTGGGTGTTGTCGATGTCATCGGTGCCGGGCTGCGATTGGCGATCCTCGGGGCTGAAGGTGAAGTGGCCCCCGATGCGGGTCGCGACGTCCTCGTGGTGCTCGTAGTCGCCGAATCCGTTCCGCGGGCCGAACTCACCGGTCGTCGGCATCCACCAGAGCGCCAGCGAGACCGTGCTGAAGTCGCCGTCGAGCTGCCCCGCGTCGACGCCGAGAATGCTCAGGTTGTTGCCGAGCATCGCGAAGTAGCCGACGCTCCCCGTCTGCCCGTAGCCGTAGACCCCCATCGTGTACGAGCCGCGGAAGAACTCGTCGCTGATCGTGCGGTGGTCGACGCCGAGCCAGTACGGAAAGTTGCCTTGCGTCGAGCGCGTCGTCGGCAGCGACAAGACGCCGGCGCCGACCGTCAGGGCCGAGCTGAACGCCCAATTGAGGTTGCCGCCCAGCACCACCTGCGCCCCCTGCCCCTGCGCGGCGTTGTTCGTCCAGGTGTAGAGCGTGTAGCGGAAGTGCGGGTCGATCAGCCAGCCGCGGAACTCGATCTTGGCCTTGTTGAGCTCGAGGTCGTTCCGATGGTCGAGCCGGACGTCCTCGCCGAGCCCGTTGGTGTACCGGTCGTCGAGCGCGCTCTGGTTCAGGTAGCGGAGGTAGGTGTAGATGCCGAAATTCACCTCCCCGAACTCGGTCCGGATGAAGCCGAAGCCGCGGCCCTGCTCGTAGGTGCCGAGCACGCCGGCCAGCATCGACGGCTTCACCGACGCGGCCTTCGGATCCGTCGTCGCGAGCGCGCCGCGCGTCGGGTCGGGATCGGGCGGCGGTGGCATGCCGTCGCCCTGCGGCTCGGAGTGCTCGGCAGCCCATTCGCGCACCGTTCCCTTGGCGCGCTCGAGATCGTCCTGCAAGGCATCGATCCGCGTATCCTTCGCCTTCAGCTGCTCCTGCAAGCTGCCCTGCTCGCGCTTGAGCTCGGCCTGGTCCGCCTCCAGACGTCGGAGGCGCTCGAGCAGCTCGGTCTGCGACGGCAGCTGCGCCGCCACGGGTCGCACCGCCAGCAGCGCCACCGTCACCCCGAGCCACACCGCCAATCGTCCGCGCACCACGAGTCCTCCTGGCCGCGCGGAACTCCCACCTCGTGCTGGGCAACAAGCAAGACGGGGCAACCTGCGCGAGCGTTCGCGCACCTATAAGGCGACCCACTGCGGGTCAAGCAAAAACTCGCCGGGGTACGGTTCGTACCCCGGCGCTTCGCACGTGATCGTTCTCTACTGCCCGAGGATGCGCAGCTCGACGCGGCGGTTCTGGGCCCGTCCGTCCTCCTCGACATTGCTCGCGACCGGATTGCTCTCGCCGAAGCCTTCGGTGCTGAAGCGACCGCGGGAGATCCCGCCCCGTGACAGGTAGTCGGCGACGGCGGTCGCGCGCCGCTCCGACAGGCGCTGATTGTATTCGTCGCTGCCCATCGCGTCGGTGTGACCCTCGACCGAAACGCGGATCTCGGGCTCGCTCCGGAGCGTCGCGACCGCCTCGTCGAGGATGACGCGCGCATCGGGACGGATGGTCGACTTGTCGAAGTCGAAGTTCACACCACGGAGTATGATGCGCCGTTTCGGCACAGGTGGTGGCGGCGGTGCGGGCGGTGGCGGTGCCGGCGGCGGCGCTTCCTCGACCTGGAAGACGTGCTGGACGGTGATCCCCGCCGACGCCCATTGGCGGGCGACGTCGGAGCCGGGGCGCGCGACCATGTTGGCGTAGTCGTAGCGGCCGAAGACCCCGAGCGTCGTATTGGGCGCCACCTCGAAGGCCACGCCACCCCCGGCGTTGAAGCCGAGACCGTCGTCCTCCATCTGGCCGCTCATGTCGCGGTAGTAGCCGCCGGCGGCCCCTACGTAGGTCTCGACCGGCCCCGTCAGGAGCGAGAAGCGCGGCCCCGAGGTGATCGCGAACACGCTCGCGACGTCGTCATCGTCGTCGTGGCCGTCGCAGCACTCGTGCTCGCTGTCGTAGAGAAAGAACTGGGGATTCGCGAGCAGGGAGATCGCGAAGTTTTCGCCGAGGTCGAACCGGTAGCCGCCCTCGAGACCGAACGTCCCGCCGAGGTCCGGATCGGTCGTCTTCCTGTACTTGGAGAGCGGAAAGGCCGCTCCCACGTTGACGCCCACCTCGGGCCCGTCGGCGCGCGCGTGACCGGCCACGCCCCCGAGCGCGGCGAGCGCTGCAGCCACGGCAACGGCCAAAACCCTCCTCGTGAAGACGAAGCTCCTCATGTGCTCCTCCTTTTTTGATTTGCTACCCTGTAGCCAGCAAACCAAGTGCCATTCCGCTCGCCGCGGATTGTCGGCGAGCGGATGCTCTTCGGGAGGAGTCCGTCGCACGAATGCGAAACGCGGTTCGCAGCGATCAGAACGCGATCTGCGCCCGCAGGCCGACCACGACGGCGGTGTCGACGCGCTTCGACGACGGCTCGAGCACCTGCAGATCGGGCGTCACGTGCAGCCACGGCAGCGCCTCGACGTTGTAGAAGATCTCGAAGCCCTTGCCGCCTCGGACGCGCCGCTCGATCCGCGGCGGCAACTGGTCGCTCAGATCGGTGAGGTAGAACCCGATGCCGAAGGTGTCGCGATCGCGGGTCGGGACGATGCCGCCCCCGCCGAGCCCGAAACTGTAGAAGCGCTCGATCGGGTTGGTGCGCTCGTCGGCCTGGCCGAAGCGGAAGAAGAGCCCGATGCCCTGGGTCGGGTCGTCCTTCTCGACGAAGAGGTACTGATCGAAATTATAGTAGATCGCCCAGGAATCGCCCGCGCGGTCGATGTCGAGCGGGTCGGTGCCGACGATGGCGTCGAGGAGCAGGCGGCGATCCTGGTCGAGCACCGCGAAGTCGCGGCTCGACCAGCTGCCGCCGATCGTCACGTGGCCCGGCAAGCCGATCGGGCGGTAGCCGAGGCGCAGCTCCTGGGCGATCACGGTGCCGTCGTCGAAGGCGTCGTCGAAGCCGGCCTGGTCGGGCTGCCCGAGCGCGTCGAGCACGGTGATCCCGTAGGTGCCGAGCCCTTTCGGCAACACGAAGAGCAGCCCGCCCCCGAGCGCGGAGTACGGCACACTGCGCAGCAGAGCCGGATTCAGCACGAGCGCGAGATTGGAGAACTGGGTCTTGCCCCGGCCGCTCGCGAACGCGTTCTGGTCGCCGTCGAGCGTCTCGAGCTTGCCGCCGAGGATCGCCACCCACTCGGCGAGGAACTGCACGTAGCTGACGTTGGTGAGGGTCGTGATCGTCTCGGGGAGCGGAAAGAGCGAGTCGATGCTCGGCGCGAGCAGCACACCGGCGTCGGCGTTCACGAACTTGCCGAACCGCGACTCGCCGAACACTCGCAGAAACCCACCCGGCCAGAGGCCGAGGCGCTCGGTCTCGACGTGCAGCTCGTAGTCGGCCGAGCCACCGTAGGCGTCGTTCTCGTCGCGACCGCCGTCGACGACGGCCTGATAGGTCTGCAGGAGATCGACGGACAGCGTGACGCCGTGCTCGGCGAGCGTCGTCCGAAGGCCTCCCCAGTCGCCGGTGAGGTGGCGGCGCGACCAGAGGTCGCCCGTGTAGTCGGGTTGCGGCCAGATCGAGGCGGGCTCGGCCTTCGCGGCCGACTCCTCCGCATACGCCCCTGGGGCACCGGAGACGAGCAACGCAGCGAGGATGAACGTGACGACCGCGAGCGCTCTCACTCGGTCGGGTCCCAGGTCTCGTCGGGATCGTACGCGGTGATCTTCGCCGCGATCTCCGCCGTGCGCGGGCCGAGATCCTTCTGGAACACGATCCCCTGCTCGTTCACCTGGAAGGTCATGACGCCGCTCGCGCCATAGCGGACCGGATAGGCGAGCATTGCGAATCCGCCCGTCATCTTTCCATCCTTTATATAGCTGCGGGCGCCGCCTGGTGCGTGTGGGCCGGCGGACCTGAGCGCCTTGTAGATGTAGCCGTGAAACGGCTCCGGGGCCGTCTTCGCGCGCTCCAGTTGGTAGCCCTCCGCGCTTGCGCCGGCAAAGAAGGGTCCGACCGGGCTTTCGTCCTCGCCCTCGGACGCCTCCCAGTAGAGACCGTCACGCTTGCCCGGCGTGCTGCGGAGACGCTGGGCGTACTCCGCGACGCCGGTCTCGGCGCGGCGCCGCCGCGCATATTCGCGTTGCGCCGCGACGGCCTCCTGGCAGGTCTGGATCGTGTGGAGCTCGTTCCGGCCGACGCGGCGGTTCTTCACTTCCTCCTCGCCGGCGAGGGTGTCGAAGCTCCACCGGTCGCGCGTTCGCACCAGCGGAATCGGGAACGGCCAGTCGTCGTTGCCGACGCTCAAGACCGCGAAGTCGTCGCCGACGTACTGCAGGTGCTTTCGCTCCGCCGCGCGCACCGCGAAAATGTCGCTCGCCTCACGGTCGGCGACGGGATCACCCGAGGTGAGCACGCCCCCGCCGTGGGGGCCGAAGAACGCGCTCAGCGCCGCGCGATCACGCGCGCCCGCGGCGTCGACGAGCGCGCTCACCGCCTCGTCGGCGGAGGCGAACGTGCGCTGCGCCGCTGCCTGTGCGGTCGCCTGGAATGCCAGGAGCACCATGACGACGAGCGGACCGAGGATGCGTGGACCGCGGAAACCATGATGTGGCGTCTCTGCTTGCATGACTCGTCCTCCTCTCATCGCCGCCGTCCGCCGCCGCCGCGACCACCGCCGCCGCCGCGACTGCCCCCGCACCCGCCACGGCTCCCGCCGCTGTAGCCC
>CAZWAX010000347.1:0-6409 GCA_964631985.1 uncultured Polyangiaceae bacterium | reverse complement strand
ACTTGTTGGCCGAGCCGCCGCCCTTGGTCACGAAGAGGAAGCGGTACTCGTCGCCGGCGGTGGCGTAGAGCTCGAGCTGCGCCGGCAGATTCGTCCCGGTGTTCTTCTCCTCGAAGGTCGAGAGCGGCGCCATCTGCGAATAACGCAGGTTGGTCTGCTGATAGACGTCGAAGATGCCGCGCGCGAGCGCACTTTCGTCGTCGCTGCTGGTCCAGACGCGCTGGCCCTTCTTGCCGAGGACGATGGCGGTGCCGGTGTCCTGGCACGACGGCAGCACCATGCCCGCCGATACGCAGGCATTCCGCAGCATGTTGAGCGCGACGAAGCGGTCGTTCACCGAGGCTTCCGTGTCCTCCAGGATCGTCCGCAGCTGGGCCAGGTGTCCCGGCCGGAAGAGGTGCGACACGTCGCGGACGGCCTCGAAGGCGAGCCGCGTGAGGGCGGCCGCGTCGATCGTGAGCACGCGCTCGCCGCGAAACGTGTCGGTGCCGACCCAGGCGCCATCGAGCTTGCGATACGGGGTCGCGTCGTGGCCGTGGGGGAACATCTCCTGGTAGCGGAAGTCGGGCATGGCGCGCGTTTTAGACGATCGCCTGCCGCTCCGCCACGCGCGCGGCGACCTTTGAAAGCGCGCCGCGGGCGGGATACATCGCGGTCGCGTGCTCCGTCCCTCGCCCGCCACGGAAGGCCGTCCGACGCGAACGATCGCGTGGCTCGTCGCCGCCTTCGCGGTTGCGTGCAGCGGCTGCCTGCCGGCGTTGCAGCTGAATCGGACGGTGATGGCGTACGACGCGATCGCGACCGACGCGCTCTGCCGCCAGCTGATCCTCAACATCGCGCGCGCCCGCCATGACGAGCCGCTGCACTTCACGGCCCTCTCCAGCATCGCCGCCACGTTCAACCTGCAGCTGAACGCCGGCGCGACCCCGCCGCTGGGCGGGATCGACGGCGGTGCCGGCAACCTCTCGCCCATCTTCGGCGGCAGCTGGTCCGACAATCCGACGTTCAGCATCGTTCCGGTCGAAGGCGAAGAGTTCACCCGCCGACTGCTCACGCCGTTTCCGGAGAGCACGCTGACGCTGCTGCTCCGCCAGGGCGCCGACGTCGACCTCCTGCTGCGCATGATGGCCGGCGAGTTCCGCACCGAGCGCCAGGGCGGCAAGGTCGCGTACGCCAACAAGCCCGCCGATCGCGAGGGCTACACCACGTTTCGGCGGGCCGCGCTCCACCTCTCGGCGATCCAAGATCAGGGCGCGCTCTATGCCGAGCCGATGATCTTCACCGAAAGCTGGATCGTGGCGGCCGATTCGGTGACCCCCGAGGTACTGCAGTCGCTCGACGACGGGTTCACCGTGACGCGCGAGCCGAGCGGCTTCCGCCTCACCAAGCGCACGGTCGGCCGCATCGTCGTCACCAACTACGACCCCGAGGTGCTCTCCAACGCCGAACGCCGGGCCTTGCACGACGAGGCCGAGCGCAACCTCGAGGACGAGCTGATCGTCGACATCCGCCCCGGCTACCCGGGCGGCGAGTTTCCGGTGCGCGGCAAGTTTCGGCTTCGCAGCTTCGCCAACATGATCGACTTCCTCGGCCACGCGCTCGGCGAGGACCCCGAGTACGACGTCGCGCCGCATTCGCGGACGCCGTCCATCCGGGAGAACCCCACGTTCACGCTCGCCCTCGTCGAGTCGTCCCGACCGCTCGGCGCGGGGACGCGCCACGTGCGCTATCGCGGGCACTCCTACGCGCTCGCCCCCGAGGCCGGGTATCAATGGAACAAGAAGGCCTTCGTCCTCCTCTACCAGCTCTTTCAGATGACGGTCGTGAAGCCCGCCGCCGGCGGGCCTAGCATTACGATCGCAAAGTGATTGGGTAGGCTCGTCATGCGTCGTCCCCTCGCGGTCGGGCTCGTCGTTGCCGCTCTGGTGGCCGCCGCCTTCCTCGGCCGGCGCTGGTGGATCGTCCACGAGCAGGCCGCCACGGCGATCCGGGGCTCGGGCATCATCGAGGTGACGCAGGTCGACGTGGCGTTCGAGGTCGCGGGCCGCATGATCGAGCGCACCGTCGACGAGGGCGCCATGGTCGACAAGGGCGAGCCCGTCGGCAAGCTCGACGACCGCGAGTATCGCCTCCGTGTGGCGCGCGCGACGGCCGCGAAGGACGGCGCCGACGCCCGCTACCGCATGATGACGAAGGGAGCGCGCGAGCAGGAGATCGGCCGCGCGCTCGCCGCCCGCGAGGCCGCCGACGCCGAGCTCGCCATGCAGACCCGCGAGCACGCCCGCATCGCCCGCCTGCACGCCGAGGGCATCGTGGCGCAGGGCGAGCGCGACCGACTCGAGAACCTGCTCGCCAACGCGCGGGCGACCCGCGACCAGGCGGTGGCCCAGCTCGACCAGCTGCGCGAGGGCTTCCGCACCGAGGAGATCGAGGGCGCCCGCGCCGAGCTGCAACGCGCGGCCGCCGACCTCGACCTCGCCGAGCTCGACCTCGCCCGCTGTCAGCTCTTCGCCCCCGCGGCCGGACGCGTCCTCAGCAAGAGCCGCGAGCCCGGCGAGATGGTGCAGCCGGGAACGCCGATCGTGACGCTCGGCGATCTCAGCCGTCCGTGGGTGAACGTCTACGTCGGCGAGCGCGACCTCGGGAAAGTCCGCCTCGGGATGACGGCACAGGTGACGGTCGACTCGTTCCCCGCCCAGCCCTTTCCGGGCAAGGTCACGTTCATCGCCGAGCGCGCCGAGTTCACGCCGAAGAACATCCAGACCCCCGACGAGCGCGTGAAGCTCGTCTATCGCGTGAAGGTCGAGGTCGAGACCCGGGACGAGTCGCTCAAGCCCGGCATGCCGGCCGACACGGTGTTGCCGCTCGACCAGCCGGTGGCGACGGCACATGCCGAACGGTGAGCCGAGCACGACGGCAGCCATCCGCGCCGTCGACGTCGTCAAACGCTACGGGACCGTCGAGGCGCTCCGCGGCCTGAGCTTCGCGGTCCGGCCGGGTGAGCTGTTCGGGCTCGTCGGCCCGGACGGCGCCGGCAAGACGACGTTTCTCCGCCTGCTCGCCTGCCTCCTCCGACTCGACGGCGGCACCGCCGAGGTCGACGGCGTCGACGTCACCACGGACCCGGCCGAGGTGAAGCGCCGGATCGGCTACATGTCGCAACGCTTCAGCCTCTCGGGGACGCTCTCGGTGCTCGAGAACCTGCACTACGTCGCCGAGGTGTGGGGCGTCGACCCGGCGGCGCGCCGCACCCGCATCCAACGCCTCCTCGAGTTCAGCCGGCTCGGGCCGTTCCAGAAGCGACTCGCCAAGGACCTCTCCGGCGGCATGAAGCAGAAGCTCGCGCTGGCGGCGTGCCTGATCCACCAGCCGAAGATCCTGCTTCTCGACGAGCCGACGATCGGCGTCGACCCGCTGTCGCGTCGCGACTTCTGGCTGATCCTCTACGATCTCCTGCAGGAAGGCTCGACGATCCTGCTCTCGACCCCTTACATGGACGAGGCCGAGCGCTGCGGCCGCGTTGGCTTCCTGCAGGAGGGTGCGATGATCGCCTGCGGCCCGCCGGCCGCGCTGAAGGCCGACCTCGGCGTCGCCGTGCTCGATCTCCATTGCGAGACGCCGCGCGAGGCCGAGCGGGCGCTCCGCCATCTGCAGGGCTTCGAGAGCACCGCGCTCTTCGGCGACCGCATCCATCTCACGCTGCCGCGCGACGGGCTGGATCCCGAGTCGTGGGTGGCCCGGGTTCGCGCGGCCGGCGTCGCCGTCGACGATTGGAAGATCGCGCCGCCCTCCCTCGAGGACGTGTTTCTCGCCTACACGCGACCCGCCGCGACACCCGCGGGGACGGCATCGTGAGCGCGACGCTCGCGGTCGAAGCGCACGGTCTGACGCGCGTCTTCGACCAGTTCGTCGCGGTCGACCACATCGATCTGGCGGTCGAGACCGGCCGCATCTTCGGCTTTCTCGGTCCGAACGGCGCCGGGAAGTCGACGACCATCAAGATGCTGTGCGGGATCCTCCGCCCGAGCGGCGGGGAAGCGCGGGTCGGCGGGTTCGACGTCGCGCGCGATCCCGAGCGGGTGAAGACGAGCATCGGCTACATGTCGCAGAAGTTCTCGCTCTACGAGGACCTGACGGTCGCCGAGAACCTGCGATTCTTCGCCGGCATCTATGGCGTCCGAGGCGAGCGCCTCGGCGCCCGCCTCGCCTGGGCCCTCGAGATGGCGGGCCTCGAGGGGCGCGGCGACACGCTCACCTCGGCGCTCGCCGGCGGCTGGCGCCAGCGGCTCGCGCTCGGCTGTGCGGTGCTGCACGAGCCGCCGATCCTCTTTCTCGACGAGCCCACCTCCGGGGTCGACCCGGCCTCGCGCCGCCGTTTCTGGGCGATGATCGGCGACCTCGCCGCGCAGCGGATCACGATCTTCGTCACCACCCACTTCATGGACGAGGCCGAGCACTGCGACGAGCTCGCCCTGATCTATGCCGGCAAGGTGGTCGCGGCGGGCACCCCGTCGCAATTGAAGCGGGACCACATCCGCCATGCGCTCCTCGAGCTCGAGAGCGACGACCTGATGGGTGCCTACGACGCCCTGAAGACGGCACCCGGGGTCGAGAGCGTCGCGCTCTTCGGCAACGCGCTGCACGCGACGGTGACCGACGAGGCGGCCGCGCGCGGCACCATTCCCCCGCTCCTCGACGCGCGTGGCCTCGCGCTCCGCCGGATGGAGCGCATCGAGCCGTCGCTCGAGGACGCGTTCGTCGCGATCATCGAGGCGAACGCGGCAGCGCAGGGACGCTGAGCCATGGCGATCGCCACGACCATGCCGCGGCGCGGGCTGCGCTCCTCGCTCCGCACCATCCGCGCCATCCTGCGCCGCGAGTTCATCGACGTGCTACGCGACCCGCGGAGCCTCGCTCTCACCCTGCTGTGGCCGATCAGCATGCTGGTCATGTACGGCTACGGCATCCGCTACGACGTCGACAACGTCCCGATCAGCATCCTCGACTACAGCGAGACCCCCGAAAGCCGCGACCTCTCCGAGCAGATGCTGCGCTCGGGCTACTTCAGCGTCGTGCGCTTCGCCCGCGACGACACCGAGCTGGAACGCGACCTCATGAACGACTCGGTGCGGGCGGCCGTCGTGATTCCCCGCGAGTTCGCCGAGCGGCTCCGCGCCCGGGAATCGACCGCGGTGCAGGTACTGATCGACGGCTCCGACTCGAACACCGCGACCATCGCGCAGGGCTACGCGCTCGCGATCGTGAACCAGTTCGCGAGCACCCGGAGGGGTGTCGCGACCGGGCGCACGACCGACCCCACCGCCGACCCGCCGCCGATCACGATCGCGAGCCGGGTCTGGTACAACCCCGAGCTCAAGAGCGTGAACTTCATCGTGCCCGGGGTCATCGCCGTCATCATGATGATCGTCGGCGCCATCCTGACCGCGCTCTCGATCGTCAAGGAGAAGGAGCGCGGCACGATCGAGCAGATCCTGGTATCGCCGATCCGCCCGCTCGAGATGATGATCGGCAAGCTCGTCCCCTACATGGTGATCGCGATGGTCGACCTCGTGATCATCATCTGCGCCGGCTACCTGCTCTTCGGCGTGCCGATCAAGGGCAGCATCATCCAGCTCGCGATCTTCGCCCTGCTCTACTTGTTCTGCGCGCTCGGCGTCGGCGTGCTGGTGTCGACGATCGCCGACACCATGCAGAACGCGATGCTGGCGGCGATCTTCATGTCGCTGCTGCCGTCGGTGCTGTTGTCGGGCTTCGTGTTCCCGCTCGAGGACCTCCCCGGACCGATCCAGGCCGTCTCGTACCTGTTCCCAGCGCGCTACTTCGTGACGGCGATCCGCGGCATCTACTTGAAGCGGGTCGGGCTCGAGGTGCTGTGGCCCGAGGCGGTCCTGCTCGTGGTGTTCGCGGTGACGATCGTGACGTTCAGCGCCTCGCGCTTCCAGGAACGTCTGGAATAGCCCATGTACGCCTCCCTCGCCCGCATGTTCCAGGTCGTCTGGAAAGAAGTCGTCCAGATCCGTCGCGACAAACGCATGTTCGGCATCGTGCTGCTGATGCCGGTGCTCGAGCTCTTCATCTTCGGCTACGTCGTCGCGACCGAGATCGACGACATCGCGCTCGCCGTCTGCGACTACAGCCGCTCGGCCGAGAGCCGCGCCTACGTCGACCAGCTGACCGAGAGCGGCTACTTCCGGATCGCCGCTCGGTGCGAGGGCGTGAACGACACCGATCGCTTGCTCGACCACGGCAAGGCCAAGCTCGTGCTCGCGATCCCGCCCGACTTCGCCGACCAGATCCGCCGCCGGAAGCCCGTGCAGGTGATGGCGGCCGTCGACGGCAGCAACTCCAACACCGCCACCATCGCCCTCGGCTACCTCGAGCAGATCAC
>CAZWAX010000346.1:0-6441 GCA_964631985.1 uncultured Polyangiaceae bacterium | reverse complement strand
CCTCGACGCAGTAGATGTTCTCGCCGCCGCGGATCAGCATGTCCTTGGCGCGATCGACGATGTACACGAAGCCTTCGTCGTCGACCCGCGCGAGGTCGCCCGTCTTCACCCAGCCGTCGACGAAGGTCTCGGCGGTGGCTTGCGGCTTGTTCCAGTAGCCGCGGACGACGATCGGCCCGCGGTACCAGAGCTCGCCGACCTCGCCGACCGGCATGTCCTCGCCGTTCGTGCCGACGATCCGCACCTCGCCGGTCGGCGACACCACACCGCAGCTCGACGGCTTCCGCTCGTAGTCCTCGGCGACGTTGCTGGTGGCGGTGGCGGAGGTCTCGGTCATGCCCCAGCCCTGCCCCGGCGTGAGCTTCGGGAACCGTTCTTTGAGGCGCCGCACCAGCTCGGGGGCCGACGGCGCGCCCCCGTAGGCGATGTTCTCGAGCGACGACAGGTCGTACTCGTGGAAGCGCGGGTGCTCGATGATCTGCCATGCGATCGTCGGCACGCCACCCGCGTTGGTGATGCGCTCGCGCTGGATGAGCTCGAGCGCCTGATCGGCGTTCCAGCGCCGCTGCATCACGAGCTTCATGCCGGCGAGCAGCGCCGGCACCATGATCGCGAAGCAGCCGGTCGCGTGGAAGAACGGCACCGAGATGAGGATCGCCTTCTGCGCCGCCATGGGGTTGGGCGCCGGCGGCGCCTCGCCACGGCGCAGAAAGCCGCGCGACTGCGCGGCGAGCGCGTTGAAGACGTTCGAGATGATGTTGCGGTGGGTGATGACGGCCCCCTTCGGCTTCCCGGTCGTCCCCGAGGTGTAGAAGATGGTCGCGTCCTCGTCGGCGTCGAGCGCGACCGCCGGCAGGTCGATCTGCTCGATCGCCGCCCAGGTATTGGGCGTCCCGAGCACCTCTTCGAGCTTGCACACGCGCGGATCGGAGATGTCCTGCTCGCTCGAGCGGCTGACGTAGATGCGCTCGAGGTCGGGGCAGTTGTCGACGTGCTCGCGCAGGCGTTCCCAGCGCTCCGCGTCGGCGACCACGAGCTTGGTGCCGGAGTCCTGCAGGCCGTACTCGAGCTCGGGTCCGGTCCACCACGCGTTCAACGGCGTGACGATCGCGCCCGCGAGCGCCGCGGCCCAGAACGCGACCGACCACTCGGGCAGGTTGCGCATGATGATGGCGACGCGGTCGCCCTTCGTCACGCCATCGGCGACCAGCCGTGCCGCGAAGCGCGCGACCGCGCGCCGGTGCGCGTCGAACGTGACCCGCTCGTCGTCGTTCACCATGTAGGTGCGATCGGCGAAGAACTGGCTCATCGCGAACACCTCGGCGAGCGTCGGCGGCGCGTTCTTCCAGGCCTTGATGCGGACGCCGCGGATCTCGCGCTCTTCGACCTCGAGCATGGAGCCGGGCGCCGTCATCCGGCGGTGCGCCTCCTCGAT
This sequence comes from uncultured Polyangiaceae bacterium, assembly GCA_964631985.1. Classification (GTDB taxonomy): domain Bacteria; phylum Desulfobacterota; class Binatia; order UTPRO1; family UTPRO1; genus UTPRO1. The sequence continues at coordinate 5,006 of CAZWAX010000346.1, read as the reverse complement.
GGACATCGCGGGAAAGCCGGCGGGTAGATTCGGAGTCTCGGTCGTCATGGGAACCTCGCTCGCATGGTATGGAATCGACCGACTAGCGCGGGCGGCCGGCGGCCTCAAGACGACCCCCCGGCCCCGGCGGGAGGTCACGGCCGACCGTTGGGCGCGACTCGGTGGCAGCGGCTGTGCCATAGGAGGGGCCAATGGACCGGACGGAGGCGCACGCGTTCCTGATCGGCCGGATGCCGCTCTTCGCGGCGACGTGGGCGGTGTCGGCCGTGACGTGGACGATCGTGCTCGTCGCCGGCGGCGTCGCAGTCGCGCCGCTCACGATCGCACGCGTGGCCGAGCTCGCCGTGCTGACCGCGATGTGGATCGGCGCGAATCGCGCCGGCACGGAGCGCGCGGCGGTCCGCGTCCTCGCCGTCGCATGCGCGCTGCTCGGGTGGATCGAGCTCGCGCTCTTCGTCGGGACGACGGGAGCCCGCGAGGTGCTCGGCGTCATGCTGCTCACGCTCTATACCCTGCCCGCGTTCACCTTTGCTTGGGGATGGGGGGCCGAGGCGACGCTCGTCGTCCTCACGCTGCTCCCCACGCTCGCGGCGCTGCCCTGGCTCACGCCGACGAGCCACCCGGTCGAGCTTCATACGGCGGTGGCGTTCGGGACCGTCGTCGCGCTCGGCCTCGCGGACCTGACCGCGCGGAACCTCGCGCATGCACGCTCCTTCCGTCGCACCGCGGAAGAGCGGACGCGCGAGCTCGCGGCGTCGCGGGACGCCTATCGTGACCTCGCCGAGAACGTCCGCGACTTGATCTGGGCGATCGATCTCGAGGGCCGGTGGACCTACCTCAACACCGCCTTCGAGCGCTTCTTCGGCATTCCGCGCACGCAGCTGATCGGGCGCCGGGCGAGCGAGCTCACCGTGGCGCATCCGGCGGCCGCCGACGCCGAGGAGGAGATTCGCCGCTTCACCACCGAGACCACGCCCGGACCACTGTGGTTCCTCTTCAACCTGCCCGCCGGGCTCCGGTGGGTGGAGGCGCTGCCGTCGGGGGTCTACGGCTCCGACGGCGCCCTCGTTGGCATCCGCGGCGTGAGCCGCGACATCACCGAGCGGGTCGTCATCGACGCGCAGCTCCGCGAGAGCGAGGCCAAGTTCCGGATGGTCGCCGAAGCGATGGCCATCCCGGTGTTCCTCGTGCAGGGCACGCAGCTCGTCTACGTGAACGCCGCTTCGGTGCGGATGCTCGGGTACACCGAGGAGGAACAGCTGGCAATGCCGTTCTGGCAGCTCGTCCATCCCGACGACCTGCCGATCGTGCAGGCACGCGCCGAGGCCCGCCAGCGCGGCGCGCACATCCCGCCCGCGCAGGAGTACCGCGTGATCACGAAGAGCGGCGACATCCGTTGGGTCGAGTTCAACGCCGTGCTGATCGAGTATCAAGGCGCGCCCGCGATCCTCGGCAACGTCACCGACCTGACCGAACGCATGCACGCCGAGGAAGCGCTCCGCGCGTCGCTCGAGGAGCTGCGGGCGAGCGAAGAACGCCTGCGGCTGCTGGCCCAGCGCCAGGTCTCGATCCGCGAGGAAGAGCGCAAGCGCATCGGCTTCGACCTCCACGACGGCGTCTGCCAGGAGCTGATCGGCGTCGGGATCCTGATCGCATCCGTCCGCGAGCGACTGCACCCCGACGCGCGCGAAGCCGCGGCGGCGATCGGCCGCGCGGTCGGCTACGTGAACGACGTGGTGGAGCATCTCCGCGTGCTCGCGCGCGAGCTTCGTCCCATGATCCTCCACGACCTCGGGCTCGAGGCGAGCCTCGCGTCCCCCGCCGCCGGGCTCGGCGCCGAGACGCGCCCGGTCGAGATCCGCCTCGCGACGGCGATCCCGCGTCTCGCCGAGCACGTGGAGCTCGCGGTCTACCGCATCGCGCAGGAGGCGCTCACCAACGCGGTCCGCCATGCCGACGCCGAGACGATCGTGTTGACGGTCGCCGCCGACAACGGCCACTTGCGGCTCGAGGTCCGCGACGATGGATGCGGCTTCGATCCCCGCAGTCGGAGCAGCCCGGCCCTCGGGCTCGCCGGCATGGAGGAGCGCGCGATCGCCCTCGGGGGCCGTTTCACGATCGATTCGGGGCCGGGTCGCGGCACCGTCGTCACGCTCGAGTGGACCTCGAGCGGGCCTTGCCTCCCCTAAAGCAGTCCGCAGCGTGCGCCGTGTCGCATGCCAAGGCGCTCCCCTTGTGGATAACTCCGGCCAGGTCCGGCAGCGCACATTGCGCTTGTGCAACGCCGGCCCCCAATGGTACGAGCGCTTCGCTTCACGTCTCCACGTCCGCGTTCTTATTCCCACACTCCCGTCAAGGAGGAGACCAATGATGCAACCCCTTCCCCCGCCCACGCGGTCGTATGCGCCGGACGAGGATCTTGGTGCGCGAGCAACTCGCAAACGAATGCGCGCGGCAGTCGCCATGCTCGGGGTCATCGGAATCTTCCTCCAGGTGAGTCGCGCGTTCGCCGCGAACCCGGCGCCGGTGCAGCTCTTCTACATGCCGTTCCCGGAAGATCAGCTGTTGGCGGGTCTGCAGGCGATCGAGTCGGGGGGCTCGGGCAACACGCCCAGCAGCCCGGTGACGACCTACATCTCGATCGCGGCGGTCGCGAACGGCACGATCATCTATTACGACCAGTGGGAAAACGGGTACGACTCCGACATCGCGAATCCCCTCGATCTGTACAGCTCGCCCGGCAACACCGACGGGACGCAGATCTGGGGTGACGGCAACGTCGCGAACGGTGTCCCGCCCGGCGTGCCGGGCGACGTCATCAACGCCGGTACCGTCATCATCCTCAACAACGACATCAACACCGCCAATCTCCTGGCGATCGACTTCGACGGGCGCGACAAGATCGCGGCGACCCGCACGGTCGCGATCCCGCACACGGCATGGGCCGACCAGTCGGACACCCTGCTCGCCGGCTCGGTCGAGGTACTCGACACCACCAACTGGGGTACGGAGTACCGCGCGCCGGTCGGCGTCAACATCCCCGACGCGACCGACCGTCAGATGTTCGAGTACACGGGGCTGGTGATCCAAGCGGGAGAGGGCGGCGCCGCGGTCCAGATCGACGCCGACGCCAACGGCGTGTTCGAGACCAACGTCAACCTCGTCGAAGGACAGAGCCACTTCGTCAACGGCGGCGTCAACGTCGGCGCGCGCGTGCTCTCCGACAATCCCGTCCAGGTCGACATCCTGACCGGCGACATCAGCTCCAGCTACGAGAGCCGCGATTCCGCGCTGGTGCCGGTTTCCCGCTGGTCCAACGCGTCGTACACGCCCGTGTCGACCGCGACGTCGGGCGGCGCCGGTACGACCGTCTGGCTGTACAATCCCGGCGTCGCCAACCTCACCGTGCAGTACACGACGCGTGACGGCGGCGGGGCGCTCGTCACCACGCCCTTGATCGTCCCGGGCGGCGCCGCCGGCGGCTATCTGCCGCAGATCATCCCCGACGGCTATGGCGCCCGCTTCACGGCCGCGAGCGATTTCTTCGCCTTCTCCACCACCAACTCGACCGATGCCACCAACGGCGGCAACCAGTCCTGGGACTGGGGCTTCACGCTCGTTCCGGAGGACTCGCTGACGCCGCAGGTGTTGATCGGTCTCGGCATCGGCCGCGACCCGACCTCGCTTGCGAACCCGGACGAGAACGGCAACCCGGTCTGGGTCACGCCGGTCGGCAACGGGGACACCGCAGTCACCGTCTACGTCGACTTCGACTCGAACCCGGCCACCGGGCCGCTCACCGATCCGAACGGCAACAAGTACGACCTCGCGCTCAGCCTGAAGGAGCTCGAGCGCGCCAAGATCTACGACACCGGCGACGACAACCAGACCGGCATGCTGGTGTACACGCTGGCCAACGGCGTGAACCTCGCCGCCGCGTGGGGCCAGGATCCCGCCACCGCCACCGCCGGCGCCCCGGGCCTGGACGTCGGCACGGGCGTCCCGCCGCTCGCGCAGTTCTCGGCCGGCAAGAACGGCACGATTCACACCGACATCGACGGCGACGGCTTCATCAGCCCCGGCGACGTGCTGCTCTACACGATCGTCATCAGCAACATCAGCCGCTCGCCGGTGCCGAACGTCCTGCTCCAGGACACGCTCCCGGCCGACACGACCTACGTCCCGAACAGCACGTTCTTCAAGAACGCCGCGATGGTCGTCACGCCGATCCCCGACGACGGCATGGGCACAGCCTTCCCGCTCGACGCGCCCGGCAAGGTGCTCGATGCGGTGAACCCCCTCCCGGTCGGCGGCACCTACGAGGTCACGTTCCAGGTGACCATCGACACCTTCCCCAACCTGACGCCCGGGACCACCGAGATCGTCAACATCTGCTCGGCGACCGCGCTCGGCACCACGATTCCCTGCGCCGACACGACCACGCTGTTCGGCTGCATCGGCGATTTCGTCTGGTACGACCTCGACGCCGACATGGTCCAGGACGGCGGCCCCGAGACCGGCATCCCGACGGTCACCCTGAATCTGATCGCCGACACCAACGGCAACGGCATCATCGACGGCGGCGAGAGCGTGGTGGCGAGCCAGATCACCAACGCCGGCGGCATCTACCACTTCTACGGGCTCGAGGCCGGCGACTACATCGTCGACGTCGTGAACGCGACGGTGCCGCCTGGCCACGTGCTGACGACCGCCAACGACCCGAAGGCGATCACGATCGCCGGCGGCGAGTGCAACCTGACCGCGGATTTCGGCTATCGCCTCCCGCCGACCGTGACCCCGACGCCGACCGTCACGCAGACGCCGACGCCGACCCGCACGGCCACGCCGACGGCCACGCGCACCGCGACGCCCACCGCCACGCCGACGGCGACCGCAACGGCCACCCCGACGCCGACGGCCACCGTGACGGCGACCCGGACGCCGACGCCGACCGTGACGGCCACGCCCACCGCGACCGCGACGACAACCGCCACCCCTACCCCCAC
>CAZWAX010000345.1:0-6478 GCA_964631985.1 uncultured Polyangiaceae bacterium | reverse complement strand
TCGGTCGTTCGCTTGTGCGGCGTAGCTCCGCTACGCCTCCGCGCTCTCTTCCTTGCGCCTCGCATCTCGACCTTTTTCAGCAACCTGCCAGTGCTGCGCGCGTCCGCAGCGAGAAACCCTACGTTTTCGTGGTGCGGGCGCAGCTGATGCATTGGGGCGTCTCGGGCATGGCCTCGAGACGCGCAGCCGGGATCGCCGTCCCGCACGAGGTGCAGATGCCGTACTCGTCGCGGGCGAGGCGGTCGAGCGCCGCGTCGATCGCGGCGACGTCGCGACGGCCGAGGTCGTCCAGGCGGAGCAGCAGGTCCGCGGCGGTGTCTTCCGCGGCTTCCTCGGCGGCGTCCGACTCGACGTTCGCGCCGAGCCAATGCAGCTCGCGCTCGGTCCGCGTGACGCGCGACAGGACGGCCTGTCGACGGTCCATCAGGCGCTGCCGGGTGGCGGTGTGCGACGGATCTTCGGGCACATCGGTTCGGCGGTTGGCGTGCATGGCAGCCTCCTCAGGCGGCGTGGCGGTGCATGGGGTCGGGATCGACCGACCAACGGTGTAAGCCGCGCCGGATGGCGGCCGGGTCGAGACCGAGCGCGTCGCAGACGTTCTCGAACGCGAAGGGCTCGCTGCGATCGCGGCTCGCGAACCATTCCGCCGCGTCGTCGTGCCACGCGCGGGCGCGCCGATCGCTCATGCCGGCGTAGTCGCGGTAGTAGCGGAGCGCGTCCTCGAGGATCGCGAGACGGAGTCGGCGCTCGGATTCGGGTAGGGCCGACCGCTGGGCGAACCATTGCGCCGGCAGCACGATGTCGGACTCCAGTGGCCCAGCGAGCTGAGCGGATCGCGGATCGTCCATCACGGTGGGTGTCCCTCCTCGACTGCCATGCGGTGCAAGCGCCGGACCAAGCCGAAGCCCGCGTACGTACGGGGGTGTATTCCCATGCGTGAGAAAAGAGGGACGCGCGATTCCCGCCGCCGGCAGGGGGGATGCTCGGGGGCGGGATGCGGGCCGCCCCGGCGCCGCTCACTCGATCTCGAGCTCCTCGATCTTTCGATAGAGCGACGACAGCGACACGCCGAGAAGCTCGGCGGCGAGCTTCTTGTCGTGCGCGGCCTTGGCGAGCGCGGATTGGATGTGGGTTTTCTCGTAGATGCGCATGGCGCCGCGCAGCTCGTCACCGGCCGGCGCCGTGAGCACCATGGTGCCCTTGAGCGCGCGCGGCAGATCGGCGGGCGTGATCCAGTCGCCCTCCCCGAGGATCATGGCGTGCTCGATCACGTTGTCGAGCTCGCGCACGTTGCCCCGCCATGGGGAGGACATGAGGATCTTCATGGTGGCGCCGTCGACGCCCTTGAACGAGCGCTTGAGCTCGCGATTGTGCAGACGGACGAAGTGCTCGATGAGCGGCGGGAGGTCCTCGCGGCGCTCGCGAAGCGGTGGGATCTCGATGCCGACGACGTTCAGGCGGTAGAAGAGGTCGTCGCGGAACCGGCCATCCTCGACGGCTTTGGCGAGGTTGGAGTTGGTCGCCGCGATCACCCGGACGTCGACCTTCGACGGCGTCGTCGCCCCGACCGGCAGGATCTCCTTCAGCTCGATGGCGCGCAGAAGCTTCACCTGCAGCGCGAGCGGCAGGTCGCCGATCTCGTCGAGAAAGATGGTGCCGCCGCGGGCGCGGGCGAAGAGGCCCTCCTGGTTGCTGATGGCCCCGGTAAAGGAGCCGCGCAGGTGACCGAACAGCTGGCTCTCGAGCAGGTTCTCGGGGATCGCGCCGCAGTTGACCGGCAGGAAGATGCGGTCGCGTTGCTCGCTGAAGTGGTGGACGGCTCGCGCCACGACCTCCTTGCCGACGCCGCTCTCGCCGGTGATCAGCACGGTGCTCTTGGTCGGCGCCACGCGCTGGACGAGCTTCATCACCTCGCGCATCGCGGCCGAGCGGCCCACCAGGTTGTCGAAGTCCCACGAGCGCGTGACCTGGCTCCGCAGCTGCTGATTCTCCCAGGCGATCTGGCGGTGCTCGAGGAGCGTCGCGATCTTGTGCAGCACGTCGTCGAAGATCAGCGGCTTCAGGAGATAGTCGTGGGCGCCGCGCTTGAGGGCCTCGACGGCGGTTTCCACCGTCGCGTGCGCGGTCATCAGGAGGACCAGGATCTGCGGCGAGACCTCGCGGGCGTGCGTCAACACCGCGAGGCCGTCGGCGCCCGGCATGCGGAGGTCGGAGATGGCGACGTCGAACTCCTGCGCGTCGAGGGCCGCAAGCGCGCCGCTGCCGTCGGCAACGGCCGTGACGTGGTAGCCCTCGTCCCGCAGCACCTCGGCCAGGCTTTCGCGTATCGCCGTCTCGTCCTCGGCGATCAGGATGGCCCCTTTGTTGGGCGGGTCCGTGGTCACGTGCGGGGGTCATAGGAGCCGGAGGGCCCGCTCGCAAGCGGCCCCGCGGTGGGGCCATCCGACGGGCACGGGTGCCCGGCCACGGCGCCCCGAACGCAGGGGCGGGCTTCCGGCAGCGGCGGCGACGACTTGCCCGCACGCCGGGGGGATTCTTGCTCCGCCGCGGCGCGGGAGGTAGCGGACGAGCTGCTCCTCCGGAGGACCGTATGTACTGCCGCGCATTGGCCTGTGATTTCGACGGCACCGGGGCGACCAACGGACGGCTCGCGCCCGAGGTTGCCGTCGTGCTGGCCGACGCTCGTACGCGCGGCATCGTCACGATGCTCGTCACCGGCAGGATCCTCGAGGACCTGCAGGTCGCCGAGGTCGACCTCGCGAGCTTCGACGCGGTCGTCGCCGAAAACGGGGCCGTCGTCCGCTTGCCGGCCCTCGACCGCACGATCGAGCTCGGGGTGCCGCCGCCGGAGCGGTTCCTCGGCGAGCTTCGCGCCCGCGGCGTGCCGATCAGCGCCGGGGCCGTCATCGTCGCGACCTGGGAGGCGCACACGGGCGACGTGCTCGCCGCCATCCGCCGCTGCGGGCTCGATGCCCAGATCATCTTCAACCGCGGGGCGCTCATGGTCCTGCCGAGCGGCATCAACAAGGCGGTCGGCGTCCGGCGCGCGCTGCTCGAGCTCGGACGCTCCGAGCGCAATCTGATCGCGTTCGGGGACGCGGAGAACGATCTGCCGCTCTTCGCCGAGGCCGAGATCGCGGTCGCAGCGCGCGGCTCGGTGCCGAGCGTCGCCGAGGTCGCCGACGAGCGGCTCGCGCAGCCCGGGGCGGTCGGCGTGGCGACGTACATCCGTCGCCTGTTCGAGCGCGGCGGCGCGGCGACGACGCCGCCCCGCCACCGCGTGGCGCTCGGTGGCTGCGCCGAAGGGGACGCCGCCATTCCTGCCTCCGGGGTCGACGTGGTGGTGAGCGGCGACCCGCGGGTCGGCAAGTCGTGGGTGAGCGGCCTCGTCGCCGAGCAGCTGATCGGCCGGGGCTACCGCCTGTGCGTGCTCGATCCCGAAGGGGATCACACCGTGCTCGGCCGGCTGCCCGAGGTGCTCGTCTTCGGCGACGATCTGGCGCTTCCCGCCGCCGAGGTGGTGCCGCAGCTCATGCGCGGCGAGCGTCTGAGCCTCGTGTTGAACCTGAGCTGCCTCACGCCGCGCGCGAAGATCGCGTACGTCGCCGCCACCGTGGCGGCGCTCGAAGCGGCGCGGGCCGCGTCCGGCATTCCGCATTGGATCATGGTCGACGAAGCACACTATTTCTTTCGCGACGGTGGCCCCCACGTCCGGCACGATCTCCGGACCGGGAACTACCTCTACGTGACCTACCGGCCGAGCCTGCTCGCGCCCGAGGTGCACGCGGCGGCACGCGCCCACCTCGTCGGTCCCACCGTCGTCGACGACGAGCGGTACTTCATGACCGGGCTGCTGCAGGAGCGGTTGCCGGCGGCGGTCTCGGCGAGCGCGGCGCTCACGGCGATCGCGCCCGGCACCATGGGTCTGCTCGCGGGGGAGCCCGGAGCGGCGGCGTGGCGCGTGTTCAGCCCGCGGCCACGGCTCTGCCCGCACACGCGCCACGTGCGCAAATACGTCGACACGCAGCTGCCGAGCGAGCGGGCCTTCCATTTCCAGCGCGCCGGCAGCGCGCGGCCGGCGGTCGCGCACTCGGTCGCGGAGTTCGCCGCCGCGGTCGGGGCGGTGCCGGTGGCGTCGCTGGCGCACCACCTCGAGGGGGGCGACTTCTCGCGCTGGGCGGCGGAGGTGCTCGGCGACGCCGTGCTCGCGACCGGGTTCCGGAAGCTCGAGGACGTGGTCCGGGACGGCGGCCGGCCGAGCCGCCACGAGATCCTCGCCCAGATCGCCGATCGCTACCACGTCGGCGCGCTGCCCGCCCCGGAGTCCGCGAGCGTATCGTCGGCAGCCTCGTGAGGGGCGGTCACCCCGGCCCCGCCTCTTCGCGGTCCCTACCTGCGGCGCATGCTCGCGCACATGCTGCGCCCGCGCGCGCGGTGACAGTCGAATGGCGGGAAGGGGCGGTCGTGGGTCATCCCTGGCGCGCGACGCGCGCGGCAGGGAGCGGAGGCGCCGGCGCCGCGGTGGCGTAGTGCGCCGCGCATGCGTCCTCCCGACCGCGGACCACGCGGCGCCCGGTGAGCGGTCCGCGGGTCTCCGTGACGACGGTGGCCTCGCGCTCGCCGCGGCCGTCGTCGACGTAGAGCACCACCCAGTCCCCGGTCTTGCCGAGCGCGTGGGCGCGCGCCGTGTTCGAGAAGAGCGCGGTGTAGTGGCGGGGGCCGCGGGTCGTGCGCAGCACGGGCAGCCAAAGGGCGGGCGTGGGGTTGAAGCGCCGCGGGGGGATGCGCACGAGGCTTCCGGACGTCGCCTGGTCCCGATACTCGCGGTCGACCTCGAGGAGCTCGGCGACGGGAATCGCCGGCGCCGGTGCGGGACGACGGCGTTGCAGGCGTCCCGCCAGCGTCTCGCGGATGCCGCGTACACGGCGTGGCCCGAAGCCGGGGACCCGTGCCAACCGCCCGTCGAGGGCCGCCGCTTCGAGCTCCGCGAGCGTCGTCACGCCGAGATGTCGGCGCACGCGGTGCGCGAGCACGGCGCCGAGGCCCGGGACCGTGGCGATCGCGCGCTCGGCGCGGGCATCCGCGCGAGAATCGAGCACGCCGAGATGTCCGGTCTCGAGCAGCTCGACGAGGATGCGCTGGATGCCGGCCCCGATCCCGGGCAGATTCCGCACTGCGGCGACGCCGGCGACCGCGTAGCGCTCGGCGAGCGCCACTGGTCGGGTGCGCACCACGTCCGCCGCGCGATGGTACGCCCGGGCCCGGAAGTGATCGGCGACCTCGGCCCACCGTTCGGCGACGCATTCGAGCGTGCATGCGATCTGCTCGTTGGTCACGTGAGCGCTCGTCGCAAGATGCTTGCCAGGCGAAACCCGCGGGCGTCGGCCGGCGATTCCCGAAACCGCCACAGGAGATGGGCGGGGCTTCGCACCGGCGCGAAAATCGGCAGCCGGACGGTCGCGGGACGGGACGTTCGGGCTGGCACGCTACCCGCTCTTCCGCGACGAAGGAGGGTCCGATCATGATCGTTCTACGCAGCGACGAGGCGCTTCGGCAGGACGTGACGCGCGAGCTCGAATGGGACAGTCGCGTCGACGCCGACACCATCCACGTCACCGTGGCCAACCGCATCGTATCGTTGACCGGCACCGCCGCGAGCCATGCCGGCAAGGTCGCCGCGCACAAGGCGGCACATCGCGTTCTGGGGGTGCTCGACGTGGTGAACGACGTCGTCGTGGCCCCGGGGCCTCGGCTCGGGCGGAGCGACGAGGAGATCGCCGCGGCCGTGCGCCACGCGCTGCAGTGGGACGTGTGCGTGCACGACGAGCGCATCAGCTCGACGGTGAGCAGCGGGTTCGTCACGCTCGAGGGCACGGTCGACCGGTTGCGCGAGCGCGAGGAAGCCGAGCGCGTCGTACGCACGCTCGCCGGCGTGCGCGGCATCTACAACCGTCTCGAGGTCGAGAAGCATCACGTCGCCCCGGCGAAGGTGAAGGCCGCGATCGAGGAGGCGCTCGCCCGCCACGCGCGCCATGAGGCGGGCCGGATCGAGGTCGCCGTCGAGGACGGGATCGTGTCGCTCACGGGGCCGGTCGATTCCTTCGCCGAGAAGCGGGCGGTGCTCGGGTTGGTGAGCCATCTGCCGGGTGTGCACGCGGTGCGGGACCGTCTGATGCTTCCGGCGTGAGCCCTGCCGATGCGGGTGCATCCGACGCTCGCGCCGCGCCACGGCGTTCCCGCACCCGGGGACGCTCTTAAATCGGTGTCACGCCGACCTGGGACTCGAGGCGCTCGACGTCGTCGCGATGGCAGAGCTCGGTGCCGGGATTCAGTACCGCGGCGGCGCCGGCGGCAACGCCGACGCGGACAGCGTCGCCGAGCGAGCGCCCGCAGGCCAGTGCGTGGACGATCGCCGCGACCAGGCTGTCGCCCGCGCCGACCGTGCTCTGGACCGGCACGGCCGGGGCCGAGAGCCGCG
>CAZWAX010000344.1:0-6486 GCA_964631985.1 uncultured Polyangiaceae bacterium | reverse complement strand
ATGGCACGTCGATCGGACCCCAGCCGCGCCCCGATCGCCTGCGCCGCATACTCGATCACCGCGAGACCGAGCTCGTCCGCGATCGCCACGAACTCGTCGATCGCGCACGGGCGGCCGAAGAGGTGCACCGGCACGATGCCGCGAACGATCTCGCCGCCCGGCGCACGCACCACCCCGCCCTCGCGCCGGCACTCGTCGGCGAGCCAGCGCCGCACGCCGGCCGGATCGAGGTTGAACGACGCGCGCTCGATGTCGCCGAAGTACGGCCGCGCCCCCGTGCGCGCGATCTGGGTCGCGCTCGCCGCGAAGCTGTACGGCGTGGTCACGACCGCGTCGCCCGGTCCGATGCCGGCGGCGCGGAGGGCCAGATAGAGCGCATCGGTCCCGGAGGCGACGCCGATCACATGCGGAGTACCGAGGTAGCGTCCGAGGGCCGCTTCGAAACGCTCGACCGTCGGACCGAGCACGAAGCCCTGGGTCTCGAAGACCGCGTCGACCGCGGTGCGGATCTCCGCCCTCAGCTCGGCATACTGCGCCTGCAGGTCGAGGAAGCGGACGCGCGTCTCGGTCACGGCGCATTGTCTCGGCGACCGCCCGGACTGTCAATCAAACCGCCGGGGCGGCGACCGGGAGGACGAGGGTCGCGGTCGTGCCGCGTCCTTCCTCGCTCGTGAGGCGCAGCTCGCCGCCGTGATCGGCAGCGATCGCGCGCACGACCGCGAGGCCGAGCCCGAGACCACCGGCCCCGAACGCGATCGGATCGCTGTGGTGCGCGTCGAGCGGAGCGCCGGTCACGAACGGCTCGCCGAGCCGCGACCGGAGCGCGGCCGGGATGCCGATGCCGGTGTCCCGCACGACCAGCGTCACCTCGGTGGCGGTGGCGACGAGCGCGATCGTCACCCGGCCGCCGTCGGGCGTGAAGCGGATCGCGTTCAGACACAGATTGAGGAGCGCGCGCTGCAGGTCGTCGGCATCGCCCCAGCCCGGGTGGGTCGGTGGACACTCGAGCACGAGCGCGAGCCCACGGCGCGTACAGAACGCCTGCACATCGGCGACGGCACGCCGTACGACGGCGGCGAGACAGACCGTCGTGTGGCGGCGTGGACCTGGCTGCGAGAGTCGGACGAGATCCGTCATGGCACCCACGCTCCGGCCGAGCCAGCCGACGTTGCGTTGCGCCGTCGCGAGCAGGTCGTCCGCCTCGGTACCGAGCGCCAATCCGGCGAGCATCTCGAGCGCGGCACCGAGCACGTGGAGCGGCGTCCGCAGCTCGTGCGCGGCGAGCGCCAGGAAGCGCGTCCGGAGCGCGTCGAGCTCCTGCAGGCGGTGAGAGGCGCGCGCCGTTTCCGCGTCGAGGCGCGCCCGGGCGCGAAGCGCGAGCGCGGCGTCGTGCGCCTGACGGACGGCCGCGCGCAACTCGCGCGGGTCCCACGGCTTAGCGACGTAACGATGCACGTGCCCGTGGTTGATCGCCTCCATCAGGCTCTCGACGTCCGCGTAGGCGGTGAGGAGAATGCGGCCGACGCTCGCATCGCGGGCGTACACCTCGGCCAAGAGCTCGGTACCGAGCATCGTCGGCATCCGATAGTCGCTCACGACGACCGCGACCTCGGGCCCGAGCACGGTGCGCGCCTCGGCCCCCGAATGCGCCGTCAAGACCGGTGCGACCTCGCGAAGCGTCCGCGCCACCGTCGCGAGCCCGGCGCGATCGTCGTCCACACACAGGATGGCGTCCACGGGGCGCCTATCGCAGCCGGCGCGCACCGCTCGCAAGGCTCCGAGTCGCCAGTGCCGATTGACCATGCCGGGGAGCGACCGATATGAGCGGAGACGAGCAACGCATGCCGAAGAAGGCGCAGGCGAAGAAGCCGAAGCGGTCGTGGCTGAGGCAGATCGCGGTAGGGGTCGGGCTCTTTGTCGTGGGGACGGGCGGCGTTGCCGGCTGGATCATCTACCGCGAGATCAGCGCCAACCTCCCCCCGGTCGACAAGCTGCTGCAGTACCAGCTGCCGGTGGCGACCCGCGTCTATGCCGCCGACGGCACGCTGCTCGGCGAGTTCTACACCGAGAAGCGCTACCTCGTGCCGATCGCCCGCATCCCCGCGGTCGTCCGGCAGGCCTTCATCGCCGCCGAGGACCAGAGCTTCTACCGCCACCAGGGCGTGGACGTGCTCGGAATCGCACGTGCGGCCCTGGCCAACTTCACCGCGGGATCGGTCGTGCAGGGCGGCAGCACGATCACCCAGCAGGTCGTGAAGTCCCTGCTGCTCACCCCCGAGAAGAGCTACGAGCGAAAGGCCAAGGAGATCCTCCTCTCGCTCCGGCTCGAGCGGCAGCTCACCAAGGACGAGATCCTCTACCTCTATTTGAACCTGATCTATCTCGGGAACGGTGCGTACGGCGTCGGGGCGGCGGCCCAGGAATACTTCGGGAAGGACGTCGCCGATTTGAACCTCGCCGAGGCGGCACTGCTGGCCGGCCTGCCCCAGGCGCCGAGCCGGTACTCCCCCGTCAAGCATTGGGACCGCGCCAAGTATCGCCAGCGCTACGTCCTCGAACGGATGGCGCGCGAGAAATACGTCACCTGGGAAGCGAGCGAGCAGGCCCTGGCGCAGGAGATCCAGCTGACGCGCCCCGACGCGAGCGCGCCGACCTACGTCGCGGCGCCGTACTTCGTCGAGCACGTCCGGCGCCTGCTCGAGGAGCGCTACGGCGGGACCGCGCCCTACCAGGCCGGCCTGAACGTCTACACCACGGTCGACCTGCCGACGCAGCGTGCCGCCGAGGAGGCGCTGCGCTCGAGCCTGGACGCCATCGACCAGGGACGCACCCGCGCCCGCCCGCTTCGGCGGCTCACCCACGCCGAGGCCGAGCGCTTCCTGGCGTCGGCCAAGGCCGCCCGCGATCCCAACGAGCCCGCGCCCGGCCGCTCGTACCAGGCCCTCGTGCTCTCGGTCGACAAGAGCGGCGTGCGGGTCCAGGTGAACCGCTTCACCGGGCGCCTCGTGGCCACCGCGGATCATCCGCTGCCGCCGGGGCTCGCCAAGTATGACGTGATCGCCGTGCGTCGCCACGTCACCAAGACCGGCGGCGGTCTCGAGCTCGAGCTCGACAGCGATCCGCAGCTCGAAGGGGCGCTCGTCTCGATCGACCTGACCAACGGTCACGTGAAGGCACTCGTCGGCGGCTACGACTACGAGCGGAGCCAGTTCAACCGTGTGATGCAGGCGCTGCGCCAACCCGGCTCGTCGTTCAAGCCGTTCATCTACTCGGCGGCGCTGGATCGGGGCTGGACGCCGGCCTCGGTGATCGTCGACGAGCCGATCGTGCTCGCCGGCGGCAACCGCGCCTGGATGCCGCAGAACTACGACGAGAAGTTCATCGGTCCGACCACGCTGCGGAACGCCCTCGCCCACTCGCGGAACGTCGTCACGGTGAAGCTCGCGCAGAGCATGGGCCTCAACTACCTGATCAACTATCTGCCCCGCTTCGGCTTCACGCGGCCGTTCGTGAAGAATCTCTCGATCTCGCTCGGCACCGCCGAGGTCACGCTCTTCGAGCTCGCACGCGCCTACACCGCCTTTCCGAACGGCGGCCGGCGCCTCGAGCCGCTCTTCATCAGCCGCATCACCGACCCCCACGGCAAAGTGCTGGAAGAGTTCGAGGCCCAGTCCGATCCCGTGATCGCCCCCGAGACGGCGTACCTCGTGACCAGCCTGCTCGAGAGCGTCATCCAGCGCGGCACCGGCAAGAAAGTCGCCCCCCTCGGCCGTCCGGTCGCCGGCAAGACCGGCACGACCAACGACATGCACGACGCGTGGTTCGTCGGGTACACCCCCGAGCTGTTGACCGGCATCTGGGTGGGCTACGACAGCGAGCGCAGCCTCGGGAAGAAGCAAACCGGTGGGCGCGTTGCCGCCCCGATCTTCTTGCGCTTCATGGAGGCCGCGCTCGGCGACTCGCCGGTGCGGGACTTCGCGATCCCCGACGGCGTGACGCTCGTGAGCGTCAACGGCAACCTCGAGTGCTTCAAGAAGGGCACCGAGCCGGCGGCGCGCCTCGCCCGGAGCCAGGAGCAGGACGAGCTCGATCGGGCCGTCGCGCGGCTGCGCGGACACGAGCCGGCCGAGCTCGACGGCGAGCGCGAGCTCGCGCCGAGCGACGACGAGCTCGATCGCGAGGAGCCGATGTGGGCGCCCTCCGACGAGGACGGCGCGCTCGAGCCCGCGCTCCGCGACGAGCTCCGCCAGATCGACACCCGTCCGCCGCCACGCGCCCAGGACTACCTCGACTCCCCCCAGGCGCCCAAGGACACCGACGACCGCTTTCGCCCGAACGACAACGAGTACCGCGAGATGTCCGATCGCCCGACGCGCCGCCCAATCTCGGAGCCAGCCGACGACTACCGCGCCAACGCCCCCCCACCCCCCCCACGCAACCGAAAAATCGTCGAAGAAACCCTCCCCTACTAATCAATTGACGGGCGGAGCGAAGCGACGCCCCACCACGCGCATCAACGCCCCGCAGGTTGCTCAAAAAGGTCGAGATGCGAGGCGCGAAGGAGCGAGCGCGGAGGCGTAGCGGAGCTACGCCGCACAAGCGAGTCGACGGAGCAACGAAGCAGATCGGCCTTTTTCAGCAACCTGCCGCTAGCGCAGGACGTCGGCGATGAGGCGGCGCAGCGTATCGGACGGCGTCGCAATGTGGCACTGGGCGCCACCGTGGACGAGGCCGACGACGCGGATCGCGCCGTCGACGATGGCCGCCCCCGAGTCGCCCGGGATGCCGTCGATGGTGGTGAAGAGCGCGCCGCCGAGCGCCGGCAGCGAGGGGCAGCGCCCGGTGCGCTCGAGCTTCGCCTCCTGAAAGCGCGGGTGGCTCGGGTTGCCGGCGAAGTAGAGGATCGTCCCGGCGATGGGGAGCTGGCGTACGAGGGCGAGCGGCTTCAGCGTTACGGGCTCTTCGAGGAGGAGCAGCGCCTGATCGGCGGCGTGATCAACGCCGGCAACCCAGCCGGTGCGCTCGGCACCGTCGGAGAACCGGAGCTTGTGGGTGGCGCTCCCGGTCACGCAGTGCTCGGCGGTGAGCACGAGGTCGGGACCATCCACGAGCACGCCCGAGCACCCGGTCCCGACGAGCACCGACGCCGCGAGCAACGCCTGCTCGACGGCAGGCGGGCGCGCCGCCAAGGCCGGCACCACCGCGCCGGCGATCAGCAACAACGCCGTGACCAGCCGAGTCATTCCGGAAGCTCCCAGTAGGGACGCTGGGCCAGGCGCGCCGGCGTCAGCACGGGGCCGCGCGGAACCGGCGTCGGCAGCGCCTCGTCGAGCCTCCGCCCACCGAGCTCGTCCAGCACCGCCGGGACCGCGGCGCGAAGCGCACCGAGATCGTACCCGCCTTCGAGGATCGCGGCGACGCGGCCGTGCGCGTGCTCGGCGGCGATGCGCATCAGGACGCGTGTCATCGCCCGGAAGCCGGCATCGGTCGCCTGCATGCCGGCCAGCGGATCGCGATAGTCGGCGTCGAAGCCGGCCGAGATCAGCACGAACTCGGGCTGGAACTGCCGCGCTACGGGATCGATCACCTCGGTGAAGGCCGCGACGTACTCGTCGTCGCCGCAGCCGGCCGGCAGCGGCACGTTGAGCGTCCGACCGGCGGCGGCGCCGCGGCCGACCTCGGAGGCGGCGCCCGTGCCGGGGTAGAATGGGTACTGATGGGTCGAGACGTAGAGCGTCTCGGGGTCGTCGTAGAAACTGTCCTGGGTGCCGTTCCCGTGATGCACGTCCCAATCGACGATCAGAATGCGGCCGACGCCACGGGTGCGGAGCCAGCGCGCCCCAATCGCGACGTTGTTGAAGAGGCAGAAGCCCATGGCGCGATCGGCCTCGGCGTGGTGCCCCGGCGGCCGCACGAAAGCGAAGCCGTTGTCGACGTCGCCGGCGAGGATCGTCTCGAGCAGCCGCAGGTAGCCCCCGGCGGCGAGCGCGGCGGTCGCGTAGGATTCCGAGCAGACCGGGGTGTCGGCATCGAACGCGGCGCGCGCCCGTTCGGCGGTCATGGCGACCCGCGCGACGTGCGCCCGATCGTGATTCAGCGCCAGCTCGGCATCGGTCGCGAGACGCGGCTCCACGTCGACCAGGCCGTCGCGCCGGTACTGGGTCATGAGCTCGCGGATCGCCCGGATGCGCTCCGGACGCTCGGGATGCCCCGCGCCGGTGTCGTGGGCTTCGTAGCGCCGATCGAGCACAAGACCGGTCCTCATGTCCGCGACTATAACCCCCCGGGTCGCGCGTCGGAACCCGAGGCGAACGGCATCTCTCACAGCAGATCGGGAATTGACTCCATGGTCCGTCCGCAATAGCGTCGCGCCCGTTCCCGCCTGACCCGCGGCGTCGTGTGCCGCAAGGGTTCTGCGCCGGACGGAGTGCTCATGTTCGGCATCGGCATGCCTGAGCTCATGGTGATCATGGTGGTGGCGTTGGT
>CAZWAX010000343.1:0-6491 GCA_964631985.1 uncultured Polyangiaceae bacterium | reverse complement strand
GCATCGGCGTGCTGATCACCGACCACAACGTGCGCGAAACGCTCGGCATCTGCGATCGCGCCTACATTCTGAACGAGGGCTCGATCCTCGAGGAAGGCATTCCCGCTCACATCGCCGAGAGTCGCCAAGCGCGCGAAATCTACCTCGGCGAGCGCTTCAGCCTCTAAACCATGGCCCTCGAAACCAAGCTCTATCAGAAACTGACTCAGCAGCTGGTGATGACGCCCCAGCTGCGGATGGCGATCAAGATCCTCCAGGTCGGCCGCATGGAGCTCGAGGCGCTGATCGTCGACGAGATGTCGCAGAACCCGGTGCTCGAAGAGGTCGCCGAGGCGAGCGAGGAGCAACAGAAGGCGGACGCAACGTTCGAGACCTCGGAAGTGCCCACCGTCGACGGCACCGTCGCGAGCACGACCACGGAAGAGTGGAAGCCGAACGAGGATGCCCCCGAGGTGACGGCAGCCAACGCCCTCGGCGAGATCGACTGGAAGGACTACCTCGACAACTACGGCAACGACTTCCACAGCCAGCCAGCCGGCTCGGCCAACGATCACGACGAGGACAAGCGACCCGCCCTCGAAAACACGCTGGTGAAGACCAGCTCGCTCGTCGACCACCTGATGTGGCAGCTCCGGCTGTCGGACCTGAGCGATCGCGACAAGACCATCCTCGGCGTGCTGATCACCAACCTCGACAATGACGGCTACTTGCGCCTTCCGCTCGAAGAGGCGGCGTTCATGGCGGGTGCCGACCTCGAGGAGACCGAGCGTCTGCTGCGTGCACTGCAGGGGTTCGACCCCTCCGGCGTCGGCGCGCGGACACTGTCCGAATGCCTGCTACTGCAGCTGACCCAGCTCGGCCAGGGGGAGTCCCTTGCGGCGGTCCTGGTCCGCGACCACCTGGGGGCGCTCGAGGGCAAGCGCTTCGACAAGCTCGCCCGCGAGCTCAAGGTCACGACCAACGACATCGCCGACGCGCAACGCCTGATCGCCACGCTCGAGCCCAAGCCGGGCCGCGACTACGGCGACGGCGACGTCCGCTACGTGACGCCCGACGTCTACATCCAGAAAGTCGGCGACGAGCTCGTCGTCACGTTGAACGACGAGGGCCTCCCGCGCTTGCGCGTGAGCCAGTTCTATCGTCGCGTGCTCGGCCAGGGCGAGTCGTCCGAGGCCAAGGGCTACATTCAGGACAAAATGCGGGCGGCGGCCTGGCTCATCAAGAGCATTCACCAGCGCCAACGCACGCTCTTCATGGTCACGCACTCGATCATCAAGTTCCAGCGTGAGTTCTTCGAGCATGGCGTCTCGCATTTGAAGCCGCTCGTGCTGAAGGACGTGGCCAACGACATCGGCATGCACGAATCGACCGTCAGTCGCGCCACCGCCAACAAGTACGCCCATACGCCGCAAGGCATCTACGAGCTCAAGTACTTCTTCACGTCGAGCTTGCGGGGTGCCGACGGCGAGGACGTCTCGGCGGAGAGCGTGCGCAAGAAGATCAAAGAGATCATCGGTAGTGAGGATCCCGCGAGCCCGTTCAGCGATCAGTCGATCGCCGAGAAGTTGGCCAAGGACAACATCGACATTGCGCGTCGCACGGTGGCGAAGTATCGAGAGCTCATGGGAATACTGCCTTCGTCCAAGCGCCGGCAGTTCGCCTGAGCCAAGCCTCAGTTGATGGGTGGAGGTTCCGCGGGAGGGGGAGCATGCGAATCAACGTCACCTTCAGGCACATGGAGGCGACTGACGCGCTCCGCGAGCACGCTGAGAAGCGTCTGCGGCGCCTCGCGAAGTACGTCCATCGGCCGATCGATGCGCACGTCATTCTGTCGGTCGTGAAGCGCCGCCACATCGCCGAAGTCGTCCTCAACGCCGATCGGACGACGATGACGGCCAAGGA
This sequence comes from uncultured Polyangiaceae bacterium, assembly GCA_964631985.1. Classification (GTDB taxonomy): domain Bacteria; phylum Desulfobacterota; class Binatia; order UTPRO1; family UTPRO1; genus UTPRO1. The sequence goes on along the minus strand of CAZWAX010000343.1, from coordinate 4,589 downwards.
GGAGACGGGCGACCTGTATTCGGCGATCGATCTCGCCGGCGACAAGCTCGAGCATCGAGCCCGGAAACACACCGAAAAGATCTCCAGTCACAAGGTGTCGGCACGGACGCGGCGGGTGCAGATCGCCCCTCCCGAGATCGAGCCTGTTCCACCGGTACGCAACGTTCCCGGCCTCCGCATGAACGTGCTCCGCGCCGATAGCTTCGGCCGTCGCAAGGGGCCGGAGGTCATCAACACCAAGCGTCTCCCCGTGAAGCCGATGTCGGTAGAGGAAGCCGTCATGCAGATGGACCTCATGAGCAGCGAGTTCCTGGTGTTTCGGAATGCTGCGACGGACATCGTTTCGGTCGTCTATCGGCGCAAGGACGGGAACTATGGCCTCATCGAGCCCGAATCCGCCTGACTTTTGCCCGTGAGGTCGGGCTGCGGTATAGGCTCCCGGGTCGCCCATGAAAATCCTCGACATCCTTGCACCGGACGCGATCATTCCCGCCATGCGGGCGACGACGAAGAGCGATGCGTTGCAGGAGCTCGCGACGTTGCTCGCGAAGCTCCACCCGGAGATCGACGGCGCGCGGTTGGTGCAGGTGTTGCTCGATCGCGAGGCGCTCGGGAGCACGGCGATCGGCGAGGGCATCGCCATCCCGCACGGCAAGCTTCCCGGGGTGAGCAACGTCGTGGCGGCATTCGGACGGAGTGCCGAAGGGCTGGCATTCGATTCCCTCGACGGCAACCCGACCCGGCTTTTCTTCCTGCTGGTCGCGCCCGAGGATTCCGCCGGTGTCCATCTGAAAGCGCTCGCACGCGTGTCGCGACTCCTCAAAGACAAGAGCTTTCGCGACCGTCTGGCGAGCGGCGGCTCCCAGGAGCAATTGTTCGCGGTCATCAAAGAGGAAGACGAGAAGTACTAAGCGCGACGCCGCGCCCGTCGGGGAAGGCGCCGAGGGCACGAGGCTCCGAGTCATGGTGACGATCGGCGAGCTGCTCCAAGCTCGCAGCGATGCATGGAAGTTGAGGCTGATCGCGGGTGCCAGCGGCCTGGCGAACGCCGTCAGCATTCCGCGCATCCAAAAGCCCGGACTCGCGCTGGCCGGATACCTGCCGCAGATCCATCCCGAGCGCGTGCAGGTCATCGGCCGCACCGAGCTCGGCTATCTCGCGACGCTCACGGAGGTGGAGGCTCGGCATGCGGTCGATCGCATGCTGGGGGAGCGTGTCGCCTGCGTCATCGTCACCAATGGCGCGGTGCCTCCCGCCTATTTCGAGAAGTCCGCCGAGCGGCATCACGTGCCGCTCGTTGCGACCGAGCTCAAGAGCTCTGAGCTCATTCGTAACGTCACCACGTGGCTCGAGGATCGGTTGGCGCCCCATACGCTCATCCACGGCGTCTTGGTGGAGGTCTTCGGTCTGGGGGTGCTCCTGCTGGGCAAGAGCGGAATCGGCAAGAGCGAGGCCGCGCTCGATCTGGTGGCGCGCGGGCATCGGTTGGTCGCCGACGACGTCGTCGAGGCCCGCGCGGTCGGCGCGGGTCGCGTGATGGGCTCGGGCGCCGAGCTCATCCGCCACCACATGGAGATTCGCGGCCTCGGCATCATCAACGTCCAGGATCTCTTCGGGATCCTCGCCACCCTGCGTGAAAAGGCCATTCAGCTCGTCGCCGAGATGTTCGATTGGAGCAAGGAAGAAAAGGCCGACCGGCTTGGTCTCGAGGACGAGACGCATACGATTCTCGGCGTGACCCTGCCGAAGGTGCGCATTCCGATCCGGCCGGGACGGAGCGTGGCGACGATCATCGAGGTCGCGGCGCGCAACCACGTGCTCAAGCGGCTGGGTCGCCATTCCGCGCGCGAAGTCGCGGCACGCCTCGACGGAGAGATCGCGCGCCGGCAACGGCGCCCACCGCACGCGGACGAGACGGCCCCGCCGTCGCCAGCGGTGCCGCTCGCCGGCCGTGGCCCCGGGGAGGGTTCGTGCACGTCGTAATCGTCACCGGGCTCTCTGGATCCGGGAAGAGCACCGCCATCCGCGTTTTGGAGGACCTCGGCTTCTATTGCATCGACAACCTTCCGGTCGTGCTGACGCCGAAGTTCATCGAGCTGTGCCAGAACTCCGAAGAGGACATTCCGCGTGTCGCCCTCGGCATCGATCTCCGCGAGCGTGCGTTTCTCGGCGACTATCAATCGGTCCTGGAGGAGATCCGTCGAGCCGGGCACCGCGTCGAGATCCTCTATCTGGATGCGGCCGACGACGTGTTGGTGCGCCGCTTCAGCGAGACGCGACGCCCCCATCCGTTGGCGGAAGGGGCGAATGTCGCAGCCGGGATCGCTCGTGAGCGGCAGGGGCTGGCGGGACTGAAGGGCCTCGCCGACCGCATCATCGATACCACCGCGTTCACGGTCCATCAGCTGCGCGACGAGCTGCGTCGCCTGCTCGCCGACGCCGCGGGGGGCGAGGCGGCGATGCGGGTCCTGCTGGTGTCGTTCGGGTACAAGTACGGCCTTCCCACCGACACCGACATCGTGCTCGACGTCAGGTTCCTACCGAATCCTTTCTTCGTCGAGGAGTTGCGGGCGTTGGACGGGACCGACCCCTCGGTCGCCCGCTATGTTCTCGAGCGCACCGAGACCCAGGAGTTTCTGGCCCTCACCACCGCGCTCCTGGATTTTTCGCTGCCGTTGTACGTCCGCGAAGGGAAGCGCTATCTGACCGTGGGCCTCGGCTGTACCGGTGGGCGGCATCGTTCCGTCGCGCTCGTCGGTGAGCTCGAGCGCCGGCTGAGTGGACATGGATATCCGGTACGTACCCAGCATCGCGACGTGAGTCGTTCGTCATGATCGGAATCGTCCTCGTCGGTCACGGCGCACTCGCTCCCGAGGTGCTGCGCAGCATCGAAAGCGTGCTCGGACACCCGGTGCCGAACATGGTCGCCGTCGGGGCCACGCTGGACGACACGCTCGTCACGTTGCGGGAAAAGCTGGTCGCTGCCACGGCGTCGGTCGAGCAGGGGGACGGGACCATCATCCTCACCGACATGTACGGGGACACGGCGACCAACGTCAGCATGGCGCTCGCCCAAGAGGCGCGCATCCAGGTCGTGACCGGCTCGAACCTGCCGATCATCGTCAAGGTGATCTCGGCGCGTCACGAGATGTCCCTCGAGGAGCTGGCATCGTTCATCGTCGACTACGGTCGCGATCACATCTTGCGCGCCTCTCCGGTCGAGGCCGACGCGCGTGCGCCGCGGACCCGCCGGTGACCCTGCTGCGGAAAGAGCGGGTCGACGCCGAGACCGTCGAAGCCGACGTCGAGATCGTCAACCAACTGGGGCTGCATGCGCGGGCGGCCGCGCGCTTCGTCGAGGCGGCGAGTCGCTTCGTCGCCGAGGTGACCGTCACCAACGCCGACGAATCGGTATCGGGCAAGAGCATTCTCGGGTTGATGATGCTTGCCGCCGGCCAGGGGACGCAGCTCAAGCTCGTGGCGAACGGACCGGACGCTGAAGAGGCGATCGACGCGTTGGTGGCCTTGATCGGGCAGCGCTTCTTCGAGAACGCCTGACGGGCGTGCGGTCCGGGCGCACGCACGCGCGGGCTATGGAGAGCGCGCACGCGGGCTATGGAGAACGCGCACGCGCGCTATGCGGAGCGCCACAGGCGGGTTTCCGCCTTGACGCTGCGCGAAACCCCTCTGTATAAGATCGCACCCACCTAGGAGGATTTTGCATGCCACTCAAGGATTTCATGTTCACCTCGGAGTCGGTGTCCGAGGGGCATCCCGACAAGATGTGCGACCAGATCTCGGATGCGATTCTGGACGCGTTGCTCACCGAGGATCCGCACAGTCGCGTCGCCTGCGAGAGCCTGGTGAAGACGGGGATGGCGATCGTGGCGGGCGAGATCACGTCGAAAGCCGTGGTGCCGTACGCCGACATCGTGCGCCAGACGGTCAAGGACATCGGATACACCTCGTCGGAGATGGGGTTCGACGCCGACACGTGCGCGGTGCTCATCGCCGTCGACCGTCAGTCACCCGACATCTCCCAGGGCGTCACCGAGGGTGAAGGCCTGCACAAGGAGCAGGGCGCCGGCGATCAAGGCCTCATGTTCGGCTACGCCTGCAACGAGACCGACGAGCTCATGCCGTTCCCGATCCAGATGGCACACCGTCTGGTCGAGAACCTGACGGCCGTGCGCAAGTCCGGCAAGCTCGACTTTCTCCGTCCCGATGCCAAGTCGCAGGTTTCCGTCGAATACAAAGACGGGCGCCCGGTCCGCATCGATTCCGTCGTGATCTCGTCGCAACACTCGCCGGACGTCTCGCACGAGAAGCTGTCCGCGGCGATTCTGGAAGAGGTCATCAAGAAGACGATCCCCGCGCAGTATCTCGACGCCAAGACCCGCTACCACGTGAATCCGACGGGTCGCTTCGTCGTGGGCGGACCGATGGGCGATTGTGGCCTCACCGGCCGCAAGATCATCGTCGACACGTACGGTGGATACGGCCGTCACGGTGGCGGCGCCTTCTCGGGCAAGGACCCGTCCAAGGTCGATCGCAGCGCGGCCTACATGGCCCGTTACGTCGCCAAGAAC
>CAZWAX010000342.1:0-6522 GCA_964631985.1 uncultured Polyangiaceae bacterium | reverse complement strand
CGCTGCGAGCCGGAGCCGCGCCGCCCGGCAGCGTGGTGTGGATCACGGGTCTCTCCGGCAGCGGCAAGACGACCGTCGCGACGGCCTTGGCGCGGCGGCTCCGCCGGCGCGGCCGCGCCGTCGTCCTCCTCGACGGCGACGAGCTGCGGCGGACGATCGCAACCGATCTCGGCTACGACCTCGCCGCGCGACGGGAGGCGGCGACGCGCTATGCGCGCCTCGCCGAGGCGCTCGCCCGGCAACCGCTTACGGTGGTGGTGGCGACCATCTCGATGTTCGAATCGATCCGGCGCCGGAACCGCCGCCGCATCCCCGCCTACCTCGAGGTCTATCTGCGGCGCCCGGTGACGGGACGCGGGCCGCGGCGCGCGGCCGGACCGGTCGTCGGCCGCGACCTCCCGTTCGAAGCGCCCGTCCACCCCGATCTCGTGTTCGACGACGCGACCGCGCAGGTGGACGCGGTCGTGGCGGGCATCGAGCGGAGCCTTCATCGTGGCGGATGAGTGGGACTACGGGGCGGCGGCGGCCGACTACGACGCGCGGCCTCCCTACGCCGAGGCGGCACTCTCCGCGTGCTTCGCCGCGACGGGTCTCGCGCCCGGCGCGCGCGCCTGCGACGTCGGGGCGGGCACGGGCCGACTCACCCTCGAGCACCTGCGGCGCGGATTCGAGGTGGTCGCCGTCGAGCCGAACGCCGCCATGCGCGCGCACGGCATCGCAAAGACCCGCCACGCCGAGGGCGCCCGCTGGATCGCGGCGCGGGCGGAGGCGTTGCCGCTGCGCGAGGCCTCCTGTCGTCTCGTGAGCTTCGGCTCGTCGTTCAACGTCGTCGAACGGGCGGCGGCGCTCGCGGAGGCGGGACGGGTGCTCGAGTCGGGCGGCCACCTCCTCTGCCTGTGGAATCATCGCCGGCTCGACGATCCGCTGCAGCAGCGCATCGAAGCGCTCATCCGGAGCCACGTGCCCGGCTACGTCTACGGGACGCGGCGCGAAGACCAGGCCGCGGTCATCGCCGCGAGCGGTCTGTTCGGGCGCGCTCGTCGTCTCGAAGCCGCATGCGTCCACCGGGTCGGGGTGGCGACGTGGCTCGCCGCCTGGCGAGCCCACCTGACGTTGCGGCGACAGGCGGGCGCCGCGTTCGCCGCCGTGCTCCGGGGGATCGGCGCTCTCGTCGCGGCTCACGCCGGATCCGAGATCGCCGTGCCCTACGAGACCCGCGCCTGGGTGGCCGAACGCGTGCCGCGTCGCCGTGCGGACGGTTCGGAGCCCGACGATACCGTTTCAGGATGGTGAGGGGCGACACGCTCGGGCATCAACCGTTGCCGAGCGCATTGATGACGAGGGCGCCGCCGGCGCCGATGATCAGGCAGGCGCGCGTCAGCCATGCGAAAGGGGCGGCGCCGAGGGCCTCGGCTCGGTCCGGATCCAAGGGCAAAAGGAGCACTGCCAAGAGGCCCGATCCGAACGCGAGAATCAGGGCGAACCCATAGCCGACGTCGTGGAACGCGACCCCCGCGAGCATCACCGCCACGAGTGGTGCGCCGGGGAGAGACGACGATGCGGGTCGGCTCCGGCGACGAAGCATCGCGCCGAGACCGCAGAGGGCGATGCCGGCGCCGCTCAGAATGGTCACGATCGGGCGGAGCCGTTCGGGTACGAGGTAGCTCGCGCCGATCAACGCCACGATCGCGAGCGGCATGATCCTCCCCAGCTCGGCCGTCGTGGTTTGGACGCCGAGGATGAGGCGCGTCGCCGTCGAGCGACGCGGCCGCGCGACGACCGCGGTATCGAAAGCCCCGATGCCCCCGAGAATGAGGGCCGCGAGCAGCCCCAGGACCGCGCGCCTGCTGGTCAGCAGGGGTAGCGTGACGAGGTCGGCGAGCCGGGCGCGTAACCCGCGCCGCTCGACCGGTGCTTCAGGACGTCGTGCCGGACGGCGAGCGCCCGCCGGGACCTCCCCGGAGGTCAGCGACCAGGTGGCGTGCCGTTCCTGCAGCGGCGCCACCAACTGGTCGTCGTTCGGATAGCGGTGCAGCTCGTCGCTGAGGTCGTCGGCGAACGCCGAGCTGTCGAAAATCTCCACCCCGGCGCCCGCCTCCACCACGAGCTCACGCCAACCCGTACGCCCGGGATGGTTTCCGTCCTCGAAGGCGAAGCGCGCGCCGTCGCGCACGGCGGCGAGGCTTCCGACGACGTCGATCTCGAGCCGCAACGTCGGTTGGCCGCCGAGCCCCGCGGGCGTGGTGAGGGACGTGCCGGCCGCGCGCAAGCGCACCGGCGCGTCGTCGACCGTGAGCGCGAGACCCTGCACGAGGCGCGTCGTCGTTCGTTCGAGGTATGCCGACCGCGCCGCTTCCGGCCAGGAGGTCGAGGTTCCTCCGTTGGCGGCGATCTCCTGGAAGGTGGCGATCTCGGCCATGTCCACCACGTAGCGAATCGTCACGTGATCCGCGTGCGCCCGGATCCGCGCGTAGTGGTTGATCGAGAAATTTCCGAGCGGGTGCGCGAGTGCCGTCGTGGCATGCCAGGCGGCCAACATGACCGCGGTCAGCGCGGCGCGTCTGGCGACGAGCCGGACGGCGCGCGCCGTCCTCACGAAGCCGGGTGGACCGCGGGCGGGTCCTTCGGCGGCAGCGGCGGCGCGCCGGACGAATCCTGCTCGACGATCTCGGCGAGCGCGCGACGGGCGAGCGGGGCTTGCCGGACGTCGAACTCGGGGGACAGCGCGAGCGCGCGCTGCAGGTGCTCGCGGGCGAGCGCCGCGTCGCCCGCCGCGCGCGCGATCATGCCGGCGTGGTACCACAGCCGTGCATCGCGAGTGCCCAAGCGGAGCGCGTCGACGATCGCGGTACGCGCTTCGGCGAGGTGTCCCGCCTTGAGCGCCGTCCAGGCGAGCGCATCCGCGCCGTGGATGTCGCGTCGCACTCGATACTCCGCGGACGCGTCCCGGTACGCGTCCTGCACCCGGAGGTCGTGGTCGGCCCGGAAGAGCGCGAGCTGGCGATTGTAGGGTGCGCCGCCCGCGACGGCCAGCTGCCCGATACGCTCGCAGAGGGCGTATTGATTCTCGGCATCGCGCTCGCGTCCGGCGCGCGCGTACAGATCACCCAGCGCGGCGACCGCCGCGGGCTCGGGTACGACACCGACCGCGTGCTCGTACTCGCGGATGGCCCCTGCCCAGTCTTCCATGGCGGCGCGCACTCGCCCGAGGCCGGCCCGCGCGCGATGGGCGCCAGTCGGAAACGCACGGATGGCGTCCGTGTAGTGTCGCCCGGCGGTGTCGTAGTCGCCGGCGCCGAACGCGGTCTCGCCGAGTTGGTGGTGGCACCAGGCGATGGTCTCGGGCGACCGTGGAACCTCCGCCTCCGCGTCGGCGAGCGCCACGGTGTAACGTCGCCGGGCTTCGTCGGGCCGGCCGTGCAACGCGGCCAGACGAGCGAGGCGGGTTTCCGTATACACGGTGCTGCCGCCGCGACGCTCCATTGCCGCGAAGGCGGTCGCCGCGCTGTCGTACTCTCCGAGCTCGAGGAGGACGTCGCCGAGCAGCTGGTGCGAGGAGGCTCGCTCCGGTTCGCGTTCCACCAACCGGGTCGCGAAGGTGCGGGCGGCGAGGAAATCGTGCGCGGCGTAGGCCACCTGGGCCATGGCCGCGAGACCACCGACGTTCTGCTCCTCCGGCAAGGTCGCGAGCGACCGCCGAGCGCTGCGGTCGGCGAGGGTCAGGTAGGCGAGGTCCCCGGTCTCGCGCATGCGCTGCAGGTACCGAGCGGCGAGCTTGTTGTACGCGACGAAATCGTCGGGGTTGGCTCGGACCCGGGTTTCGAGCTCGCGGATCACGAGATCGGACGGATCGCTGGCCGTCACGGCCGCGGGCAGTGCGACCAAGAGGACGAGCACGGAAAGAGCCACGGAACACGACATGGGGACCAGGCGACGGACGCGCTGGTCGTTCGGTGCGCGACCGAACGACCAGCGCGAGCGTACTCAGTTGCGGGTCAGATCGTCGGTGTTGCCGGGATCACGCGGCTGATGCGGAAACGCGAAGAACGGGAAGTTGTCGAGGATCGCGAGCTCGTTGGCTGGGACGCTGTCGCCAAAGGCGCCGCCGTTGTTGACGATGGTGAGAATGATGTCGATCACGTCGTCCCGCAGGCGACGTCCATTGGGGAACCCGGCCCCCACGTTGTCGCCGCCGCCGGGGCCGGTGTTGGCCGTCGTCAGGTTCACGTGCAGGAAGTCGCCCGTCGCGACGGCGACACCGGCGAGCGCGTCGATGTTCGCCTGGTTGGTGCCGAACTTCTGGAGGGTCGCCACGATGTCGCCCGCGAAGAGACCCTTGGCGTCGTCCTCGGTCGTCGCCTTGTTGAACTCGTTCTTGCGTCCGAACGGGATGAGGGCCACGTTCACCGCGGGGTTGCCGGCGCGGTCGATCCGTTGCTTGACGGCCACCTTCTTGGAGGGCTTCTTGGTCGTGATCTTGGCGTTCGTCGGACGGAAGGTCACGCTGTTGACTCCGAGGACGTTCAACCCGGGCGTCATGAGCGCCTGCAGCTGCGCGACGGGAATGCTGAGCGCGATCGCGAGGGTATTGTAGCCGGCGAACGTGTCGCGCCCGCGCGACAACACCCCGGGATTGGGGACGCCGCCGTTCACCGAGGTGACGAAGCGCGCGAACCCGGGGATGTCGAAGAAGAACGGATCGTCCACGATCCCCGCGAAGAAGAAGACGCCGGCCGAGGGCGTGATCGTCCGGGCGCCGGGCGTGGGCGTCAGCGTGGCCACCGTCGACGGGCCCGTGAAGGGCTCGAAGAAGGTCGACGTGATGGTGGCGACTTGGGCGTTCGCGCCGCTCAGCGCTTTGTCGGTGAAAGCGACGTGGATGAAGTGGTCCGGTTTGGGATCCCCCGTGGTTTCGAGCTCGAAACGGTACCGGACCCGTTGGTCGAAGAAGCCGAAGTTGACGGCCTCACCCGGCGTGATGAAGCCCTGCGTGGTCATCGCGATCACGACCCGGGTGTTGTCGTTGGGGTCGAGGAACAGATACGTGTCGCCGACGTCCCCTTGACGATCGTTGGCTTGCAGGGGCGCATCGCCATGGTCGGCTGCCATGACCCTACTGGTCGGTGTCAGAAGCGCGAGCGCGAGCACGAGAGCACGAATCGCGGTGCGACTGCACGAACGTTCCATCGAGAGACTCCTTCTTGGTTGTCGAACCGTTGGCGAGCTGCGGTCTTTGCGGTCGCGTAGCCGAACGGGGTTCGGTCCACAAGGAGCCACGTTGGAGCCTCGCGGCGGAGCCGTCAGCGCGCCGGAGGCTCCAACCGCGCGACCGTCGCGGCGATCGCGCTCCGGCCGTCGTCGTCGGCCGGTGCCGTCGCGAGGTAGCGGCGCCAGGCGACGAGCTGGCGCTCGCGAAACTTCGGGTCGCGGAGCGCCAGGCGCTCGTAGACCATGCCGAGATTGCGGAAGACGAACCACGGCGGGTCGGGATGCGAGTGCGCGGCGCGCTCGAGGTGGACGCGGGCGGACGCGAGGAGGCTCGGATCGGCATCGGGCACGATGGCCTGGGTCAGCAGCCACCATCCGTAGCGATGCTGAGCGCTCCAGACGTCCTCACGCGCGACCCGTTCCCAGGTGCCGGGCGCGTAGCTGCCGAGACGGTTCCAGCGGTAGTCGTCGAGCGTCCGGAGGGCGGCGGCACCGTCGCGGCGTCGGACGTCGAGCGCGGGCGCCGCGCCGACCCGCGTGACCTCGAGGGCGAGCCCCGCGGGGGTGAGCTCGTAGACGCCGCGGGTGCTCGGGTCGCCCGTCTTCCACTCGGGATAGACGGCGATCGGGCGGCCGTCGGCGTTGGCGTCGAGGAAGGCGCGCATCGAGAAGCCGTCGTCACGCGCGGGATCGTAGACGGCGCCCGGAAAGCGGAGCGCCGGATGGGCGCGCGCGGCGCGGGCGACGTACCAGGGCTTGGTCAGCAGCTCCTGATCGAGGATCACGACGTCGGGCCGGAGGCCGTCGCAGGTCTGGAGGTAGCGCGCGACGTTGGTCACGAGGTCGCCGCGCGTGAGCAGCAGGGTGCCGGGTGGCAACGGCTCGAGGAGCGCGCGGCCGTAGCGCGCGACCGTGTCGTCGGCGTGGTGGTCGTGCGCGCCGAGGCCGCGGCCGACCTGGGCGGCGACCAGCACCCACCCGACCGCGAGCGCGAGGAAGCCCGTCCGGAGGCCGAGCCGCGCCCGGACGGCACCGATGCCGAGGCCGACCAACAGGAACACGACGACGTCGCTCTGCTGCCAGAAGCGGGCGGTGACGGCGCGATACAACGGGTCGTGTACCGGCAGGTTGGCGAGCGCGTGGAAGCCGAGCACGTAGCTCGCGAGGCAGACGATCCAGAGCGCGAGCCAGGCGCGGTCGCGGCCGTCGGTTCGGCGGGGGCCCGGCGATCCCAGCCTGGCGACCGTGGCGATGGCCGCGACGGCGAGGACGGCGCCGAGCACGAGCGTCGCGTCGGTCGTGTGCCGGGCCCAC
>CAZWAX010000341.1:6051-6553 GCA_964631985.1 uncultured Polyangiaceae bacterium | reverse complement strand
TCGGCGTGCCGCAACCGCTGAAGCTCTTCGGGACGCCGGATCAGAAGAAGAAGTACCTGCCGCGTTGTGCCGCCGGGGCGATCTCGGCCTTCGCGCTCACCGAGCCGCACGTCGGCTCCGACCCGGCCAGCCTCTCGACGACCGCGCGCCGCGACGGCGACGATTTCATCCTGAACGGCGAGAAGCTCTGGTGTACCGACGGCACGCTCGCCGAGCTGCTGGTGGTGATGGCACGCGACCCGCAGACCAAGAAGATCAGCGCGTTCGTGGTCGAGACCGACTGGCCCGGCGTGAAGGTCGAGTATCGCTGCCGGTTCATGGGACTGAAGGCGCTCGCGAACGGCGTCATCAGCTTCCGCGACGTGCGCGTACCGCGCGAGAACCTGATCGGCGACGAGGGGAAAGGGCTGCGCATCGCGCTCACCACCCTCAACGCGGGGCGGCAGACGCTGCCCGCGGTTTGCGCCGGGACGGGGCAGCGGTGCTGGGGAGGGGGCAGCAG
>CAZWAX010000341.1:0-6041 GCA_964631985.1 uncultured Polyangiaceae bacterium | reverse complement strand
CGCCGGCATCGCCAAGCAGTGCCTGAGGATCGTCCGCGGGTGGTCCAATGCCCGCCAGCAGTGGGGCGTGCCGATCTGGAAGCACGAGGCGGTCGGCCACATCATCGCCACCATGGCTGCCACCACCTTCGCCATGGACTCGATCTGGATGCTCGCGAGCCAGATGGCCGATGGCGGAGGCTACGACATCCGGCTCGAGGCCGCGGCCGCCAAGGAATGGAACACGGTGCGTTGCTGGGAGATCGTCGACAAGACGCTGCAGCTCCGCGGCGGGCGCGGCTACGAAACCGAGACGTCACTGCACGGGCGCGGCGAGCACCCGATTCCGGTCGAGCGCATGATGCGCGACTGCCGCATCAATCTGATCTTCGAGGGTTCGAGCGAGATCATGCACCTCTTCATGGCGCGCGAGGCGGTCGACAAGCACCTCGAGGTCGCCGGCGCGATGATCGACCCGAAGAACGGCAACCGCGAGAAGGCGTCGGCGCTGCCGGGGATCCTCGGATTCTACGCCAAGTGGTACCCGCCGCTCTGGCTCCGGGGCATCGGCGGCTCGAGCGACGCGCTCGGCTGGGGCACGCTCGGCCCGCATCTCCGGTTCGTCGAGCGCAGCGCCCGGAAGCTCGCGCGCGAGAGCTTCCACGGCATGGCCGTCTACCAGGCCAAGATGGAGCGGAAGCAGGGCTTCCTCTTCCGCACCGTCGACATCGTGATGGAGCTGTTCGCGATGTCGGCGACGCTCTGTCGGGCGCGCCGCATGTACGACGAGCACCACCCCGAGGCCGAGCACGCCCTCGAGCTCGCCGACCTCTTCTGCCGGAGCTCACGTCGGAAGGTCAGCCGACTCTTCCGCGATCTCTGGAGCAACGACGATGGGCTCAAGAACAAGGTCGCGGCGAGCGTGATGGGCGGTAAGCACGCGTGGCTCGAGGACGGCATCATGGACCTCGGCCTCACCGAGGCGGCGTTCCAGACGAAGTCGCTCGTCGAGCTGCGCAATCGGCTGGCGCAAGGACAGGCGGTCGGCGCGGCAGGCTGAAGCGGATCCCGCACGAACGCCGCAATGCGCTGACCCACGGCCCCGCGGCCGCGACGCGCGCCCGTGCTTCGGCTATAGGAAGCGCGGTGGCGGAGACGAGGGGCAGGGCAGGTGGGCGTGCGCGCACCCGGCGCCGACGGCAGCGCGAGCCGTTCGGGCGCCGCTGGCTCTGGCATGGCCTCGAGATAGCGGCCCTGATCACGGCGGCGCTGGTGGCGGCGGTCGCCTGTCTCGGGCGCGGCGCGGATCGCTTCGCGGGCGTGGGCCTCTGGGCCAATCTCGTGCCCTTCGCCGGCGTCGCGGTGCTCTTCGGTCTGGCGTTGGCGGTGGCACTCCGCGGCTGGCTCAGGGTCCGCTCGTGGCTGGCCGTGCGCGTTCCCACCCTGCCCGCGCTCGTCGCGGTCGCGGTGGCCGCCGTGGCGCTCTTCGGGGCGACGCGCCCGGCCTTCCAACGCGATCTGTTGCGTCTCCGGTCGGCGGTCGGCGGCACGGCGGAGGCCGAGCGCATGGCGATCGCGCATCAGGTGTTTGCGGCGTATCGACGTGCCGACCGCCGCGCGCTTGCGCGCATGCTCGAGCGCGCGCGACCGTACGAGCTCGCGATCCACGAAGCCGCCGCCGCCTTCGCCGTCGACCCCGAGGTGCTGATGGGGGTCGGCGCGACCGAGTCGTCGTTCCGGCCGCGCGACAGTGCCGACGGTGGACGTGGGCTCTTCCAGATCACCGCGCCCCCGGCGGACGCCGTTGCCGCCGTGCGGCGGAAGCTCGGGGTCGCAACCCCTGACCCTGGCGATCCGCGCCAGAACGCGTGGCTCGCGGCGGCAACCCTGGCGCGCTACCTCGCCGACATGCGCGGCGATCTCTTCCTCGGGCTCCTGGCCTACAACATCGGGCCGCAGAACGGGGGGCTGCGCTCGATCATGGCCCAGTACGGGGCGCGCGACTTCGTGACGATCCAGCCGTACCTCCAACTCCTCCCGCGCGACTATCCCGTCCGGGTGCTGTCGGCGGCGTTGGCCTATCGGCTGTGGCGCCTCGAGACCGAGCTTCCTGCCTACGAGATCGGCGACAACGCGGTGCGGATCCAGCGTCTCGGGGTCCCGGGGTTGTAGAGAAGGGAATCGCGCCGCGCAGATTTCATCTTGTCCGACAAAGGTATCTCTGTAGAATCGCGTACGGCGACTCAGATCCCGACCGGAGGTTTCCCCCCATGACGACGAGGCTCTTCCCCAGCACCCGCGTGCTCGCGACATTCCTGGCATCGATCCTGATCTCTGGCACGACGATGCTGCCGAGCCTGGCGCTCGCCGTCTGCGGCGACGGTACGGTCGACATCGGCGAGGCCTGCGACGACGCCAACGCGGTCAATGGCGACTGTTGCTCGTCCACCTGTCTGTTCGAGCTCGCGGGAAGCGCCTGTCCGGACGACGGCGAGTTCTGCACCCGCGATATCTGCGATGGCGCCGGGGCCTGCATCCACGACGGCTCCCCGCTGAGCGCATGCCTCGTGGCACCGAAAGGGAAGCTGCAGATCACCAACGACGGCGACGATGCCAAGGACAAGCTCATCCTCCAGATGCAGAACGCCCCGGGCATCGATCCCTCGGCCTTCGGCAGCCCGACGACGAGTGACGCGTATCATGCCTGCATCTTCGGTCCCGACGGCCTGCTGATGCAGGCGGAGATCGGCCCGGGCGGGTCGTGCAACGGGAAGCCGTGCTGGACCGAGACGACCACCGGCTTCACCTACAAGGATCCGGCCGCCGCCAAGGACGGGCTCACGCTGCTCGCCCTCAAAGCGAGCGCCAAGCCGAAGACGAAGATCAACGCCAAGGGCCGGGGTGCCGGGCTCGCCGACGCGCCGCTGCCGTTTCCCGATGCCGTCATGGCGCAGATCGTGAACGCCGCGAGCGGCCAGTGCTTCGAGACCTACTTCCTCGAGCCCTCGGCCGTGAAGAAGAACACCACCAGCGGGTACGATGCCAAGGCCGCCGCGCCGGGCTTCGAGACTCCGGGGCTCGCCACGGTGATCCGGCAGGACGATCTCTCCCCCGGGACACCGCCGCCGAGCATCGTCGACCCGCGGGGTCTGCCGCCGGTCGGTCCGGATCCGACCCAGGTCTACGTGCAGTCCATCGCGTACGGCGGGAGCGGCTGTCCACTGGGCAGCGTCGCGGAGTCCATCTCCGCGGATCGCACCAGCTTCAGCCTGATCTTCGATCAGTTCGTCGCGTCCAAGGGGCCGGCTGTTCCCGCGACCGAAGCGACCAAGACCTGTCAGAGGACCTCCGCTCGCAAGATCCCGCGGGGTTGGCAATACAGCATCGCGACCGTCGACTACCGGGGCTTCGTGAGCCTTCCGAAGAAGATGAAGGCGACCCAGGAGACGACCTACTACTTCGACGGCGACGGCGAGCTCGCGTCGGCCGACACGACCTACGCGGGTCCGGTATCCAAGGATTACTTGATCCGGGACACGCTGCCGTTCAGCACGGTCGCCTGGTCGGCGTGCGACAAGGTCCGCCCGCTCACCATCACGACCGAGCTGCGGCTCAAAGGCGGCACCGAGCCCGGGCAGATCACCAACGACAGCCTCGAGGGCAAGATCGATTTCGTCCTTGGCTTACGGTGGAAGCCCTGCGACTAGGTGGGTGAGTCGGGTTACGACTCCGCGCGCGGAGCGCGCGGCCGAGCGGCCGGCGATCCGGGGGATGTACGAAGCACGGCTTCGCCGCGCTTCGTGAAGGGGGAGAGATCCCCCTTTTCTATGGCTCGTCGAACATGACCGTGATGCCCCAGGTCGTTGCCAGCCATCCGAGCAGCGACGACTCGTGGCGGTCGACCAGATCGGGGAGTGCCGCGTCGAGCACCGTCCCGTAGATCAGCTCGCGCGCGTCCGGGCGAATGAGCGTCTCCAGGAACGTCTTCAGCTCCGCCTCGTCCGTGAAGCGCTCGTCGGCCTCGGTCGCGAGAGCGCGGTAGGCCTCGTCGCCGAACGCGGCGGCGATGGTGGCAATGTGGGCCCGCTCGTCCTCGGACACTGCGACGTCGCTGCCGACGACCGTCTCGACCAGGGCTACGAGCGCCAATTGTTCGTCGTGCGTGAGATCCGTGAGCTCCATCGAGGTCACCCCTGATAGTAGCGCGCCTCGAGGACGTTGCCGTCGAGGTCGCGGAAGTAGAAGGCCCGCGGCGCCAGGCCCTGCGCGCCGAACGATTGCTCCATGACGGCGGAGGTCGGGACGCCGTGCGCCTCCAGGCGTCCGCGGAGCGCCGTGTAGTCGGCCTCGGACATCGCGAGGCAGACGTGATTCACGCGGTGGCCCGCGCTGGCGTCGGCGCCGGCCATGGCGTCGACGATCGGCGCGGCGACCCGCGCCATCAGATCGATGATGGCGGTCGGGGAGATCCGAACGCTCGGGAACGGTGCCGTTCCGGCGCGGAACTCCTCGAGACGAACCGCCGTCAGGCCGACCACGCGCTCGTAGAAGTCGACGGCGCGCAGCGGGTCGTCGGTCCAGAACACGACGTGATCGAACGTGGCGTGCATGTGTCCTCCCGGCACGCGGCAGCTTGGCCCGGGGTGCGCTCCTTGTCCAGCAAATCGCCTGATGCTCCCGGGTGGACGACCAGCTATGCTGCCGGGCCATGGTGGAGGTGCTGCTGCTGATCCTCGCGGTCGCGTTCTTCGCGCGGCGGGGACGGGGCAAGGGAGAAGCGGCGGATCGGTGGCCGGATGTGCTCGTCGGGGCCGAGCGTGCGGGCATCATCACCACGACGCAGCACGAGGCGTTGCTGGCCTACGCCGCCGGACACGTGAGAGCGGGAACGGCGGCCCGCTTCGGTGGGGCGGCATGGCTTGGGGTCTTCGCGGGGTTGTTCGTCGTGGCCGGCGTATCGCTCCTGATCGCGCGCAATTGGGAGGACGTCGGTCCGATCGTTCGCGTCGGAGGCTTCCTGGTGCTGCTCGCGGCGGCAGGCGAGGGAGCAATTCGCCTCCAAGCGCGGCCGGCGGCCGCGTGTCTCCCGCTCGAGCTGGGGTGGTTCTTCCTGCCGCTTCTCGGCATCGGGCTCTACGGGCAGACCTTCCACCTCTCCGGGGATCCGATCCAGCCGTTCCTGGTCTGGCTCGCGCTCGCGGCGCCGCTCGCCTGGTTGAGCGCGCGCCCGGTCGTGGCCACGCTCCACACGTTCGCCCTCATCGCGGTGCTGTTCGTCGGCAACTACGTGATCGAGCCGATGACGGCCTTCGGGGGAGTCGGGACCGGGCGTCTCCCGGGCGTCCTGGCGCTCTCCGACGACGGCAGCCGTCTCCTCGCGTGGGCGCTCTCGCTCGTCATCCTGGCCGCGATCGCGGCGCAGAGCCTGCATCTGCTGCCGCGCAATCATCGCCATCACTTCGTCGGGGTCTGGCTCGTGTGGACGTTCTGTCTCCTGCTCGCGCCGACGCCGTTTCGACTGCAGCACGAGGGCTGGCTCGTCGTCGCCGCGGTTGCGTTCGCGACGCTCTGGGTGTTGACGCTCACGGCGCTCGTCACGAGCTTCGAGGAGCGTGCGGCGAGCGTCGGGGTGTGGCTCACGCTCGCGTATGCCCTCACGTTCGGCTGGCATCTCCGTGATGCGACCGGGGGCGCGACGACAGGCCCGGGAATCACCGTCGTGACGCTCGTGGCGCTGGCCGTGCTTGCCGGCACGGTCGTGCTTCCAAACGCGCGCCTGAGCCCGCAGCGGCTCTGGGCGTTCGGCGCGAAGGTGATGCTGATCGTGCCGCTGCTGGTGGCGACGCTCTATCTCGCCGACGACGTCCGTCTGATCTGGCTCGCGGCGATGGCGATGAACGTCTTCCTCCTCGTGGTGGCGGTCGGCCTCATGTGGCACGGATCGCTCGTGCACGAGGCGGCGCAGGTCAATCTCGGCGTGCTGGTGCTGGTCGGGCTCCTCATCACCCGCTTCCTCGACGTCTTCGGCAGCATGCTGCGGAGCGGGATCGGCTTCATCGTCG
>CAZWAX010000340.1:0-6598 GCA_964631985.1 uncultured Polyangiaceae bacterium | reverse complement strand
TGATGATGCGGAAGTCGAAGTCCGGCTCGAGGCGGGCGAGCACCTTCACCAGGAAGGCGAAGTTCTCGAGGTCGATCGCGACCAGGCGGGCGATCTCGGGATACTGCACCTTGATCGCGACCTCGCGGCCGTCGGGCAGCCGGCCGCGATGCACCTGCGCGAGCGACGCGGCCGCGAGCGGCACGGAATCGAGCTCGGCGAAGACCTCCTGCCACGGCCGTCCGAGCTCGCGCTGGATCGCGTCGGTGACGACGGCAAACGGGCGTGGCGGGACGCGATCCTGCAGCGTCGAGAGTACGGTCACGTAGTCTGCCGGCAGCACATCGGCGCGCGATCCGAGGAACTGGCACACCTTGATCGGCAGCCCCTCGAGACGGATGGCCATGCGGTAGACGGCGTGCGCGCTCCGCCGGTCGTGCCGCGCGTAGCGGGCGGCCGCGTTGGGCCAGCCGAGGCGGGTGGTCAGCTGGATGAGCTTGTAGCCCGCGTAGATGCGGGCGACGAGCCACGCGACGATCGCGAACCGCCGCCACGCATGTTCCGGACGTCGCCTCATGCGATCAACCGCCGCCCGACCCACCGCACCGCGAGCGCGTAACTCAGCCCGAGCACGGCCAGCAACACCGTGAGGTGCAGGACCGCCGCGAGGCCGACGGTCCCCGCGACGCAGGCCCGCGAAAGGGCGACCGCGTGGGTCAGCGGCAGACACCACGCCACGGCCTGCGCCCAGCCCGGCAGGCTCGCGAGCGGAAAGAAGATGCCGGAGAAGAAGTACATGACCGAGATCACGAGGGTGAAATAGTACGTGAAGAAGTCGTAAGCGCGCGCCCGCGACGACACGACGAGCCCCATCGTCGCGAACACGAGCCCGATCACCAGCGCCACCACCGGCAGCACGAGTGCCCACCAGCTCGTCACGAGGCCCGCCGCCGTCGCCACCAGCAGCACCGCCGTGCCGGAAAGGGTCGCCTTTGACGCCGCCCAGAGCGCGTCGCCGGCGACGATCTCGCGGATGCCGATCGGCGTCGCGAGGATCGCGTCGTAGGTCTTCTGCTCGGTCATGCGGGTGAACGACCCGAAGGTGGCCTCGAAGCTGGCGGCATTCATCGCAGCCGACGCGAGGATGCCGGGCGCGAGGAAGTGGGCATAGCTCAGGGTGGCTCCGGTCGCGCTCGTATCGATGTCCACGAACCGTCCGAGTCCGTACCCGATCGCGAGCAGCGAGAGGATCGGCTCGCCGAGCGCGCCCACGAGCGACGCCTTGTAGTACTTCCGCCAGCTCTCCATGTCGCGGCGCCAGACCCGGAGCGCACCGCCGACGAATCCGATCGTCACTCGCGGAGCTCCCGGCCGGTGAGCGTGAGGAAGACGTCCTCGAGCGTGGCGCGCCGGTGCGTGAGCGGCTCGGCGGCAAGCGCCGCGAGGGCGTCGCGGGGGTCCTGGTTCCCGTTCAAGTAGAGGATCACGTGATCGCCGACCGCCTCCACGCGACCACCGAGGGGCCGGCAGAGCGCCAGGGCGCGTTCGCGGGCCGCCGGATCGTCGCCGGTCGCGATCTCGATGACGTCGCGGCCGACATACCGTGCGATCAACGCCGCCGGCGTGCCCTCGGCGATGATGCGGCCGTGATCCATCACGACCAGGCGATCGCAGAGCTGCGCCGCCTCTTCCATGTAGTGCGTCGTGAGGAGCATGGCGACGCCGCTCCGCTTGAGCTCCCGCAGACGCTCCCAGACCAGATGGCGCGCCTGGGGGTCGAGCCCGGTCGTCGGCTCGTCGAGGACGAGCAGGCTCGGCCGGTTGATCAGCGCGCGGGCCAGGATGAGACGGCGCTTCATGCCGCCCGAGAGCGTCGGGATGCGGTCGTTCGCCCGGTCTTCGAGCTCGGCGAAGGCGAGCAGCTCGGCGACGCGGGCCCGCGCCTCGGCGCCCCCGAGCCCGAAGTAACTCGCGTAGATCACGAGGTTCTTCGCAACGGTGAGGTCGGGGTCGAGATTCTCCTCCTGCGGCGCGAGCCCGAGCCGACTCCTGATGGCCCGGGCGTTCGCCGCGTTCACCGGCAGGCCGAACACGGCGAGGTGACCGGCATCGAGCGGCGAGAAGCAGGTGAGCATGCGGATCGTCGTGGTCTTGCCCGCTCCGTTCGGCCCGAGGAGGCCGAAGCACTCGCGCGGGCGGACGGTGAAGTCCACCCCGCAGACCACTTCGTGCGCGTCGTAGCGTTTGCGGAGGCCCACGGCCTCGACGATCGGCGCCTCCACCCGGCTCGACGTATCACGGCGCCATGACACGGCACACCTCGGCGGAGTCGCGGGATCCCGCCATTCAACTCCCGCCGCGGAGATGCCGTTACGCTCAGGGAATGGCTGAGAGACGAGCATCCGTGCGCATGCGCCTTCGCATGTCGCGCTCGTGGCGGCGCGCGGCTCGCCTGGTCGCCCTCGCGGTCTTCGTGCTGTGGGGAGCGGTCGCCGTCGCGAAGCCACTCCCCGGCAACGCCCCGATCGTCGACCCGCCCCCCCGACCCGACGCGGTCGTCGTGGTCTACCGCGAGCTGCACGGCGAGATCGGCGGCGGCGAGCGCGGCCCGACGCTCACGATCTACGGCGACGGCCGCACGGTCACGCGCTGGCCGATCTTCATGAAGCGCGCCGGCGAGTACGAGCGCCGGCTCGCGCCGGGCGAGCTCGATCAGCTGCTGCGCTCGCTCGCGACCAAGGGCGTGCTCGACTTCGACGCCCCGACCGTGCGCACCGCGGCGCGCGCCTCGGCGACGTCGGCACGGGCGCGGGCCCTGACGACGCGGCAGCCGATCGCGCTCTTCGAGGCGACCGACGCGTCGACGACGGTCATCGAGGTCACCGTCGACCGCTATGTGCCGACGACGGCGGGCGCGCGCGAGGTGCGGAATCTCGAGAAGCGCGTCGCCTGGACGGGGCTCCGCGGCGACGCCGCCGCGCACCCCGACGTCCCCGCGCTCGCGAACCTGGCCGCCGCCGAGCAGGAGCTGCGCGCGCTTCGCGAGCATCCCGGCTTCACGCGCGTGCGCTGATGCGGGTCGTCTCCATCGCGGTGATGGCCGCGCTCGCCCTCGCGACCCATCCCTCGTCCGCACCAGCCGGCTCCTTCATCTTCGCGGGCGAGGCCAACGGGGCGGCCGTCGTGACCCATCCGATCGGCTACAACGGCACCGGCGGCACCCTGAACGTCTCGGTCTGCATCGACCCGACCTCGCCGAACGCCGCGAGCATGGTCCAGTCGGTGCAGAACGTCGTCGTCGCGTGGAACGCGCTCTCCCCCACCAGCCCCAACCTGCTCTTCGGCGGCTCCAACAACATCGGAGCGAGCGAGATCGATTTCGAGTCGACCGCGCTCCACGAGGTCGGGCATTGCCTCGGGCTCGGCCACCCGAACCTCTCGACCGAGTCGCAGCTGACCGGCAACGACCAGAACTACACCAAGTCGACCGACGGCGCCGACAACACCTACGACGTGAACGCCGGCACCGACGCGGTGATCGGGTCGAGCGACGACGTCCGCGGCGACGACGTCAACCTGCATTGGTTCCGGCAGTCGAATGACGACCCCTTCACGATCGCCGGGGTCGTCGACACGAGCACCTACAGCCGCAACGTCGCCGACCTCCCGAGCGGCCACCTGTTTCCGACCAACGCCGACCGCACCGTCGCGACGCTGCTCGGCTACACGAACACCGAGGCGGTCATGCAGCAGGGCGCATTCTACGACGAGGACCAGCGCCGCCTGACGACGGATGACGTGGCGACGTTCCGCCTCGGCATGACCGGCCTCGATCTGACGGCGGGCACCGCGGACGACTACACGGTGAATCTCACGTACGCCGGCCTCACGGCGAGCTGCAACATCGTGCTCGACTTCGATGACGCGCAGACCGGCTTCGCGCAGTGCAACGCCGGGGGCGCATTCCTGGTGAACGGGCAGCACGTCGTGATCACGTCCGCCCGCGTGTACTTCAACGACGGGTACAACTGGTTCTTCAACAGCGTGGTCGCCGCGACCCCGACGCCCACCTCGACGCCGACCCCTACGGTCACGGCGACCGCCACGGCGACGACGACGGCGACCCCGACTGTGACCACCACGCCCACGGCCACCTTCACCGCGTCGCCGACGGCGACCGTGAGCCCGACGCCGACCGAGACCGCCACCGCGACCCCGACCGAGACGCCCACCCCGACCGTCACGGCCACGCCGACCGCCACGACGACCGCGACCCCGACGCCGAGTCTGACCGCGACCCCGCGTGCCACCTGCACGCCGCTCCCTGCGTCACCCGCCGAGCAGCCGATCACCGCCGGCGCCGGCAAGTGCAAGCGCGCCATCGCCAAGGAGGCGTCGAAGTTCCTGGCGACGCAGACCAAGGCGCTCGAGCGTTGCCACCAGGCGGTGGTGAAGCACACGGTCCCCGGGCCGTGTCCCGACGGCGCCGCCGGGGCCAAGATCGCAAAGGCCACGACCAAGCTCGTCGCCGGCATCGCCAAGGTCTGTGGCGGCAGCGACAAGGTCTGCGGCGGCAACCTCACCGGTGAGGAGCCCCCGGCCGGCCTCGGGTGGCCCGCCGTCTGCCCGAGCTTCCAAGGCGCGGCGGCGCCCGCGTGCACGACCGCCATCGGCGACTGCGCCGACATCGCCGCGTGCATCGCCTGCGTCGGCGACGCCGCCGTCGCGCAGGCGCGGACGCTCGCCTACGACGGGCTCGTCGACACCAACCCCGCCGCGACGCTCAACAAGTGTCAGCGTGCGATCGGCGCCGCGACGGCGCGCTTCGCGCTCGCGAAGGAGCAGCAGCTCCGCAAGTGCTGGGACGCCCGCGCCGCCGGCAAGCATGCGGCACGCTGTCCCGACGCGGCCGCGACCCCCGGCAGCCCCGCGCAGAAGGCCGCCGTCGCCATCGCGAAGGCCGACGCCAAGCGCATCACGAGCATCTGCAAGGCCTGCGGTGGCCCCGACAAGCGCTGCGACGATGCCGTCCTCCGCCTCGACGGCGCCGCGGTCGCCGGCAGCGGCGGCAGCGACGACTTCGGCCCCGACGCAATCGGCTTCCCCGCGATCTGTCCCGGTCTGCAGGTGCCGGACGGCGGCCCCTTCTGTGACGCGCCGGTCGGAACGCTCGCCGGCATCATCGAATGCACGGCCTGCGTCGCCGAGCACGCGGTGCTCTGCGTCGACCGCCTGCGCGTCCCGCAGTTCGCCGCCTACCCCTGCGAGTGCACGCCGATCTACTGAATCTCTTCGAGCTCGCGGCGAGCCGTCTCCGGTAACGCCACCACCGCGAGCGGCACCACCACGAGCGGCAGCAACATCCAGCTGATCGCCGCGCCATGGCTGCCGGTGAGCGTGAAGCACACCCCCTCGAACGCGAGGCCGACCGACGCGCCGAGGTTGGCCATGACGGAGCACGCCGCCGACGCCGTCGAGCGATACGCCGTCGGGAAGAGCTCGCTCCCGAGCGCGCTCAGCATGAGCTCGAGCCCGAGGTAGGCCGCGACCATCAGCAGCCAGCCGCCGAGCACCCACGATCCGGTGCCGCGATAGAGCATCAGGGTTCCCGCCGCGGTGAGCGCGCCCGTCAGCAGCACCGCGGGCTTCCGTCCGATCCCGTCGCTCACGCGACCGACGACGAGCTGGGTGGCGACGCTCAGGAGCCCACCGCCAAAGTAGAGGAGCGCCACGACCGACGCCGAGTAGCCGTGCGCCTCCTGCAGGAACTTCGCTTGAAATCCGAGCGCGGGGATCATCACGAAATAGATCGGCAGCACCATGCCGGCGAGCGCGGCGACGCGGCGGGGATGGTCGCGCACGAGCGCGCGGAGCGGCGCCGACACGCTGGCGACCTGGCCGCGCTGCTGCGCCTGCAGCGTGACGAAGCGCCGGGTCTCGCCGAGGCTCCGCCGGAGCCACGCGACGAAGACCAGCGGGAGCGCGCCCGCGAGGTAGAGGAGCCGCCAGCCGTACGGACCGCCACCGACGATCGCGTAGCCCACCGCCGCGAGGCCGTGCCCGATTCCGCCTAGGGCGGCGATGACGCCGAGCGCGAAGCCGCGGCGCGCCGCCGAGATCTCCTCGGCGGCGATCACGATGCCGAGCGTATCCTCGGCTGCCAGGAAGATGCGGGCGACGAACTGCAGGCCGACGAACACCCCCGCGTTCGGCGCCGCCGCGGTCATTGCCGTGCAGACCGTGAAGCCGACGATCGTGACGAGCAGGAGGGAGCGCCGGCCCCAGCGGTCGGCCAGGATCCCGAGGGCGAGCGCCGGCAGCATCCCGAGCCGGATCACGGCGAGCATCGTCCCGACCCACGCCTCGGCGATACCGAGCGACGCCTGGATCGCCGGGAGCGCGAGGGCGAGGATCCCGAGATCGTAGCCGTTCATCGCATTGGCGGTCCCAAGGAGCGCGAGGAGCCGCCATTCGCGGCCGTCGACCCCGGTCGCCCGCTGGACGCCGCCGAGCAGGCGCGGGCCCGCGCTCACGCGCGCTCGAGCGTCAGCGCCAGGCGGTAGACGGCACGGCGGTTCAGGCCGCGCTCGCGCGCCAGCTCGTCGGCCAGGTCGCGGAC
>CAZWAX010000339.1:0-6614 GCA_964631985.1 uncultured Polyangiaceae bacterium | reverse complement strand
CGCTCCGCCCACTCGAGCAGGGCGAGGCGACGGGCGAGGGTCATGATGACGCCGGTCGGGAACTGGTGTGACGGCGTGACATAGGCGAGGCGCACCCGCCGCATGCTGGCCGCGAGGGCACGGACATCGAGCCCTTCCGGTCCAACGGCGCCCGGGATCACGGTGGCTCCCGCAGCCCAGAAGCTCAGGGTCGCACCAGGATAGCCCGGTTGTTCCATGAGCACGCGGTCGCCGGGGTCGAGCAAGACTTCGCCGCTCAGCGCCAGCGCCTGCTGCGATCCGTGCACGATGATGATCTGCTCGGGGCGGCAGCCGACGGCGCGGGCGTGTGTCAGGTAGTCGCAGATCGCTTCCCGCAACTCCGGGAGGCCGCCGGGCGCGCCGTAGTCGAGATGCGGTGCCGTGGTTTCCCGCGCGGCGCGGCTGAGCTGACGCCGCCACATCTGTCGGGGGAAGTCGTCGAGCGCGGTGGGTCCGTACCGGAAATCGACGGCGACCGCCGGCGTGACGGGTGCCCAGGAGGTCGGCGCCAGTGGCACGAGACGGTGACCCCGGCGTGATAGCCGCGGGGGATCACGCGGTGCCGGGGGCGTGGCGGGGGTCGTGCGGAGTCGGGTTGTGAGGTTCTGCGGGAGCTCGGGGGCCACGAAGGTTCCGGCGCCGCGCCGCTGGACCAGGTACCCTTCCGAAAGCAATTGCTCGTAGACCCGCAGCGCAGTGTTCCGCGCCACGCCTTCGCTCAGCGCGAGATCGCGGGTCGACGGCACTCGCGAGTCTGGGGCCAGCGCGCCGCTCAGAATGGCCTCGCGAATGCCTCGATAGAGTTGGGTCGTGAGCGGCTGGGCGCGGCTGCGGCGGATGTACATGTGGCTCCACCTAAAGCGCGGAGAGAGGCTCCTCGCAAGGGTCCATGGCGCAGGAACGCCCGGCGACCGGTTGGCACTTCGCCGCTGACGGTTCGCAAGGTGCCGGTGCGGGAAAGGACGGTGGCGACGGGTCGCCGCCGCCGTCACGCGCCCGTCACTGACAATAGTTTCCCGGGACCTGCGAGAGGCTCGCGAGGTACGACGGTCCGACGCCGCCGAGCCAAAAGTTCTTGTAGGTGATGTACGCGTGCGGCATGGCTTTCCCGGACGCGCTGCAGACGTTGCCGAAGCTCGAGAACTGCATCGTCGAGTACGTGAGGAAGTCCATCGTCTGCGCGGTGTGGCAGGTGCGGCACGCGGGCGCGACGACCTTCGTGTAGAGGTCGGTCGCCGCGACCGAGCTCGTCCAGCCGGACGGAATGAAGCTCGTGATCTGCGTCGGGCTGTTGCCGGCGTACCAGCCGTTCACGAGGTCGACGATGCCGGTGCGAGGGTTGGTGTCCTTCACGTGCAGGTTGAGGGTCTTGAACGCCGCCTCCTGCGTCGCCTGTGGCGCTGCCGTCGGGTACTTGAGGGTCGGCAGGTCGAACGGCAGGAAGCTCGGCGGGGCGTTCACGATATCGAGGAGCGCGACCCACCGTTGCAGGAGCGCGACCAGGATCTGCACCCACCCGAACATCCCTGGGCCGGCCTCGATGGGGTCGAGGACGACCCCGGAGAGATTCGACGTACCGCCGTGGCAGTTGAGGCAAAGATTCGGCACGAACTTCTGTCCGAAGTCATCGAGGTCGGCGCTGCCGAGCCGCGGTGAGAGCGGGCTCCGGCCCTTGTAGACGAAGAACTTGACGAGCTTGCCGACGCCCTCGAAGCCCTCGACCGGCGAATACTCCATCGCGACCGTCGCGACCGCGCAGTTCGGATCGTGCTGGTAGGCGAGGTTGGCGTTGCCGGGGTCCTGGTTGCCCTTGCCATAGTTCACGACGAAGCACGCGACGTTGCCGCTTGGCGCCTTCCGGCAGTTCATCTCGCGCCCGAACCCGAGGTCGTTGTGGTTCTCGTAGAAGGTGCGGGTGACGTCGCCGCCCGAGCCGTCGACCGGGCTGAAGCCGTTCACGTCCCACCAGCCGCCGAGCGTCGTGCGCTTGCACGGCACGATGGGGCTCGGGTCCGGCGTGCCGTTGCAGTCGAGGTCGGCGCACGCGGGGTCGACGAGGTTGTAGTAGGTGCACGCCTCGGCGGCGGAGCCGATACCCTTCCGCGTCAGGAAGATGCTCGTCGGGTAGTTGTACCAGGGCGGGATCGACGTCGAGGTCGCGATGGCTTTCGCGCTGATGATGTACGGGAGCTGATTGCAGCCGATGCCGAGCTTCACGATGTCGCGGCCGCCGAACCCGTCGTGGGCCGACATGTAGAGCTCGTGGATGCCTGCGCGCGGCGGGATGGTCCACGTGACGGTGCCGCCGGTCGCCGAGACGCCCGCGCTGGGATCGTCCGAGTGCCAGTCGAAGGTGAGCGGGTGGCCGTCGGCGTCGTCCATGAGCGCGCTCACGTCGACAGTCTCGCCCGGGTGGACGACGCCTGCCGGGGCGCCGCCGCGGGTGACCACGAGGTCGGTCGTGACCGGGAAGTGGTTCGGCCACGTGAAGTCGACACGGGTGAACCCGGTCGGGTCGAAGCCCGGCGCCGGTGCGTCGAGGGTCGAGCCTTCGCAGGTCGCGTGCACGCTGACGCTCGCGCCCGGCGGGATGCCGGGCACCAGGAAATCACCGTCCAGGTTCAAGGGACCCACGCCGAGCGTGATGCCGGTGGCGTCGTCGGTCACGCTTGCGACTCTGAACACGTCGATGTCGTCTACGCAGGCCCCGGTTATCGGCTCGACAAACTGGAAGCGTCCGCGCAGCACGCCGACGGTCGGGTCGACGGCCGGAGCGACGGCGACCGGCTCGACTAAGCTCACCGCCTCGGCGTCGACGACGACGGGGTCGGCGCTGCATGTGCTCATGTATCCCGGAGCGCTCCAGCAGAGCGGATAGCTCCCGCGCGCGACCGGCGGGAACTCGAACTCGCCGCGGACGTTGGACGTGGCGGTCGCAACCGCGGTGCCGGTGCTCCCGAGGAGCGACAGGGCGATGCCGGGCAGGTAGATGATGCCGCCCTCCTGCGTCACGAGATCGAGGCGAACCGTGCCGCGCACGGCGCCGCGGCTTGGCGCCAAGTCGTACATCGCCTCGAAGAGGGTCGGGCCGGCGCCGAACCCGGCGCGCGGGAGGCCGAGACACGCCTGGAGGGCCGCGACCGAAGTCGTCGCGCACGAGGCGACGTCACTGAGGTCGGCCGCCGCGCACTTCTTCGCGATCGCGGCGTCGCCCTTCGCTGCGGCCTTGGCGATCGCGCCCTTCGGGTCGTTCGGCAATGCGCAGCCGGCGACGTCGTGATTCCCGGCCTTGTCGGCCGCGGCTTGGCATTTCGTCGCCGTCTTCAAGACGGCGGTGTCGAAGGCGACGACCGTCTTCGCGATGGCGCCACGGCAGTTCTTATCGTGGGCACTGTCGATGTTCGTGACCGAGCCCGAGCCGATCTTGCTTCGCCCCTCGGCCGCGACGAACGCGCGCGCGCCGCAGGCGAGGCACGCGGCGACCTCGGCGTAGCTCGCGAGCGGGTTGTGGATGCCGGCAGTGCCGCGGCACGGCGCCGGGCACGATTCGAAATGGCGCAGCACGTCATCGTCGAGGCCCTGGCAGGCATCGATGATCTTCTCCTGCGCCTTGGCGTCGGTCGCGGCGAGCTTCGGATCCGCCGCCGCGAGCGCGACCACGTCGGCATCGGCCGCGAGCTTCCCGGCGTCGCGCTGCTTCGCGTAGGCGGCGACCGTCTTGAGCCCGGCATTCACGAGCTTCGTGACGGTGCCGGCGATGGCGGTCCGACACTTCACTTCGTCCTTGTCGAGCTGGGCGAGGACCGGTCCGGGCAGGACGGCGACGAGCAACAGCGCGGACGCAACGATCGTGCGCGACATGAGTCCCCCTCTCAATCGACGGATCGCGAGATGCGCGGACCATAGGAGCGGCGCGTCGGGCGGGTCAAGAAAATTCGAGGTGCGCGTGCCGCGGGCCGACCGTCCACACCCACGGGCCATCGGGTCACTGCCGAGGCGCAGGGTCAGAGTGAAGGCGTGGCGACGGCGTGAGGGGGCCGCATCGCGCCGCTGGACCAGGTACCCCGCCGAAGCAATGGCTCGTAGACCCGCAGCGCGGTGTGGCGCGCCACGCCTTCGCTCAGCGCCCGCGATTTCGGGGCCAGCGCACCGCTCAGAATGACATCGCGAATGCCTCGACGGAGTGGTGGCTCCATCGTCAGCGGGGGAAAGTGGCTCCTTGTCGGACCCATGGACCCCGAGGCATGGGTGCCGATAGCTCGGCATCCTGCGGTTCGACTCGCTGGATAACGAGACGTCCGAGCGCAGGCTCGGCCAACGAGCAGAGGAGGACGGCAATGAACGGTTCGGTCCCATCGAAAGGGGCATCGTCGCGGCGACGGATGGCCGTCAGCGCGCTGGCACTCGTGAGCGTCTTGGCGTCGAGCGTCACCGCACAGGCGCAACTGCTCTTTCCGCCGTTCCCGACGGAGACGAACACGTACGGGGATCAGCTCATCTATTTTTACGACGTGCGGCCCGCCCGAACGACCTTCCTCACCGTGGGCAATCCCAGCGGCAGTGCCGTCCTTCTCGAGATCGTCTATTACTCGCAGGGGCTGCAGCGCATCACCGAGCAGGTCGTGACCCTTCCGGCCTTCGGGGCCACCGTCCTCGACCCGGTGCAGAGTCCAGGCGTGCCCAACACCGCGGGGCTGGTCGTCATGACGCCGATCGTGAGCGAGGCCGACCACACGCCGATCGTGCCTCCGCGTCCGCTCGTCGGTGGATTCTCGATCGTCAATCAAACACTTGGCGCCGGCACCGGCGGGAACCCGTTCGGCCGACTTGCGCTCAGTCAAACCGGAGCCGATCTCGAGCAGCGTGCCGCGCCGGGTGCTCCCGTGAACGGTGTCAACGTCCGCTATCAGAACATCGCCCCATCGACGCCTTTAGACGGACGTTCGTCGCTGACGTTCCCGGTCTATTTCAACCCGAACACCCTCTCGCCGCCGCAGCTCGACGGCAACCGGCTCTTCTTTGCATCGTTCGCCGATCAATACTTCGCGACGATCGGCCCCGGAGGCGCGCCGCGCTTCAACATCATCCCCGACCCCGTCGACACCACCGCGACGTTCTTCAGCTCGTCCGGCGGCGCCCCGCTGCTCGTCACGACCCTGACGGTCAGCGGCGTGCGGTTCGAGACGTTGCAAGGCCTGGCCGGAGACGTCCAGTTCACGAGCGGCGGGCGCCTCGACATCTCCTATCCGCTGCCCGGGCTGACCAACTCCGACAACTTCTTCGGCATGGCGAGCCAATCGCTCGGCACCTTCGCCATCGGCCAGCGACTCGTTCCTACCGATTTCTGAGGGTTTCGAATAAAGGCCAGACCGTATGAGCGATCTGGTCATCTGGACTTACGATTGGGTGCCCGCAGGTCCCCGTGGTTTCGTACGCGATCTGAGGCTCAGGTGGGCGTGCGAGGAAGCTGGACTCGCCTACTCAGTACGAACGGTTCCTTTCGACGGACGGGAGACCAATCACCTGTCGCGCCAGCCCTTCGGCCAGGTTCCGTTCCTGAGTGATGGCGAGCTGGAAATATTCGAGAGCGGCGCCGGGCTGCTGCATTTGGCTCGGAAGAGCGAAACACTGATGCCGCGCGATCCGGTCGGAGAAGCGGACACCGTTCAATGGATGATCGCCGCGCTCAACACGATCGAGATGGTGACCGTTCCCTGGTGGTTCCTCGAAGTATCCGGCGCGCAGGACAACGGTCTTGCTGGCTGGATGGGGAACCGCCTCGACCAACTCGAGAAAGTTCTGAACGCGCGGGATTGGCTGGCCGCTGGTCGCTTCACCCCCGCGTCTCTGCTGATGGCAGATGTCCTCCGCGTCTCGAAGATCCGCTCTTCCGGTGATCGACCCGCGACCGATGCCCACGCAGCCCGGACCTACGACCGCCCCCCGTTCCGGGAGGCTCGCCCAGGTCAATGGGCGCATTTCGACGCCGCCCGCGGCTTGGCGCAGTTCGTCTCCCTTGACGAGCAATTCACCTGCGTGGTACGCGAGGTAAAAGAGGGTTTGCGAGAGCCACTGAAAATTCCAGTAGGGCTGTTCTTGATCGGAGAACGCCGAGAACAATTCCTTCTCCGGCAAGGCGCGTTGGTTCACGATCCATTCGCCGTACTTGAGATGGCCCCAGATGTCCGTATGGCCTAGGGGTGTGAAGACACCGTAGAAAAGGAAGACGAAAACGAGCATCCCAGCGAAGAGGATGTGGCTAGTTCGAAGATAGAGCCATGCCAATGCCGAATTGGGATCGGTGTAATCGATGCCGGCCCCGACTTCCTGTGGGTCGAAGGAATCATCCGGCGAAGGTTGTTCAACTGGCGTAGTCATGGGAATTGGCGATTGCAATCGTTGTAGGTGTCGAAAATGTTAAGTTACCAAAGAATTGACTATGACTTGTACCATCTAAGGTAATGTTCCCTGCTCCTAACACAGGCGCTTGATTTAATTGTGCGCCACCACCTAATGTTAATACACCTCCCGATCCTCCCTGTGTATTCAATACACCATTAATGGTGACAGGGGTAGATAATCCATCTAAATTG
>CAZWAX010000338.1:0-6620 GCA_964631985.1 uncultured Polyangiaceae bacterium | reverse complement strand
CGGAGCGCGATCTCACGGGCTACGAGCTGAAGCTGCGCTTCGAGCGCGTCCTCGGCGAGTTCTGGCAACTCAACTCGGGACAGGTCTACTCGACGCTCGAACGCCTGCGGCGCGAAGGCATGGTCGCGCGCCGGAATCCGCGCGCGCTCGCGTCGCTCGTCGACACCGGCACGGACGAGCCCGAGAACGGCGCGCGGGCGTCCTTCTCGATCCGGCCGCGCGGGCGGCACGCGCTCGCCGAGTGGATGGCGACGCCGATCGGGCGCCTGCGTCCGGTCCGCGATCCGCTCTTCGTGAAGCTCGCCTTCAGCGAGCCGGAGCACCTCGGGCGGATGCTCCGCACCTTCGCGCAGGAGACGCGGCGCTATCGCGAGGCGGCCGAGACCCTGCGCGCGCTCGTCGCGCGGGAACCGATGTCGCACGGCGGACGGGTGCGCTGGCTCGTCGCCGAAGCGGCGCGGCTGAGCTACGAAGCGCAGCTCGGGTGGCTCGAGTGCGTGCAACGCACGCTCGGGCCTGCCGAGGTGCCGGCGCCGCATCGGGTCGGACCTCGTCCGCTGCGTCGGCGCCTCGAAACGACGGCGGAGCGTGGCGCCGTCGCGTGAAAAGCGCGCAGGTCTGAAAACATGTTTCGTGCACGTCGCGAGCGGGCTCGGAGTCACCTCGCGAGCTTCGATGAAACGCCAGTAAAACCAGGCACTGCAGGGCCCATTTGCCCCGACCGTCGAGGGCCCGGCACCGGGCCGGCACCTTACATTGACAAGGGGGATCGAACCCAATAGCGCTAAAACGCTTTTCCAAAGTCCACATCCGATGGTCCGGCGCGAAAAATCGAACTACATCATCCGCTCCGTCTCGCACGCGCTCGACGTGCTCGAGCAGTTTTTCGGCGACGCCGACGAGCTCGGCGTGACCGAGCTTTCGAAGCGCCTGAAGCTGCACAAGAACAACATCTTTCGTTTGCTCGCGACGCTCGAGTCGCGGGGCTACATCGAGCAGAACAAGGCGACCGAGAACTACCGGCTCGGCCTCCGGAGCCTGCATCTCGGACAGGCGTACGTGAGCCGCATGGGCCTCCTGCGACAGGCCCGCCCGGTGATGGAATCGCTGGTCAAACAGGTGCGGGAGAGCGCCTACGTCGCGGTCGCCCGCACCGGCGGGATGGTGCCGCTCGAAGTCGTCGAGGCCGACCAGGCAGTGCGTGTGATCTCCACCATCGGCGAGACGCTCCCGCTGCACGCGACCGCCGTCGGGAAGATCCAACTCGCGTTCGCGACCGAGGAGGAACAGAAGGCGCGCCTGCCCGAAAGCCTCAAGCGCCTCACTCCCAAGACCGTCACCGAGCGCGCCTCGTTGTTCCAACAGCTGAAGGCCGCGGTCGAAAGCGGCTTTGCCGTCGATGCGGGCGAGCACATCGAGGACGTGCGCGCCGTCGCGGTCCCCATCAAAGACTATACGGGTCACGTGGTCGG
This sequence comes from uncultured Polyangiaceae bacterium, assembly GCA_964631985.1. Classification (GTDB taxonomy): domain Bacteria; phylum Desulfobacterota; class Binatia; order UTPRO1; family UTPRO1; genus UTPRO1. The sequence continues at coordinate 5,148 of CAZWAX010000338.1, read as the reverse complement.
CGCCCTCGCCATCAGCGGCCCCGCCTACCGTCTCACCGCCGAGCGCATGCAGAAGGAACTCGCGCCGCTGGTCGTGAAAGCCGGGCAGGATCTCTCCGGTCGTCTCGGCCACCATCCCTGAGGTTTTTCCGTCGCCGTTTTCGCTAACGCCGTTTGCCCGAGCCGCTTGACCGATTTTTTTCTACCGTGTTAGGTGGCGCGTTTTTTCGAAGCCGAAGGAGGCCCACGCCGTGAAGATTCTCGCCACCGTCAAGCGCGTCCCCGATCCCGAGACCAGCATCAAGGTGAAGCCCGATGGGTCGGGCATCGTCACCGACAACATCAAGTGGGTGGTGAACCCCTTCGATGAGATCGCCGTCGAGGAGTCGCTTCGTATCAAGGAGAAGGTCGCCGGCTCCGAGGTCGTCCTCGTGAGCGTCGGCTCGAAGGTCGTACAGGAGCAGCTGCGCACCGGCCTCGCGATGGGCGCCGACCGTGCCATCCTCGTCGTCTCCGACGACAACCTCGAGCCGCTCGCGGTCGCGCGTGTGCTCCAGAAGATCATCGACACCGAGAAGCCCGACCTCGTGGTCATGGGCAAGCAGTCGATCGACGACGACTCGAACGCCGTCGGTCAGATGCTCGCCGCGCTGCTCGGCTGGCCGCAGGCGACCTTCGCCTCCAAGCTCGAGCTCTCGGGCGACCAGAAGACGGCGACGGTCACGCGCGAGGTCGACGGCGGCCTCGAGGTGCTGAGCTTTCCGCTCCCTGGCATCGTCACCGCCGATCTGCGCCTGAACGAGCCGCGCTACGCGTCCCTGCCCGGCATCATGAAGGCGCGGAAGAAGGAGCTGAAGGAGATCGAGGTCGGTAGCCTCGGCGTCGACGTCGCTCCCAAGGTGAAGCTCGTGAAGATGGACCCGCCGCCGAAGCGGCAGGCCGGCAAAAAGGTCGCGTCCGTCGAAGAGCTCGTCAACCTGCTGCACACCGAAGCAAAGGTTATCTAGGAGATATCATGGGCGACGTACTCGTATTTGCCGAACACGTACACGGGAAGTTTCCGAAGACGACGCTGGTCGGGTTCGCGGCGGGCAAGGACGCCGCGGCGAAGTTCGGCGGCAGCTGCCATGCGGTGGTCGCCGGGGCGTCCGGCCTCGACGGGCTCGCGGCGGAAGCGGCCTCCTACGGCATGAAGACGGTGTTCCAGCTCGAGCACGCGCGGCTCGAGCACTACGTCGCCGACGCGTACGCGGCGGCGCTGGCCGATCTCGTGAAGGCGAAGGGCATCGAGACGGTGCTCGCCACCGCCACCACGATCGGCAAAGACCTGACGCCGCGTCTCGCCGCCCGACTCGGCGCGCCGCTCGCCGCCGACATCTCCGGCATCAACGCCGACGGCACCATCACGCGGCCGATGTACGCCGGCAACGTCTTCGCGACCGTCAAGCTCGAAGGCTCGCCGCGCGTCATCTCCGTCCGCGCGACCGCGTACGACGCGGCCGCCAAGGAAGGCAGCGGCAGCGTCGAGAAGGTCGCCGCCACCCTCGACGAGGGCGCGCTCAAGACCAAGTTTGTCTCGCTCGAGGAGATCAAGTCCGATCGTCCCGTGCTGACGGAGGCCCGCATCGTCGTCTCGGGCGGGCGCGGCCTCAAGAACGGCGAGAACTTCAAGATCGTGCTCGAGCCGCTCGTCGACGAGATGGGCGCCGCCATGGGCGCGAGCCGCGCCGCAGTCGACGCGGGCTTCGTGCCGAACGACCTTCAGGTCGGCCAGACCGGCAAGGTGGTCGCCCCCGAGCTCTACGTCGCAGTCGGGCTCTCCGGCGCCATCCAGCACCTCGCCGGCATGAAGGACTCCAAGGTGATCGTCGCCATCAACAAGGACGAGGAAGCACCGATCTTCCAGGTGGCCGACTACGGTCTCGTCGCCGATCTCTTCAAGGCCGTGCCCGAAATGAAGGACGCGGTCGCGAAGCTGAAGCACTGAGCGCCTTTCCCACGTTTCCCTTCCGCGACGAGCGCCGGCGTCCGACTGCCGCGCTCGTCGCGGCTCTCCTGTTCTTCCTGTTCGTCTCCTGCGCGGCGGCCCGGCCGCCGGCCTTCGCGGGGGATGCCCCGGTCTTCAAGCCGGTCCGCCGGTTGTCGGTTGCCGAGAACGGCGGCCACTTCGGCTGGTCGCTCGCCGCCGTCGGCACGCGGCTGCTCGTCGGCGCCCCCAATCTCGACGGGAACGGCACCATGGATGCCCACGCCTACGTCTTCGACGCCGCGACCGGGGCGTTGATCCACGACCTCACCGTCGAGGTCGGGACCGACCGTTGGTGGCGGTTCGCGGTGGGCGCCGTCGGAACGAACCCGCTCGTCGGTATCGCCCCCGGCGAGGAGACGGACGGCCTCGGCGGGTCGGTCACCGTCTTCAACGGCGAGACCGGCGGTACCGTGCAGACGTTCTGCTGCCTCGGCGCGCTCGCGATGGGCGTCGGCGAGCAGGTGCTGATCGGCGCCGAGGGCGGTGCCGGGCTCTACGATCCCGTGAGCGGCAACCTGGTCCGCACGCTCACCATGCCCGACCCGAATCGCCGCGGCGTGCTGTCGATGGCGCTGATCGGCCGGACCACCATCGCCCTCGCGGCGACGCAGCCGGTCGGCGTACACCTCTTCGACGCGCGCACCGGGAACAAGGTCGGCTTCGTCGGCACGCGCCACGGCGACACCCGTCGCTTCGGCTCGGCGATGGCCGTGAACGGCGCGACCCTCGCGGTGACCGAGATCCCACAGGTGAATTTCTTCGACCTCGGCTTCGGCATCGTGCTGGGGACCATCGACCCGCCGCCCGGGCTCGGCGGCGCATCGTTCGGGACGGCGCTCGCCTATGCCGGCGGCCTGCTGGCGGTCGGCGCGCCGTCTGGCGGCGACGTGGGTGCCGTCCACCTCTACGACGCCAACGGCAACCTGTTCGCGTCCCTGCCGGCCGACGGCGCGGGGCCGGGGTTCGGACGGGCCGTCGTCGGGCTCGGTCGCAGCGTCGCAGTCGGGGCGCCGACCAACGGCGGCGGCGAGGTCGTGATCTTCTCGCCCTGCGGCGACGGCATCGTCGACGCCCCCGTCGAGGAATGCGACGGCGGTGACGAGTGCGACGATACCTGCCGCTTTGCCACCTCCGGCGGCGACGTCTGCGGCGACGCCGACGGCAACGGCACGGCGAGCCTGAGCGATGCCGTGCAGATCCTGCGCGCGGCGGCCGGGCTCGACTCGGTCTGCACGGTCCCCCGCTGCGACGTCGACGGCAGCGGCCGGGTCAGCGTCTCGGACGGCGTGCAGATCCTGCGCGCGGCGGCGGGGCTCCCCTTCGTCGCCGACTGCGAAAGTCGCACTGCATTTGATTGAGAAGGGGGATCTCTCCCCCTTCACGAAGCGCGGCTCAGCCGCGCTTCGTACATCCCCCGGCTCGCTCACGCTCGGCCGCGCGCGGCGCGCGCGGAGGGCGTCGCGACATCTTAACCGGCTTGACAGCGAGCGCCGAGACATCGACCCTGGGTCGGATGCTTCGCGGTATCCGATCGGGCGTCGTCCACCGCCTCCTCCTTCTCGCGCTCGTCTGCGGGTCTGCGACGTCGGCACACGCCAGCTTCCATTTCATGAGCATCAGCGAGGTCGGCGCCGGCTTCCTCAACGACCCGAACATCCAGTTCGTCGAGATCCGCCTCGATGCCGGCGGGCAGACCGAGCTCGCCAACACCCGGCTCACCGTATTCGACAAGGACGGCGTGGCCGCGGTCCTGCTGCTGACGCCGACGGGGGTGTCCAACGGCACCAGCAGCGCGAACGTGCTGTATGCGACCGCGGCATTCCAGACCGCGACGGGCGTGACCCCCGACTTCCTGATCCCCCCCGGGGTCGTCGCCCCGAGCGGCATGGTGTGTTGGGGCGCCCCCGGCGCGAGCGCGCCGGACCCCGGGTCGTGGGACCTCGGGAAGCCCGAGAACTACGTCGACTGTGTCGCCTACGGCGGCTATCCCCACATCACGCGGCCAGCCTCCGGCACCCCGACGAGCCTCCTGCCCGGTGACGGCAAGAAGTCGCTGACCCGCACCAAGAACACCGGCGCGGCCGGGAGCAACGACATGGACTTCGCGCTGGTCGCCGCGAGCCCCTGCAACAACGCCGGGGTTTGCGCGAGCCTCGCCCCGAGCCCGACGCCGACCGCGACGCCGCCCGGCAAAGCGCAGCTCACCTGCCGGCGCGCCATCATCAAGGCGGGCACCAAGTTCGCCGCGGCCCACGCCCAGGCGCTGAGCGCCTGCGAGAGCCAGCGGCTGAAAGGCAAGCTCGCCGGCCCCTGCCCGGACGCGAAGACCACCGCCAAAATCACCGCCGCCGACGTCAAGCGCACCAAAGCGATCACCAAGGCGTGCGGCGCACTCTCTGCCGCCGATACCGGATTCGGCACGACCTGTCCCGGCTACACCGGCGGCTGCACGAGCCCGATCGCCTCGATCGGCGATGTCTCGACGTGCGTCGATTGCGCGGCTCGGCGCGCGGGGAGCGAGCTGCTCGGGCTCGTCCATGCGGCGCCCCCCGACACCGTGACCCTCAAGTGCCAGCTCGGGCTCGGCAAGGCCGTGGTCGGGCATGCGCGAACCGTCGCGGCGCTGCTCGCGCGCTGCGAGGACGGCGTCGCGCGCGGCAAGATCGTCGCGCCCTGCCCCGACGCCAAGACCACGGCCAAGATCGCCGCCAAGAACACCAAGCTCCGACGAACGCTCTGCAAGGCCTGCGGGGGCAAGGACAAGCTCTGCGACGGTACCGGCGACGCGACTCCCGCGGTCCTCGGTCTCACGACCTGCCCGTCCCGCATCGTCCCGGGCGGCGCGGCGTGCGGCAGCCTCACGATCGGGACGCTCGCGGACGTCGCCGCCTGCGTCGAGTGCGTGGCGACGTTCGAGACCGTGTGCACGACGGCGTTCGTCGCGCATCCAAGCGCGCTGCCGCTGTCCTGCGCGGCTTTCTAGCCTCGATGTGACAGAAGTTTCGCGAGGGAAAACGCGTCAGAGCACGCCATCCGTGGCCGCGCGCAGCTCGTCGCAAGCGGAGCATACCGTCATGGTATGTGACATTGCGGCGGGCGAGCACGGCCACGGATGGCGTGCTCTGGCGCGAGCGCCAGCG
>CAZWAX010000337.1:0-6623 GCA_964631985.1 uncultured Polyangiaceae bacterium | reverse complement strand
CCGTGAGCGACAGCGACTCAACGCGTGCCACCGCCCCCACGCGCGGCGCGCCGACCGGCAACACGCCTGGCCGCACGGTCGCCATCTCGGGACGTGTGCGCGAGAGGATCGGCACCACGACGTTGCCGCCGAACGCCGGCTTCCACTGCACGAGCCGGCCGGACGCGTCGATCGAAAGGTCGATGCAGTCGCCGGTGAGCCCGAGGCCGAGGCGCCCCGCCACCCGGGGCGCGAGATCGCGGCCGACGTAGGTCGACGGCAGGAGCACCGCGGACGGTCGTCCCGCCGTGATCGCCGCGGTCAGCACCGCCGCGTAGGGATCGGTCGCGTAGGTCGCGAGACGCGCATCGTCGGCGACGAGCACGCGGTCGGCGCCATGGCTCGCGAGCGCGTCGACGTGCCGACCGACGTCGTGGCCGATCACGACCGCGCCGACCGTGCCACCGCGACTCTCGGCCAGCCGCCGCGCCTTGGCGAGCAGCTCGAAGGTGACGCGGCGGACGGCGCCGTCGAAGAGCTCGGCCACGACCCAGATCTCGCCGTTCGTCCCACCGGGCGCGGCCGGCGACGACGGCGCCACCGCCGCGACGGTTGCCGGCGCCTCGACCCCGCTCGGCGCGAACAATCCACGCGACTGCAGCTCCGCAATCAGGATCGTGATCGCCGCATCGAGGTCACCTTCGATGATGCGGCCCGGCCGCGCGACCGACACGGTCTCGAGCCCTTCCACCCACGTCGGCGATCCCGCGGCCCCGAGCGTCGTCGGATCGACGCCGAGGTCGGCCGCCGTCAGCTCGACGATCGGCTTCGTCTTCGCCGCTTCCTTGTCGGCTCGGCGCGGGAACCGTTCGGGCGCGAGATCCTCCCCCGCGCTGACCAGTGCCGGGAGCGGACCCGTCACCGTCTCCGCGCCCTCGTCGGTTTCGCGCTCGGCCGTGAACGTCCCCGCCGCCGGGTCGAGCGTCAGGGTCCGCGCGCAACAGACCTGCGGCAGGTCGAGCAGCTCGGCGACCTCCGGTCCGACTTGCGCCGTCTCGGCGTCGACGCTCGCGCGCCCGCAGAGCACGAGGTCGAACGGCTCACGGCGGAGCGCCGCCGCGAGCGCGCGTGCCGTCGCCAGCGTGTCGGCGCCGGCGAACGCCCGGTCGGTGAGATGGATGCCGCGGTCGGCGCCGAGCGCCAGACAATGGACGAGCGCCTCGCGCGCGGCGGGGGGCCCCATCGTCACGACCACGACCTCGCCGCCGTGCTCGGTCCGGAGCTCGATCGCGCGCAGCACCGCGCGCACGTCGAACGAGCTCACCTCGAGCCGGACGCCCTCGCGCTTGAGCGTGCGCGTCTCCGCGTCGAACGCCAGCTGCGAGACCGCGGGCACCTGCTTGACGAGAACGATCTGCTTCATGCGGAAAAGGACGCGACTCTACTTCTGCTCGATGCGGGCGCGGTGCTGGCGGCGCATCGCCGACGGTCGAGGCGCCTGCACGTCGGCCTTCCCCCACACGGTGCTGGCGAGCGGATCGTCGCCGGCGAGGAAGAGCTCGAGATAGGGCAGATCGTCGTAGCCCCAGAAGATCTCCCCGTTCGCTTCCATCGCCGGCACCCCGAAGACCCCCCGCGCGATCGCGTCGTCGGTCTGGCGGCGGAGCTCGGCCTTCACCTCGTCGGTCGACGCCGCCGCGACGAGCGCCGCTCCGTCGAGCCCGACCTCGCGGGCCGCCCGTTCCACGACCTCGGGCTCGCTCACGTGCTCGCCCCGCACCCACACGGCCTCGAAGAGACGGGTGACGAGCGCATCGCACTCGTCGGCGTCGCGCGCGGCGGTCGTCGCGCGGAGCGCCAGCAGCGGGTTGAAGGGATGAAACGCCGGCGCGTTGAGCGGCACGCCGAGGAGCGCCGCCTTGCGGAGGTTGTTCTTGAACATCCAGACGGCCTTCGCCGGCGTCTCGGCGGGCCCCGACGTGCCGTGGGCCTCGAGCAACCCCGCGAACAGCACCGGCACCGGCTCGACCAAGAGGCCGTAGCGCCGTCCGAGCGTCGGCATCTGCAGCCACGCGAGATACGCGTTGGTCGAGATGTAGTCGAAGTAGAAGCGCAGCGTCGCCATCCGGTCCTAACGCCACGCCCGCCCGGGTTATGCAAGTGTGCTCAATCGAAGAGCGCGTTCAGCTCCGCGTAACCGATCGCGCCGACCGCGAGATCGCACGTCCCGCGGTCACGAAGCTCGCGCGCGGCCGCGAGGAACGCCCCGAACGCGACTCGCGAGAGCACGCTCCCGACACTCACGCGCTTCACGCCGAGCGCGGCGAGCCCGGCCACGTCGAGGCCGGGCTCGAGCCGACCCGCCAGCACGTTGATCGGCCGATCGACCGAACGGACGACCGTAGCGATGTCGGCGGCGGTCGCGAGGCCCGGCGCGTACAATACGTCGGCCCCGGCATCCTGGTAGGCTTGCAGACGGGCGATCGTGTCGTGGAGATCTGGACGCCCCACGATGAAGTTCTCGGCCCGCGCGGTGAGCACGAACGGCACCGGCAGCGTCCGCACCGCCGCAACCGCCGCCCGCACCCGCTCGACGGAGAGGTCGAGCGGGTAGATCGGCGCGTCGGGGCGGCCCGTCGCGTCCTCGATCGAGCCGCCGGCAATGCCGGTCGCGCCGGCGAGCCGCATGGTCGCGGCGACCGTCGCCGGGTCGTCGCCGAAGCCGTTCTCGAGATCGGCGTTCACCGGCAGCTCGGTCGCCGCGACGATCACCGCCAGGTGCGCCAGTATCGCCTCGCGTCCGACCGCGTTGTCGCGCTTGCCGATGGAGAAGGCGTAGCCGGCGCTGGTCGTCGCGAGCGCCTCGAAGCCGAGCTTCGCGAGCAGCACCGCGGTGCCGACGTCCCAGGGATTCGGCAGCACGAAAGCCCCGGGCCGCGCGTGCAGCGCCCGGAACGTCTCCACCTTCTCGGCGTGCGTCGGCATCACGGCGCGCCGATCAGAACGTCACGACGCTGCGGATCGACTCGCCCGCGTGCATGAGATCGAACGCGCGGTTGATGTCGGCGAGCGGCATCGTGTGCGTGATCAGCGAGTCGATGTCGATCTTGCCGTCCATGTACCAATCGACGATGCGGGGCACGTCGGTGCGGCCGCGGGCGCCGCCGAACGCGGTCCCTTTCCACACTCGTCCGGTCACCAGCTGAAAGGGCCGCGTGCTGATCTCCTGCCCCGCGCCGGCGACGCCGATGATGACGCTCACGCCCCAGCCCTTGTGACAGCACTCGAGGGCCTGGCGCATCACCTGGACGTTGCCGATGCACTCGAAGCTGTAGTCGGCGCCGCCCTTGGTGAGGTCGACGAGGTACGGCACGAGGTCGCCTTCGACCTCCTTCGGGTTCACGAAGTGGGTCATGCCGAATTTCTCGGCGAGCGCGCGGCGCCGCGGATTGGTGTCGACGCCGACGATCTGATCGGCCCCGACGAGGCGCGCACCCTGCACGACGTTCAGGCCTATTCCCCCGAGGCCGAAAACCACGACGCGTGCTCCGGGCTCGACCTTCGCCGTATTGATGACGGCGCCGATGCCGGTCGTCACGCCGCAGCCGATGTAACAGACCTTGTCGAAGGGTGCGTCGGGCCGGACCTTGGCGAGCGCGATCTCGGGCACGACCGTGTGGCTCGCGAAGGTCGACGTGCCCATGTAGTGGCGAATCACCGTCGAGCCCTGCGAGAAGCGGCTCGTGCCGTCGGGCATGAGGCCCTGCCCCTGCGTCGTCCGGATCGCCTGGCAGAGATTGGTCTTCTGGCTCCGGCAATACTCGCACTCCCGACATTCGGGCGTGTAGAGCGGGATCACGTGGTCGCCGGGCGCGAGCGTCGTGACGCCGGCGCCGACCTCGACGACGACGCCCGCGCCTTCGTGCCCGAGGATGGTCGGAAAGAGTCCTTCCGGGTCGGCGCCCGAGAGCGTGTAGGCGTCGGTGTGGCACACGCCGGTCGCCTTGATCTCGACCAGCACCTCTCCCGCGCGCGGCCCCGCGAGCTCGGCGCTCTCGATGGCCAGCTGCGCTCCGGCTTGGTGGGCGACGGCGGCACGTATCTGCATGGCCGCATCGTCTAGCGTCGCCGTCCGCGACTGACAAGACGATCAAGGCACGGGCCGTCCGACGGGGACGTCGAGCCGCACGACGCGACCGACGAAGTACTGCCGGACTTCGGGGTAGACGAGCCGGCCCGCGTCGTCGATCGCATGCACGGTCGCGCAGCCGAGGTCCGGCGGGACGTTGGTGCCGTCGTTGCCGAGGCAGAGGCCCTCGCTCTTCCCGGCGACCGTGGTGATGATCCCGGTCGCGGCGTCGATGCGTCGCACGCTGCCGGCAGACGCCACGAAGAGATTGCTGGCACCGTCCGCGACGATGCGGACGGCGAAGAGACACGCCTCGGTCGCCGGGCCGCCGTCGCCGCACTGGTCGCGCGTGCCGTTCCCCGCGACGATCTCGGGCACGGTGGTTCCCGCGGCGACGCGTCGCACGCGGGTCCCGTCGGTGATGTACAGATTCCCGGCGCGGTCGAGCGTGATCTCCTCGACGTGGAAGCACTCCGGGCGCAGCTCGCCTCCGAAAGGATCGCAATCGGCGGACGAGGTCACGACCGGTACGAGGCGCCCGGATGCGGCGTCGAGCCGGAGAACGCGGGAGAACTCGGCAACGTGGAGCGTCCCGTCGTTCGCGATTGCGACGTCCGTGACCCCGAGACACGCGTCCACGGCGGGTACGCTCGTCGCGTCCGCTTCGACGGAGCAATCGCCCACGACCGTGCGCACGACGCCGCGCGCGTCGACGCGGCGGATGCGCGAGCGATCGTTGCCTTCGGGCGGCCCCGGAATGTGCTCCACGAAGTACAGGGTGCCGGCGCGGTCGACAGCGAGGCTCTCGGGTCCCGCGATGCAGGTCTCGGTCGCCGGCACGTCCTCCGCACAGCGCTCCGCGGGAAGACGCGGGAGCGTCCCGTTCCCGGCGATGGTCGTGATGGTTCCGTCGACGATCCGGCGCACCCGGAAAGACGCGACGTCGGAGACGTAGATGGAGCCATCCGGCCCGAGCGCCACATCGTTCGGAAACCCGATACAGGCATCGCGCGCCGGCCCACCGTCGCCGCAGACCGACGGCGTACCGTTGCCCGCGATCACCGTGCCCGATCCGGGTCCGGACCCGTAGCGGCGCACGTGCCGCGCGTAGCTCCCGACATAGCCGAGCGCAAAGAGGCGGCCGTCGTCGTCGACCGCAAGGGATTCCACGGGGCCGGCGTCCGCCGCGGAGGTGTCGAACGTCGTGATGACGCCGGACGGGTCGACCCGGCGGATGCGATAGTCGGATGCGGCGGTGGAGTACCGGTAGTCGAACGTATCGGCGAGGTAGAGGGCGCCGTCGCCGTCGACCGCGACGTCCGCCGTCGCGCGATGGCAGGCATCGAGCGCCGGTCCGCCGTCGCCGCGCTCCTCGCCGTCGAGACACGGCGTCGGCCGAAGCGCGACGCGACTGATCAGGCCGGTGTCGGGATCGACGCGCCGGACGGGGTGCTCCAGGCTCGCGATCACGATGCCGCCCGCAGGATCGACGGTGATGCCGACCGGCGCCCCGATGCAGGTTCCGGTGGCGGGAACGTCGTCGGGACAGTGGGTGTGGCCACCGCTTCGTCCGGTGCCCGCGACGACGGTGACGGTCGCCGAGGCCGGATCCAGGCGCAGGATGTGACTGCCGCTCCCGTCGGCGATGACCAGGCGTCCGTCCGGATCGAACGCGAGATCGGTGATGCCGGCGAAGCACACCTCGCGCGCCGGTCCGGCGGCCGGCAGGTGGTCCGGGCACCGCTCCGGCGGCTGGCCGGCGACGTGCTCGGGATCCCCGCCCTCGCGCCCGACCCGCATGATGCGATTGTCGGCGAGCGCGAAGTAGATCCGTCCGGCGCCATCGGCCACGACCGCGGCGATGCCGGTGGCGCACATGCCTTCGGCGGAGGAGCCGTCGGCGCAGGTCGTGATCACCGTCCCGGGGACGGTGGCGATCGTGCCGGTCCGCCGATCGACCCGGCGGACCGCATAGCCGTCGGCGAGCAGCAGGTCGCCCGTCGGTTCGAGCGCGAGCCGACGCGCGACGCTCGGAGCCTCGAGCGCGGGCCTCCCGTCGCCGATGTTGAAATCGACCACGACCTCCAGGCGGGCGGTCGGCGGAGCGTCGCCCCCGCCGTCGTCGCTGCAACCGCCCGCGACGATGGCGATGCCGAGGACACCGAGGAGCACCAGGACATGCCACGTGGGGGGACGCATGCGCTTCAAGAGCGAGCGCCGTACCAGCGCTCGCGATCGAGCGCGAGCGCCGTTGCCATACGTTCGCCGCGGGCGCGGCTCGCGTCACCGCACGATCGCTCGCGAGCGCCCGAACGAACGGTCGGGCCGACGCCCATCGTCGTTGACGGCCGGCGCCGTGCGGCCTAGACCGCTGCCGGTGAATCGCGGCGCGTGCTCCCGTCAGATCCGCACCCGATCTGCCCGACGCCCAGCCCTGGCGCTCGCGCTTGCGATCGCGCTCGTGGTCGTGGTCGGCGGCCGCGCGGCCGCCGCGTCGGAGCCGGCGGGCGACGCG
>CAZWAX010000336.1:0-6651 GCA_964631985.1 uncultured Polyangiaceae bacterium | reverse complement strand
CAACGTCGGCGACGGCATCGCGCTCGCGACGAGCGGCGTGGTGGCGACGGCATGCGTCGCGCGCGAGAACGGGGGCGCCGGGTTCCGCCTGACCGCGGCGGGAACCGTCGCCGCCAACACGGCGATCGACAACGCGGGCCCCGGGTTCGCGTCGGTCGCGACCGCGCCCGGCGTCGTCATCGACGGCAACGTCGCCACCCTGAACGGGCTCGAAGGGATCCTGGTCGTCGAGGCGAGCGCGCCGCTGATCGTCGACAACGCGATCGGCGGCAACTACGGCGAGGGCATCAGCCTGGAAGACTCGGCCGGCGGCACCGTCGCCGGCAATCGCGCCGCCGGGAACGACGGCGACGGCCTCAGCCTGAACCAGAGCGACGGCGCGCTCGTCGACGGCAACGACCTCACCCGCAACCACGGGTACGGTCTCCGCATCGACCGCACGACGGCCGACTACGACGCGGCCGCGGGCACGCAGGATGCCCCCGGCACCAACGACGTCAGCGACAACCGCAAGGGCGCGATCGACGTCAGATAGCGTCGGCGGCGGAAGGATCGTGGCGACGATGCCGGCGCCCCTTGCTCGCGAGCGCGAGCACGACCGCGACGATGCAGATCCAGGCGAAGAGGTCGCCGACGCGCGCGTAGACGGTGCGCTCGGCGAGCAGCGGTACCGTCACGCGCTCGACGCCCGGGGTCGTGCCGTCGGTCTCCAGCGTGGTCGTGCCGTCGGCCTGGATGACGGTCGTCGGACCGCGGTTCGCGGCCCGCACCATGGTGCGGCGGAGCTCGACCGCGCGCAGGCGGCCGAAGAGCAGATGCTGGCGTGGGCCGGCGCCCGGCCGGAACCACGAGTCGTTGCTGAGGTTCACGAGGAGCGCGGCGCCGTCACGGACCGCGGCGCGGGGCAGCTCGGGAAAGATGAACTCGTAGCAGACGAGGGGGGCCACCCGGAGAGCGCCCGCCGTCAGCACGGCGCGGCCGCTCCCGGGGCTGAAGCCGCGCGCGGTGAGCAGGCCGCCGCCGCCGAAGCCCGGCATCGTCTCGGCGAGGGCCAGCAGACGATGCTTGTCGTAGACGCCCGCGATGCCGTTCGGTCCCACCAGGAACGCCGCGGCGCGGAGACTCGAGGTGCCACCGGCGTCGCCGACGACGCGCGGCGCCCCGACCAACCGCCAACCGCCCGCACGCGCGATGCGCGCGACGAGCGCCGGATTCTCCTCGAGCAGCAGCGGGACGGCGTTCTCCGGCCAGACGACGAGATCGGCATCCGTCGTCGCGGCGCCCTCGAGGGCGAGATACCGCTCGAGGACCGCGAGCGCTTGCGCAGGGTCCTGACGCTCGGCGTTCGGGACCTCGGCGTGCACGAGCGCGACGCGCGCCGTCGGTGCGGCCGCCATCGCGCGGCGGACTGCGGCGCCGCGCAGCACGCCGTAGCCCGCCACCAGTGCGACGATTGCGGCGACGACCACCAGCGCCGGCAGACGGCGCCGCCGGGTCTCGCCGGGCGTGAGGAGCTCGGCCGCGGCCGCGCTCACGGCGACCAGCGTGAACGTGATCGCGTACGCGCCGCCGACGTCGGCGATCTGCGCGACCCTCGGGGCTTCGGCGAGCGCCAGGCCGAGGAGCGCCCACGGCGTCCCGAAGGGCACGTGGGCCCGCAAGTACTCGATGCTCACCCAGGCTGCGGGCGCGAAGAGCACGCGGCCGAGCGGCGTGCGCGGTCGGCCGGTCTGGAGGACGTACCCGAGGAGCGCAAACGGCAGGCCCAACTGGCACACCAGGAGCAAGAGCCCGGCGGTTGCGAACGGGGAGAGCCCGAAGAGCGCGTGCAGGGCCGGGGTCATCCACGGTGCCACCACGCCGAGCGCCCAAAGCGTCCCGAAGAGCCAGACCGCCGCGGCCGCCGCCGCGGCACTCGGAGCCGGTAGCATGCCGAGTACCGGCAACGGCGCGAGCCAGGCGAGCCACGTCCACTCGAACGGCGGAAACACGAGCACGTGGAAGATGGCCCCGAGACCTGCGAGTATCGCCGCCCGCATGGACCACGCCCCGGGACCGGTTGCCCGCCCGCGCCCCTCGCCGTCGCTTCTGCTGCTCCTGCCCGTCATCGCTGCCATTGCGTTCGCTTGCACCTTCAACGCCGCCGCCTGGATCTCACGCCCGTATCCCGGGTTCTTCCTCTGGGAGAACGGGCTCGTCCCGGCGATCGGTCTGCGGGACGACGCCGCCCTGCGTGCCGGCCTGCTCTACCAGTCGCGCGTCGTCGCGGTCGACGGGGTGCCGGTCGCGGGGCGCGACGCGGTCGAGCGCGCGCTCGCCGCGGGTCCGGTCGGGACGGTGCACCGCTACACGCTCGAGAAGCAAGGCACGACCTACGAGATCTCGCTCGCCGCGACGACGCTCGGCGTCGGGACGTTCGCGCTCACGCTCGGGAACTATCTGCTGAACGCGCTCGTCCTCCTGACGCTCGGGATCGTCGTGCTCTTCCTCGAGCCCGAAAGCCGGAGCGCGCGGACCTTTTTCGTCTTCTGCACCAACTACGGGCTCTACCTCGCGACCTCGATCGATCTGGTCGGTCCGAGCTGGTTCCAGACGCTGTACTTCTTCTTGTTGACCCTGGCCCCGGTGACGGCGTTGCAGCTGGTGATCGACTTCCCCGGCGTGCCGCCCGGCGTGGCGCGTCTCCGGGCCTTCCTGCCGCCGCTCTACGCCCTCGCGGTCGGGCTCGGCGTCGCGCACGTGCTCGCGTTTCGGAGCTCGTTCGCGGTGCTGCTGGCGCTCGATCGCGCGACCCACCTCGCGTGGGGGGCGTCCTTCCTGATCACGCTCGGATTGGCGCTCGTCGCGTATCAGCGCCCGTCGTCGGCGGCGGCGCGCGAACGGATGCGGGTGTTTCTGTTCGGGCTCGTCGGCAGCTCGCTCGTGCCGGCCCTCATGCTGCTCGGGGTCTCGTTCACCGGGAACACGGTCTTCCCGCTCAACTACCTGACGCTCACGTTCGCGATCTTCCCGGTGGCGATCGCGTACGCGATCGCCCGCCACGACCTCTTCGGCGTCGATCGCATGATCCGCCAGACCGTCGGCTACGCCGTGGTGACGGCCCTGATCGCGGCGATCTACTCCGTGTTCCTCGCGCTCATCGACTACGCCGTCCTGCCGGATCTCGACGCCGCGCCGGCAGTGCACGTGCTGGTGACGATGCTCTTGGTGATCTTCTTCAACCCGCTCCGGGGCCGCATCCAGGCCTTGATCGACCGGCTCTACTTTCGCGCGCCGTACGACTACCGGACCACCGTCACGGCGGCGAGCCAGGCGCTCGCCTCGATCCTCGACGTCGGCGAGCTCGTCGGCCGGCTGCGCCGCATCGTCACCGAGCAGATGCAGGTCGAGCGCATGGAGGTCTGGCTCGCGACTGAGGCCGAGGACGGGTTCCGGTGTGTCGGCACGCCGGGGCCCGTCCTGGTCGCGGATGGCGGCCTTCCGGGCCACCTGGCGGCGCATCCGCATCGCCCGGTGCACGTCGCGCTCGGACGCATGGGCGGACGGGTCGGCGTCGAGGCCCTCGCCGACATGGTCGCGATCGGCGCGGTGCTCGCCGTCCCGCTCGCGTTCGAGCAGCGGCTGGTCGGGTTCCTGGGGCTCGGCGAGAAGCGCTCGGGGCGCTTCTATTCCACCGAGGATCTCGACCTCCTGAGGACGCTCGCCAACCAGGCCGCGGTCGCGGTGCAAAACGCGCGCGCGTACCGGGTGCTGGCGGAGACCAACCGCGAGCTTCGCGAGGCCCGTGACCAGCTCGTCGAGGCCGAGCGCCTGGCCGCGATCGGCGAGCTCTCGGCCGCAGTGGCGCACGGCATTCGCAACCCGCTCGCCGGGATCAAGACGGCCGCCGAGCTGGCGGTGCGCGACGCGGCGCCCACCGATCCCCTGCGGCCGAGCTTCGTCGACATCCTGAGCGAGGCCGACGCGCTCGAGTCGCGCATCAGCGAGCTCCTCGACTTCGCCCGTCCGTTCGCGCCGAACTTCATGCCCGGTGATCTGAACGCGATCGTCCGCGGGGTCCTGCACGTGCTCCGCCGCCAGATCGACGCCCGCGCCGTCACCGTCGAGGTCGCGTACGCCGAGGACCTGCCGCCGCACGAGCTCGACGAGGCCCAGATCGAGCAGGTACTGCTGGCACTCGTCACCAACGCCCTCGAAGCGATGCCGAGCGGCGGGACGCTCATCGTGCGGACCGCTGCGATGGCGGAGGAGATCGTGGTCGCCGTGCACGACAGCGGACACGGCATTCCGGCCGAGCACCTGCCGCAAATTTTTCGCCTCTTCTACACGCGGAAAGCGCGCGGCACCGGCGTCGGGCTCGCGACGGTGAAGCGCATCGTCGACGGCCACCACGGCCGGATCGACGTCGCGAGCGCACCGGGGGCGGGCACGAAATTCACGGTGAGCCTGCCGCGGCATCCCGAAGGGCGCGGCGCCCGCGCCTCGGTTCCCGTCGCCGCCGCGACGGAGACGGCCGTTGCTCCGGCCGCCTCCGTCCGCAGATAGCGCCTGGGGAGAGTCCTAGTCGGGCATCGTGACGGTGAGGAAGACCGTCGCGCCCTGGCGTACCTCGACCAGCGCTCCGCGTGGGTCGAAGTCGAGGAGGAGCTCGCCGGAGGCATCCGGATCATTGTCGAACTCGACCTCGCCTGCGATGTCGCCACCGAGGTCGACGACGGTGATCGTGCCGCGGACGATGCCGCCGACCACGAGCTCGTAGTCGCCGAGCGCCAGATCCTCCGCCTGAACGCGGAAGTCGCGATCGCAGTTGGTCTCCTGGCGAAAGCGGGCCTTGCCGTCGGCGTCCGGGTCGACACCGGTGGAGTCGAGATCGGGCTCGTCGAACGCGGCGCCGCACGCGCCGGGGCCGGGGGCACCGACGGTGCTCGAGAGGAAGACCGTCGCGCCCTGGCGGACCTCGACGGTCTGGCCCACCGGGTCGAAGTCGAGCGGCAGCTCGCCCGGCTCGTCGGCGTCGCTGTCGAACTCGAGCTCGCCCTCGATGCTGCCGTCGACGTCGGCGACGGCGAGCGTGCCGCGGATCACCCCGGCCACGACGACGTCGTAGGCGCCGATCGGCAGGTCCTCGGCCTCGACCTGGAAGTCGCGGTCGCAGTCGGCCTTGACGCGGAAGCGGGTGTCGCCGCTCGCGTCGGGGTCGACGCCGAGGTTGTCGAGCGCCGTCGTGGACTCGCCCGGCGTACAGACGCTGACGCCGGTGGCGCCGGCGAGCATGGTGCCGGTCAACACGATCGAGCTGCCTTGGGCAACCTGGATCACGGCGCCGAGCGGATCGAAATCGAGCAGCCCCTCGTCGGGGTCGTCGCCGCTGCTCGCGAACTCGATCGTGCCGCGTCCGGCCGACACGGTGATCGCGCCGCGGAGGACGCCGCCGACCAACAGGTCGTACGCGCCGTCCGGAAGGTCCTCGACCTCGACGTCGAAGTCGCGCACGCCCTTGCGCTCGCGAAGCCGGGCGCCGCCGCTCGCGGCGGGCACGACCCCGGTCGCGACCAGCCGCACCCGTTCGTCGATCTTGGTGCCGGCCGGCGTCGTGCCGTCCGGCTCACGGTTGCTGAGGACGGTGCCGCCGTCGTCGCTGATCTCGACCTCGCTGTCGCGCGGATCGAAGTCGAGCGGAAGGCCCTTGGCGCCGTTGGCGCCGAACGTGAAGCGGGCCGTGCCGCTCGGGCTCGTGACGACCGTCGCCTCGGGGATGCCGCCGGCCGAGAGCGTGAGCGGGGTCGACGGCTCGGCATGCTTCACCGTGACGGTGTAGCGGACCGGGCCGGCCGTCGTTCCGCCGCTGCCGCCGCCGCAGATGAAGAGCATCTTGGCCGCGAGCGCGGCGGCCTCGCCCGTGAGAAAGGCGGGGATCTCCTGGCGGGACTTGTTCACCTGGGCCGCGACCGGCGCGGTCGTCAGCATCGTCATCGCGAGCGCGGTCGCGATGGCCTTCCCTCTCGTCGTCATGGTTCCTCCTGTCAGTGGGCGCCCGGAGCGGGCTGATGCGGTAGCAGCGGCCATGCCATCCGCGCCGTCGCGCGCCGCGGGTGAACATGGGGGTCTGCGTCGACCGGCCGACGAGTGGGTGCGTGAAAACCCGCAGGGGAGGGGCATATGCCCCACTCCGTCGTCCCGTGTGAGCGTTGCCTCCCGCGCAACGCCTGTGGAGAAAAGATCGTTTGCACGGGTCCGGTGGCGACCCTACCGTCCGGCGCCATGGAACAGCTCACGCTCGTCGAACAAGGGAAGATCGAATGGCAGGACGTACCCGCACCCCGGCTCGAGGGAGCGGGCGAGGCGCTGGTGCGGCCGCTCGCGGTCAGCCGCTGCGACATCGACCTGCCGTACGTGACCGGGCTTCTGCCGCCGCCGCGGCCGTTCGCCCTCGGGCACGAGTGCGTGGGGGAGGTGACGGCGGTCGGCGAGGAGGTCACGACCGTCCGGGTCGGCGATCGGGTGATCGTGCCGTTCCAGATCTCGTGCGGCGCGTGCGGGCGCTGTCGCCGCGGCCTCACCGGCAGCTGCGAGTCGGTGCCCTTCCTTTCGGCGTTCGGCTTGCCGCTCCAGGCGAAGGAATGGGGCGGGGCGCTCTCCGACCTGATCCGC
>CAZWAX010000335.1:0-6653 GCA_964631985.1 uncultured Polyangiaceae bacterium | reverse complement strand
CGCCGTACGTCGAGGAACGCCGCGAGCGCATGCGCCGGCTCCGCTTCGTCGCCGCCCTCGACTCGACCCTCGAGAACGAGTTCGGCCCGGCCGCCGCCGCCCGCCGTGCCCGCGCCCGCGAGCGTCAGGCCGCCGACCCGTCGCTCCTCAACTGGTTCTTCTCCGTGTTCATCGGCCCCGAGACCGTGCCCGCGGAGTCGTTCGACCCGGCCGTACGCGAGCGTTTGCTCGCCTGATCCCACAAGGAGGCCGCTCCCGATGGACGCTCGTCTTCGCACCCGCCTCGTCTTTCACGGCGCCGTCGTCGTCATGCTCGGCCTCCTCGCCGGCTTTCCCCACGCGTTCGTGCTGACCGGTCAGATCGCAGGCGAGGAGCGCGCCTGGCGGATGGCGCACCTCGAAGGCCTGCTGAACGGCATGCTCGCGATGCTCGCCGGCGTTTCGGGCGGCTCGCTCGTGCTGTCGACCAGTCAGCAGACCTGGCTCGTCTGGTCGCTCGTCGCCGCCGCCTACGGCAACGTGATCGCGTCGGTCCTCGGCGCGACGTTCGGCGTCCGCGGCCTCGCCCTCACGGGCCCGCCCGCGAACGCGATCATGAACCTGCTCTTCTGGGTCGCGATCGTCGGCATCCTCGTCGGCGTCGCCCTGCTGATCGTCGGCGCCCGGAATGCCCTCCGCGCCGGACGCGCCGCCTGAGCCGCATGGACCGACGACCCCTCGACGGCGTCACGCTCCAGACCATCGTCACCGAGCTGGTCGAGCACTACGGCTTCCCGGAGCTCGGCACCCTCGTCGACATCAAGTGCTTCCAGGTCGATCCCAGCATCGCGTCGAGCCTCACCTTCCTCCGCCGCACGCCCTGGGCCCGCGCCAAGGTCGAGGACCTCTACCTCCGCCGCGCCCGCGCCGCCGGACGCCGCGCCCGCAAGGCCGCGCGCACGGCGGGTACCTAGAAGGGCTCAAGTGGCTACCATGGCCCGACGCCGCAACCATCGAGCTACACCGATACCCAGCTACCTCGCACCGCTCATTGCAGGAACGCCGCTGTCAGAGGCCAAGCTATTGGCCGCGTGGGATGGACTGACAACCGAGACTCAGATCCAGGCTCTGAATCTCCTCGGGTCAGCCTCGCGGGAGTTGGTCACGAAAGCTTTGGACCATTCCAGCAGCTACATCCGCTACCTTGCCGTCGAGAAATGGCAGTGGCCATCATGTCCTGGAGAATCAGATCACGGCGGTGCTCGCATCGGTCGATCATCGACTCACGAAGCTTCGCCGCACGGAGCTGCCCGCCCATTCTCGCGTCTCGACGTCCCATCCTATTTTCTGTACATACCGTAAATGGGATTCGAATGGGACGATCGCAAACCGCCGCGAACGCCGCCAAGCACCATCTGAGTTTCGACGATCCCTTCGCGTTGGTCGCCCCGGATCCAAAACACTCGACATCAACGGAAGAGCGTCGCTGGCTGATCGGAGAAGCCGACGCTGGACTCGTCGTGGTCGTGTTTACCTTGCGTGGCTCCGGTGCCGCCTACCGGCTCATCAGCGCACGACGCGCGAATCGAAAGGAACGGACTCGCTATGAAGAAGCCAAAAGACTTCCCTTTTGAATCGGCGCGCCGGATCACGGCGACCGAGGTGGAGGCGGCGCGCAAGGCCATCGAAACCAAGCTCGGCACGAAGCGCACGCGGCGCGGCCGTCCGCCCAAGGGAACGGAGAAGTATCAGCCCGTGTCCATCCGTCTTCACCCCAAGGTGATCGCGTGGGCGAAGCGCGAAGCGAAGAAGCGTAAGCTCGGCTACCAGACGGTCATCAACGAGCTGTTGCTCAAAGCCACAGCGTAGGATCTGGCAGCCACGAACATGCCAACCGAGGCCACCACCTTCTGCCGCATCTGCGAGGCCGCGTGCGGGCTCGTCGCCACCGTCGACGGCGACCGCATCGTCGACGTGCGGCCCGACCCCGACCACGTCGTCAGCAAGGGCTACGTCTGCGTGAAGGGGCTCGCGCTCGAAAAGGTCCGGGCCTCGCCCGACCGGCTGACCCACCCATTGAAGCGCGTCAACGGCCGCTACGAGCGCATCTCCTGGGACCAGGCCCTCGCCGAGATCGGCGCCAAGGTCCGCGCCCTTCGCGCCCAGCACGGCGACGACAGCGTCGGGCTCTACTTCGGGAACCCGATCAGCTTCAGCCTGATCGTGCCGCTCTTGATCGCAGGCTTCGTCCGCGGGCTCGGGACCAGCAAGTTCTTCAACACCGGCTCGCTCGACTGCAACAACAAGTTCGCCGTGAGCGAGCGGATGTACGGCGGCGGCATGGCGCTCACCTTCCCCGACGTCGACCGGACGACGTTCCTGATGGTGATCGGCGGCAATCCGGCCGTGTCGCGCATGAGCTTCATCCAGCTGCCCGACCCGATGGGGCGTCTCGGCGCGATCGTCGAGCGCGGCGGCCGCCTCGTGTTCGTGAACCCGCGGCGCATCGAGTCGGCGAAGGCCGCCGGCGAGCACGTCTTCATCCGCCCCGACACCGACGTCTACTTCCTCTTCGCGTTTCTGCACGAGATCCTCGCCCGCGACGCCGTCGACCACGCCCGCGTCCGCGCCCACATGACGGGCCTCGAGACGCTCGCGGACGTCGTCCGCGAATGGACGCCGGAGCGCCAGGCCGAGGTCACCGGGATCGCCGCGGCGACGCTGCGCGACCTCGTCACCGCCTATCTCGCCGCCGACGGCGCCGCGCTCTACGCCTCGACCGGCGTCAACCAGGGCAGCAACGGCACCCTCGCCTTCTGGGCGCTGGAGGTGATCAACGCGATCACCGGCAACCTCGACCGCCGCGGCGGGTCGCTGATGGGGAAAGGCATCATCGACTACCCGAAGCTGATGGCGCGGGCGCCGATGACGACGCGCCGCTCGCGGATCGGCGACACCCCGAGCCTCCTCGACTCCTTTCCGATGGCCGTCCTCGCCGACGAGATCCTGACCCCGGGTCCGGGCCAGGTGCGCGCGCTCTTCGTGCTGTCGGGGAACCCGGTCATCACGAGCGCCAACAGCGCCAAGCTCGAGCGCGCCCTCGACGCCCTCGAGCTCATGGTGAGCGTCGAGATCGTCCGGAACGAGACCGCCAATCACGCCCACTACGTGCTCCCGGGCACGCACTTCGCCGAGCGGCCCGACGTGCCGTTCACCTTCCTGAGCCTCTCGGGGCTGACGCCGATCCCGTGGTTCCAGTACACCGACCCGCTGGTGCCCGCGCCCGGCGAGTGTCGCGACGAGACCTGGATCCTCGGCCGCCTCGCCCACGTCTGCGACGCCCCTCTCTACGGCTCTCGCGTGCTGCAGGCCGCGCTCGACGCCGGGGAGGCCCTCGGCCGAACGCCGGGCATCGGCGCGTGGCTCTCCCCGCTCCCGGAGCGCCTGCTCGGCTGGCTGGCCCGCGCCGGCGGTCAGGGATCGCTCGATCACCTCCGCGCTCACCCGCACGGCGTGCTGCGCGAGCCGCTCGCGGGCGACGACTACCTCGGGAAGCGCGTCGTCACGGCCGACGGCAAGGTGCATCTCGCCCCCGAGGATCTGGTCGCGCTCGCCCGCGAGCGCCTACCGGTGACCTTCGCGGCGGAACGCAATCGCGCCGGACGCCTCAAGCTCATCAGCCGCCGCGAGCGCTTCACCCACAACTCCTGGGCCCACAACGACCCCGCGTTCATCAAGGGCAAGCGCTCGACCAACTATCTCTACCTCCACCCTGACGACGCGCGCGGCCGCGGCATCACCGACGGGCAGATGGTGCGCGTACGCTCCGCGACCGGCGAGGTGCAGCTCCCCGCGAGCGTCACCGACGACATGATGCCGGGGAGCGTCGCGCTGCCCCACGGTTGGGGCCACGCCGGCGCCGACGGGCTCACGGTCGCCAGGACCACGACCGGCGCCAACGTCAACGTGCTCGCCGCCGACGGCCCGGACGCGATCGAGCCGATCTCGGGCATGGCGCAGCTGACCGGGATCCTGGTCGACGTCGCGCCAGTCGTCGACCCATCGTAGATCGCGTCAGGCGAGCTTCCGGGCGAGCTCCTTCAGGCTCTGACTCTCGCCGGCGACGAGCACCCGGTCGCCCTGCGCGAGGAGCTCGGTCGGCGCGGGGTTGAAGCGGAGCTCGCCCTCCGCCTTGCGGATCGCGATCACCATCACGTCCAGGTGCTCGCGCACCTCCGACCCGCCGAGCGGGCGGCTGCCCGCCCGCCCGACCGGGATCTCCTCGATCTGGAGCTCGAGGCTACGATGGTGGGTCGCGAGGTCGACGAAATCGAGCACGCTCGGACGGAGGATCGCTTGCGCCATGCGGTGGCCGCCGATCGCGTACGCCGAGACCACGCGGCTCGCCCCCGCCTGCCGCAGGCGCTCGGCGCCCGATTCGGTCTCGGCGCGCGCCACGACGGTCATGTCGGGGCGGAGGGCGCGGGCCGTCAGCGTGATGAAGACGTTCTCGGCGTCCGACGGCACGGCCGTCACGAGCGCGGCGGCGCGCATGATCCCGGCCCGCCGCAGGACGTCCTCCTCGGTCGCGTCGCCCAGCAGGACCGCGCAGCGCTCGTCCTCGGCCCGCCGGACCTCGGTCTCGTCACGCTCGACCACCACGAACGGCATCGGCTTCGCCGCGAGCTCGCGGCACACCATGCGGCCCATGCGTCCGAAGCTGCAGACGATGACGTGTCCCTGCATCGCGTCGATGACCCGTTCCATGCGTCGCCTCCCGAAGAGCGATCGGAATTCGCCCTCGATCACCTGCTGCGTCACCAATGCCACCGTGTAGAGGACCACCCCGAGCCCGAGCACGACGAGCACGACCGTCAGCGCCTGGCCCGCGGGCCCGAGTGGCCGCGGCTGCAACCCGACCGTCGACAGCACCGCGACGGTCATGAACACGGCCTCCCCGAGACTGAACCCCTCGAGCTGCATGTAGCCGATGGCGCCGAGCACCGTCAGTACGACGAGCGCCCCGATGCCGATCAGTGCGTTCCGGAACCGCTCCATTCAGGGCCGGACAGCGACCTTCAGCACGCCTTCGCGCCGCGCCCCGAAGAGCTCGTAGCCCGCCACGATGTCGGCCAGCGCGAACCGATGCGTCAGCAGCGGCTCGAGATCGACCCGGCCGCTCCGCACCACCTCCAGCAACCGCCGCATCCGCTCCTTCCCGCCCGGACAGAGCGTGGTCACGACGTGATGATCGCCGAGCCCCGCCGCGAACCCGTCGTACGGGATCTCGAGCTTACCGGCGTACACCCCAAGGCTCGAGAGCCGGCCGCCGGGGCGCAGGCAGCGGAGCGCGTTCGCGAAGGTCTCCGGCGTGCCCAGGGCCTCGATCGCCACGTCGGCGCCGCCGCCGGTGAGTCGCTTCACCTCGGCGACCACGTCGGTGGCACGGTGGTCCAGCACCACGTCAGCCCCCATGCGGCGCGCCATCGCCAGCCGGGTGTCGTCGCCGTCGACGCCGATGATCAGCGTCGCCCCCATCAGCTTCGCGCCGGCGGTGGCGCAGAGCCCGATCGGACCCTGCGCGAAGACGACGACGCTGTCGCCGATGCGGACACCGCCCGACTCGGCACCGCTGAACCCCGTCGAGGCGATGTCGGCGAGCAGCACGACCTGCTCGTCGCGCAGCTCGTCCGGGATCGTGGCGAGGTTCGCCTGCGCGTGCGGCACCAGCAGGTACTCGGCCTGCGCCCCATTGATGGTGTTGCCGAAGCGCCAGCCGCCGATCGCCTCGTAGCCGCCGCCGTGGCCGCACTGCGAGAGCTGTCCCGAGAGGCACGCGCGGCACTGACCGCACGGCGTGATCGCCCCGACCAGCACGCGGTCGCCAACCGCATAGCCCGTGACGCCGGGACCGAGCTCGGCCACCACGCCGACGGGCTCGTGACCGATCACGAGCCCGGGCCGCACCGGATACTCGCCGCGCAGGATGTGGAGATCGGTCCCGCAGATCGTCGTCAGGGTCACGCGGATGACGGCCTCGCCGACCCCCGCCCGCGGCCGCTCGACCTCGTCGACCCGGAGATCGTTCACGCCATGAAACACCGTCGCGCGCATCGTGGTCATCGCCGTCGTCCCTCCGTCGGCCGCATCGAATCAGGTACCGCGCGCGCCCGCCACCCGGGCGCCGCGATCACTCCAGCGGCATCTGGCGCTCCGCCCTCGGCGGTTCCGGCACCTCGGTGAGGGTCGCCTCGGTGAGCAGCAGCACGCTCGCGACCGACACGGCGTTCTCGAGCGCGACCCGCACGACCTTCGTGGGGTCGACGATGCCGGCCTCGACCAGGTCGACGTACGCATTCCGGCCCGCATCGAAACCGAAGCTCCCGGTGCCGCTCCGCATGCGGTCGACGACCACGCCGCCGTCGACGCCGGAGTTCTCCGCGATCTGCCGGGTCGGGGTCTCGAGCGCATGTGCCAGGATGCGGAGGCCGGTGCGCTCGTCGCCGTCGCTCGTCGCCTCCTCACGCTCCACCGCCGGGATCATGCGCAGGAGCGCGAGGCCGCCGCCCGGGACGATGCCCTCGGCCGTCCCCGCCCTGGTGGCCCTGATCGCGTCCCCGAAGGCCCCTTTGCCGCCCCTCCTCCCGGCCCCCGCCGCCGCCCCCACCCCGACC
>CAZWAX010000334.1:0-6655 GCA_964631985.1 uncultured Polyangiaceae bacterium | reverse complement strand
TCACTCGTCGAAGACGTCACGCGCGGCAGGCGCCTTTTTCAACGGGCTGCTAGGTGCGAAGTCGATCGCGTCGTTGCCGTTGGCAACTGACGGGAGCATCGCCTCACATCTTCCCGACGAATGTTTTCACCCGATGAGGCGATGGCGACGGATCGCTCGCGTTCGCTACCTCCGATGAGTCCGCATCGCCAGGGAGAGCGGTGGACACTCGAAAAGGGGGGTAATCATGAAACTCGTCGTCAGCCTCATTGCCGGAGTCTTGCTCACCATGACGGTCGGGCACGCCAACGCACAGCCCGTCGACTGCGAAGCGGCGCGCTGTACGGTGCAAGCCACGATCGATGCGGAATGCCCGTGTGCCTTGGCGAAGAACCACGGCCGCCACACGTCCTGCGTCGCGCGCGTCGTCAACCGATTGGCGCGCGAAGGGACGCTACCGAAGAAATGTCGCAACAAAGTGAACGCCTGCGCGATCCGCTCGACGTGCGGCAAGAAGGCCGGCAGCGTCGCCTGTGACTTCCCCGGCGACGGCGTGTCCGGGCGCTGCCGTCCACTGTCGTCCGAGGCGAAGTGTACCGCGCGCGGCGGGACCGTCGTCGCCTCGTGCTGCGAATCGTGCGGCCCGGCGCCGACCGCGACGCCCGAGGAGCCCATCGCCACCGCGACGCCTGAAGTGCCCGTCGCGACCGCCACCCCGGGAGGGCCGGTCGCCACTGCCACCGAAGGGCCCGTTGCCACCGCGACGCCGGAGGAGCCGGTCGCGACCGCGACCGAGAGCCCGATCCCCACGGCGACACCGGAAGAGCCCGTCGCGACCCCCACCGACGGAGGCACGGTCCCCACGGCGACACCGGAAGAGCCCGTCGCGACGCCCACCGACGGAGGTCCGATCGCCACGGCCACGCCCGAGGAGCCGGTCGCGACCGCCACGCCCGAAGCGACCGCCACGGTCGAGGGACCGGTCGAGACCGCAACGCCCCAGCCGTCGCCGACCAGCACCCCTGCGGGTCCGACCTGCGGCAACGGCACCCTCGACACCGGCGAGGACTGCGACCCGCCCGGCGCGTCGAGCTGTCCGAACGCGGGCAACGGTCTCGAGGTCTGCAGCCTCGAATGCACGTGCAACTGTCCGACCCGCATCACCTTCGCCGGCGACGCCGCCGATCCGTTGAGCGTGCTCGACACCGGTTGGACCGGCATCGCGCACCGCGCGCCGATCATCGACAACGGCGACGTCACGGTGTCCGTCGATTGCCCGGCGGGCGGCCGCCCGTGCGGGGTGTGCGCGCTCACGGGTCCGATCGTGAACCCGTTGCCGAACCAATTGCAGAACCAGCGTTGCAGCAACGACACGTCCGTCATCTGCACCGAGGACGGGCAGTGCAGCGGCGGCACCTGCGAGTTCTTCTTCGGCTCGAATCTGCCGCTCGCCGCGGGTGGCGTCACCACGTGCGTGGTGAATCAATTCAACGGCCCATTGTCCGGCAGCGTCAACATCGAGACCGGTGACACCGTGACGACCGCGCTGCTGACGTCACGCGTCTACAACGGCCTCGCGATCGACAATCCGTGCCCGCGATGCGTCGGCGACGCGGCCGAGAACGACGGAGCACAGGGTGGAACGTGCGACGGCGGCCCCCGCGCCGACCTGAATTGCGACGCCGGCGGAACCATTCCGGGACGACCCGATTTCGGAACCACCAGTCTCGATTGTCCGCCGAACGCGGCCGCGATCATCGCGACGCTCCCGATCGACCTCTCGAGCGCGACCTCGACGGTCACGAAGTCGCTCACCGCGGATAGCCCGAGCTGCACCGACTCGGCGGGCGACAAGTGCCTCTGCGACACCTGCAACAGCGCGGCTGCCCAGCCCTGCGACTCGAATGCCGATTGTCCGTTCGATCCGCCGGGGCCGATCGGTCCGATCTGCGGCGGACGCCGCTGCCTGGGCGGTGCCAACGTCGGTCAGGCATGCACGGCCCACACGGAGTGTCCGGGCGTCGTCCAGGGTTGTGGCCGCCCCGGCGCGGCGACCAGGCCGAGCGGTTGTCAGGACGACACGACGGTCGACGAGCGCGACATGGAATGCTCCGACAGCGACGGCAACAACCTGGGCGAGTGCACCGCCGGCCCGGCCGATCAGAACTGTACGGTCGCCTCCGGTCACGCCCAACGCGGGTGCACGAGCGACGGCGATTGCGGCGGCGCACCGGGCAGCTGCGAGTCGAAGCCCAGGAACTGCTTCCTGACCGGCGGCGGCACCTTCCAGCCGACCGGCCAGAGCGACGGGACCGACACGCTGACCGCCGTCGGTGCGGCGGATCCGCCGGTGAACGACGTCTCGCAGCCGACGTTGGCCGCCGTGTTCTGCATCGCCCCAACCGGCCTCGCGGCCGTCAACAACGTGGCCGGCCTGCCTGGGCCGGCACGCGTCACCCTGCGAGGCACCGCGCTCGGTCTCCCGTGACCGATCGGCCTCGCTGAGTCGTAACCGAAGCGTGCCCCTCCGGCGATCCGGAGGGGCACGCTTTTTTCTGCCGCCTCCGACCCCCCACCCCGCAAGCCTGCAAGGCGCCGCGATTCCGTGCATAGTCGGCCCCCGCGTGCGCAAGCGATCGCCTGGCAACCCTCTTGCTCAGGGCACCGTAGTGACGGCGTCCCCCCCGACCTGGGCGGTGCTCCTCTTCGTGGTCTGCGCTGCCACGACGGCGGAAGCCGCACCCGACCACGTGCTCTGCCGCGATGCCCGCCTCACGAGCGTGAACGGCGTGTCGGCGTTTCGCCCGTACACACGCCTCCGGTTGCGCGACCGCCTCGTTCCCACCGGCCGCGTCGTCGACGTCCGGAAGCCGGCGACGGTCTGCCTCCCGGCCGGTGCGGATGGAGCGGCGCTCGATCCGCTTGCCCCGCCGCTGACCGGCTATCGCACCCAGGCTACGCGGCTGAAGCCGGCACAGGCACGCTTCGTCGGGACGACGCTCGACGTGCTGGCACCGTGGGGCGCCGAGGAGCTCCGCGTCTCGGCGCCCGACGACCTGCTGGTCCCGGCGCGCGCGGCGATCGACCCGGGCGATGCCGGCCCGGCCCCCGGGCTCGACGAGCTCGCGTGCTACGACGTGAAGCCGCGCCGCAAGCCGGCCGCCCGCGTCGTGGAGCTCACCGGCCAGGGGGTACCCGCGGCGGTCGCCGTGACGCGGCCGGTCCGCTTGTGCGTTCCGAGCGACTTCGCCGGCGCCCATCCCGGCGCGCCGGACGACACGCACGCTTGGCTCTGCCTCGCCGCCCGCCTCCCGCGCGGCGTGAGCGCTCGCTCCGACGGGGCGCGCGGCACCACGCGCATCCTGCGCGATCGCTTCGGTCGGAGCGCCTTCGAGCTCGGGGCCGTCTCCGAGCTCTGCGTGTCGGCGTCGATCGACGCCCCCCTGCAAGCACCGACGGCGACGCCCGTCGCCAGCGCGACGCCCACCCCGCAGGCGACGCTCTCGTCCACGGCGCACCCGACGCCGCGTCCCACCCCGAACGGACCGCCGGTCGTGTCGATCCGCGTCGACCCCGAGAGCGTCGTCCGCATGCCCGGGGAATCCACCGTGTTCACCGCGATCGGCACGCTGAGCGACGGGACCGAGCGCGACCTCACCGAGGACGTCACGTGGACGTGCCACGGCACCTGTGACGCCCCGAACACGGCCGGCGATCGCGGCCGCGTCTACGCCGCGTCGTTCACCCCGCCGTATCCCTGGGTCGGCTACGTCTGTGCCGTCGACCCGCTGACCGGCACGGAGGGCTGCGCGCTGTTCGAGCTGAACCCCGACCCGCCGCCGGTGCTCGTCCATCCGGGCTACACCATCGTCCGTCAGTACACCTTCGATTGGTTCACGGCGCTCATCCTCGACGACAACGGCGTGTACCGGAACGCCACGCAGGACGTGGTGTGGTCGTCGAGCGATCCGAGCATCGCGGCCGCGACCAACACCCCGGGCGAACGGAGTCGCATCGACGGCGTCGGGCCCGGCGTCGCGCAGATCTTCGCGACCGACCCGGTGAGCGGCGCGGTCTCCAATCCGGTGGGCTTCCAGGTCTTCGGACCGCTGCTCGGCATCGACGTCCGCACCCGTGGCCGCTCCATCCGCCGCAACACCGAGACCATTGACGTCGGCGAGGGGATCTACCTCGTCCCCTGGGCGATCTTCGACTGGGGGTTCTCGTTCGAGGGCTTCGAGCCCGTGACCTTCACGCTGAGCGACCCGACCGTGGCCACCATCGAGCCCTTGCCGCGGCCGACCCCGCTCGGTCATCCGACCGGCCGGCGCGGGTACCTGCTGCGGGGCCTCGTGCCCGGTGAGGCCCGGATCTCCGCGCGCGACGATCTCACGGGCGTCAGCTCACGCGACCTCGGCTGCGACGTCCGTCTGACGGTGCGCGCGCCGATGGACGCGCTACGGTTGCAGCCGGCGGCGCGCGACACCGGGCTCGACGAGGTCGTGAAGCTGACCGCGCTCGGGGCCAGCGGCAACGGCACCACCCGGAACCTCACCCAACGTGTCGTCTACACCTCGAGCGATCCGAGCGTGGTGGTCGCCACCAACGAGCCCGGTGATCGCAGCAAGCTGCTCACGGTCGGTCCCGGCACCGCCGTCATTTCGGCCGTCGATCCCGACACCGGGTTCGCCACCGAGGCCGCGGGCGGCAACGCGACGATCACGGTGCGCAATGAACGCGTCGATCGCATCGACGTCGTCGGGTCGCACACCCACGTCCCGCTCGGGACGGCGCCGCGCTTCGACGCGATCGGGCACTATCCGAGCGGCGTCCATGCGAACGTCAACGAGAGCGTCGTATGGTCGACGAGCGTACCCGCGGTCGCCACGTTCGCCGTCGACGCCGTGCCCCGCAACCGTCCCACGCTGTTGACCGAAGGAACGACCGTCGTCAGCGCCACGTTGCCGAGCGCGGGGATCAGCTCGACCGCCGGCGGGACCAACCCGACGCTCACGATCGAGCCCGTGGTGAGCCTGAAGGTGCTGCCCGCCGCCGCGACGGTCACCGTCGACGACGAGCTGAAGGTCCACGTGGTCGTCGGGCTCGCGAGCGGCGCCACGGTCGAGATCGGCTCCGATGCGCGGTTCGGGTACGGCTACGTCGGCATGCGGAGCAGCGACGCGGCGATCGTCCGCTCCGCCGACGCGTGCGAGCCGTCGGACTGGCTCGACGTCTCCTCGGAGATCGTCGGCCGCGCGCCGGGCGTCGCCACCGTGTCGGCCTCGTGGAGCTACGATCCGCCGCTCACGTCCACCGCGACCGGCGGCGACGCCACGATCACCGTCGCCCCCTGACCGCCGGCCTCGTTCAGCCCGCGTCGGTCGGGCAGCCGGCAACGGCGAGCACGCGATGGCGCGACTTCCAGAGCGCATCGAGGAACTCTTGGGGCGCATCGCCATCGAGGCGGACGATCCCGAGCCGACGTAGGTCCCCGCTCCGCGCGTCGCGGTGATGGAACGAAAAGACGCTGGCGACGCGGGTACGATGCGCATCGCAGAGCGGCACGAGCGTCGGCAACAGTTCCTCGTCCTCGTCGAGCTCGAACGTCACCCGAACGCCGGGGCGGCCCGCATCGCTCATCTCGACGAAGGCGCGGAACACGTCCGACTCGGTGACGACGCCGACGAGGCGCGTTCCACGCATGACCGGCAGCGCACCGATCTTGTGCGCCCGGAGGAGGCGGGCCGCTTCCTCGATGGGCGCGTCGGCGGCGATCGTGTGCACCGCATGCGTCATGATCGCCGCGACCGGGCCGGGGACGGAGCGCTCGGTGACCGCGGCCGAGAAAGGATTGAGGTCGGCGGGAAACGCACGGCCGACGTCGCCCGCCGAGACGATGCCGACGACGCGCGCATCCGCCTGCTCGCGATCGGTCACCATCAGGCGTCGCACGCGATGACGCACCATGAGGAGCGCCGCCTCTGCAATGGACGCGGTCGGCAGGATCGTGATCGGGTCGCGCGACATCCACATCTCGACGAGCATGACGCTCCGGAAAGCACGAAGCGGGCCAGAGTCGCCGGCGCTCGATCGCCTGGGGTTCGCGCCGCAGCCTCGCGCTTTCCAACCCGTCGGAAGGACGGCGACGTTCCCTTCCCGCCATTGCGACGACACCGCAAGTCGCACGGCACGTTTTTCGCTCGTTCCGTGTCCGGTGACCGGCAACCCGCTCCGCGACGACGTCCGGCTGCTCGGCGATCTGCTCGGGCGGACGATCCGCGCACAGGCGGGCGAGGCGGTCTTCGAGCTGGTGGAGCGAATCCGTCGAACCTCGCTGCGGTTTCGCCGCGAGCAGGAGCGCGAGGCCCGGTCCGAGCTGGAGGCGATGCTGGCCGCGCTCGACGACGCGAGCAGCCTCGCGGCCGTGCACGCGTTCACGGTCTTTGCCCAGCTTTCGAACATTGCCGAAGATTTGGACCTGAACCGCCTGGAGCGGCGGCGCGAGAACGCGGGCGGTACCGACCGCGAGGGCAGCCTGGCCCTCGCACTGGCACGGGTCCGGGAAGCGGGACTCGGGCTCGCCGACGCGCGGGCGGTATTGGCGGACTCCAGGATCGCCCCGGTCCTGACCGCGCACCCGACCGAAGTCCAGCGCAAGAGCATCATCGATCGCCGT
>CAZWAX010000333.1:0-6731 GCA_964631985.1 uncultured Polyangiaceae bacterium | reverse complement strand
TTCCGAAGGCCCCCCTTGCGGCCGTCGGGGGCCGGGCGCGCGGCGGTGGGCTCGCGCGGCTGCTCGCGCGCGACAGCCGGATCGCCGGGCGGAGCGCCAGCGTCGCGATGCCCGAGGTGAAGTTCGGCGCCGCGGGCGGGTTCGCGGCGCTCCGTGCCGCGCTGGGTGACGGCCCGGCGCGCGAGCTCGCGCTCACGGCGCGCTCGTTCGGCGCCGACGAGGCGTACCGGCTCGGGATGCTCGCCGAGGTCGTCGACGACGGCGCGGCGCTCGCGCGTGCCGAGGCCATCGCCGCCGAGCTCGTGAAGCTCCCGCGCCGCGGCCTGCTGCTCCAGACCGAGATCGTCCGCGCGACCGCCGGGAAACCGCTCGCGGAGGGGCTGGCGTACGAGCATGCGGTGTTCCGCCGCGTAGTGCTCGGCGCTGACCCAACGAAGGCCGACTAGATCTTAGGCGGATCGCTCCCCCGTCACGAAGCGCGGCGTTGAGACCGTTCCGCGTCCTGCGTCGCCGATGAAATGAACAGGGGGCGATGGGTGCGCCCGACATGTTCGCGGTGTTGGCCGAGGTGTTGCTGGCCGCAGACCAGGTCGCCGACGCGCGCGGCGCCGTCGAGACCGGTCTCGCGATCGCGGCGCAGACGGGACAACTCGCGGCCGTTCCCATTCTGTACGAGCTGCAGGGCGAGATCGCGGTCAAATGGTCGGTGGTGCGGGGCGGAACTTCGAGGCCGATGCGACGGCGGAAGCCTGTTTCCGTCGCGCCCTCGACGTCGCCCGCGCCCAGGAAGCGAAGTCGCCCGAGCTGCGCGCCGCGACGAGCCTCGCCCGCCTCTGGCGCGATCAGGGCAAGCGCGCCGAAGCGCGCGCCCTCCTCGCCCCGGTCTACGCGACGTTCACCGAAGGCTTCACCACCCGCGACCTCATCGACGCCAAGGCGCTGCTCGAGGAGCTGCGATAGACGATCAATCGTCTCCCGGTGGCTACGCGGCGCCTTGCGGGTGGACCAACGGCCGCGATACCCTCGCTGTCATGATTCGCCTGAAGGGGCATGTGCGGGGCGGTCGCTTGGTCGTGGACGAGCCGACGGATCTTCCGGAAGGTGCCGAAGTCGAGCTGATCGCAACCGACTCGTGGGATGATCTCGACGACGACGAACGCGAGCGTCTGCACGCCGCCCTGACAAGCTCGGAAGAGGATGTGCGCGAGGGGCGAGTCCGTTCTGCGGCCGACGTGACGGCCGATCTCCGGCGCCGCGGTTCGTGACGCCCGTCCGGGTCGTCGTTACAGATACCGCCGAGTGGCATCTCGAAACGATCCGGGCATGGTGGACGCTCAACCGGCGCGATGCGCCGCTGCTCTTCGTCGAGGAGATTGAGGCCGCGCTCGAGCGAATCTCGCGAGCACCGCTTTCCGGCGCGCTCTATCGTCGAGCAAGCATAGCCACCGAGGTGCGGCGCATCTTGCTCCGTCGCACGCGCTACCATGTCTACTACACGTGCGATCCCGACAGCGGCTCTGCCGTCATCCGAGCCGTGTGGCACGCCGCTCGAGGTCGCACGCCGCGGTTGCGTTGACGCGACATTTGGCTGAGCCATCGACCCTCCGCGTTTTCTTCGCTGTTCCTCCGCCGTTGGCCGAATGCATCCAACTTTCGGTCAGCTTCGCCTTTCGTGCGCTCACGCGAAGTGTCTGAAATCGGACGAACGAGAAATGGAAGCGGTCAACTTGGCTTGATCCACTGACGCCTCGGCCAGGGTCCGCTACGCCGCGCGCGCTTGGGGCTGGCGCGTGCATGCCCCGGCGCTTCAAGTCCCGTCGCACCGCGTACTGAGGATACCGCTGACCAAAGTCATCCGACGTTCGGCCCCACCGTCGCTACTGGCACTACGCCGCGCGCATGACCTTGGCGTCGACGTAGCGCACAGGCACGAGCCGGTGCCCGACCATGTCGACGACTGCGCTCGACTGCTCGAGGACGAGATAGCCGAGCAGCGGATCGTAGCGCCCGTCCAGCGCTGCCATCTCCATGAAGATGACCTCGCTCACGATCGGCCGGAAACCTTCGATTTGGATCGTGACTGGCCCGCGAACCTCGCCGGGGATCACGCGCTGATCGGCGGTCTCGAGTTGCTCGGTACGAATCAAGGGGGGGTCGCCGAGGCGGTCGGACCACGCAGCTGGCAAGGTGAGCCAGCCGGCGCCCGTATCGACGAACGCTTCGATCCGGATCTCCTTGGTTGGGTCGAGCGTGTTGCGAACGAGGACGGACGTGACGATGCGGCCCATCGGAGCCTTCTAAAGGTGGGCGTCGCCAACGCCAAGCCCTACTCGTCTCCGGTGGATCAGGTCGGGCGTGCTTTCGGCGCCCGCACGATGCGGCGGAGCCACCCCAGGCGGCCCCGCGCCGACGCGTCGACGAGCGGCGGACGCGCCTGCTCCTCGTCGGCCACGATCGGTAGCCGCGGCCCGTCGCGGGTCGCCGAGAACGTCCGCCGCACCGGCGTCGCCGGCGGCGCCTCGTCGTGCCAGATCGTGAGGTGGGTCCCGAACTCGACGGCGATGCCTTTCAGGTACTTGAGCGCGAAGTCGAGGCTCACGCCGTTTCGCGCCAGGTCGGCCTGCACGGTCTCGGTGACGACGAACTGGAACTCGCGGAGCTGCCACGTCGCTCCGAGGATGTCCTTCCAATGATCGGGGAACATCACGCACGGGTGGAGATAGTGGAGCTCGGTGAAGAACGTGCGGTGGGTATAGATGAAGGCCTCGTCGGTCCAGGCGTAGGGCGTCCAGATCTCGAGCGTGGCGCCGTTCGTCGCGACCCGGCTCATCTCGTGGAAGATCAGGGCCTGGTCGGCGAGGTGCTCGAGGCAGTGCGAGGTGAAGATGGTGCCGACGCTGCGGTCGGCGAAGGGCAGGGGCTCGCGCTCGACATCGACCCGATGCTCGCCCCCCGGGACGGCGTCTTTGTCGACGCCGATGAAGCCTTCCCGTTTGGCGTAACCGCACCCGATGTCGATCGCGAGACCCGTTCCCACGGTGCGCTCCATAGATCATTTGTTCTTGACGGCACCAAGGCGCCCTAGTACCCATCGGGGCAGTCGCTCCGGCCTCCCCTCTTTTTCATGCAGACGTGCGACGCTCCCTGCGACCCGCGCCTCTTTGCACGATCCGACACTCCCGACCGGACGATGATGCCCGCTATGGACCCCTACGCAGCGACCGTCCCCGACCTTTCCCCCGACCGAGATAATGCGGCTCGACGGCAGGTGAATTTCGCGGCATTGGAGGTCGACGGGTTGGGTGTGGCGGGGGTCGCGGCGGGGTCTCCATGGCATGTTTCTTGGAGCCTCCGAGCGGGACGCACGCAAAGGACCGAACGATGAAAAACAGCGACCTGGCAACCGACACGCGAGGTACGGACGGACAGATGGACGAGAAGATCCGACAGTACTTGGCCGAGACCCTGCTGATCGAGTTCGGCGACGCCGCCGGCGCGACGAGCGAGGACGAGAACCTCTTCGAGTCCGGCCTGATCGACTCGTTCGGCTTCGTGCAGCTGGTGGCGTTTCTCGAGAAGACCTTCGACATCAAGATCACCGACGACGAGGTACTCTCCGACGCACTGAGCTCGTTCGCCAAGATCCGCGCCTTCGTCGAGACCAAGGTCGCGTCATGAGCGCGATCGCGGCGGCCGAGATCCGCCTCTGTACGCGCTGCGTGCTGCCGTCGACCTTCCCGGGCCTGACCTTCGACGCGAGCGGTCTGTGCAGCATGTGTCAGGACGCGCCGCCGGCGCCCGAGTTCGAGAAGATCCGCGGCGAGCTCCGCCAGCGGCTGGAATCCGTCTTCGACGCCAACCGCGGCAAGGCCGAGTACGACGTCGTCGTCGCGTTCAGCGGCGGCAAGGACTCGTCGTACACGCTGATGATGCTGAGCCAGAAATACGGGCTCAAGTGTCTCGCGGTCACGATCGACAATGGCTTCATCGCCGAGCAGGCGCAGAAGAACCTGCGCGCCGTGACCTCGTCGCTCGGCATCGACTTCATGCTGTTCACGCCGGCGCCGGTCTTCATGAACAAGCTCTACAAGACGAGCGCCACGACGCCGGTGCACACCAAGGCCGCGCTGACGCGCGCCAGCAGCATGTGCAACTCGTGCATCAACCTCATCAACAACCACATGGTGAAGCTCGCGATCGAGAAGTCGGTCCCGATCATCGCCGGCGGCTACATCGGCGGGCAGGTGCCGAAGGACTCGGTCATCATGACGATGGACCTCGACGTCCAGGCGCGCTTCCGTTCCGAAGCCATCAAGCGCTACCTCCGCAACTTCGGCCCCGAGGCCGAGAGCTACTTCGGGATGAACGAGGAGATGGTGAAGCGGAGCCCGCTCCGCAAGATCAACATCGTGAATCCCATGTTGGCGTTCGGCGTCTCCGAGGAGCAGATCATCGAGGAAATCGCGACCCTCGGCTGGCGGAAGACCGCCGACACCGGCAGCAACTCGACCAACTGCCTGCTGAACGACCTCGGGATCGCCGTCCACTACAAGCAGCACCAGTACAACCCGTACGTGAACGAGATCGCCGAGCAGGTGCGGACCGGCCTGATGTCGCGCGAAGAGGCCATCCACAAGGTGCAGGACATCCCCGACTTCTCCCGCGTCGAGCGCCAGGCGCGCGCGATCGGCCTCGATTGGAATGAAGTCTAGCCGGGGCGCCGGCCGATGGTGACCGCGGCGGGCGAGCCGCTCGCCCTGCTGTTCCCGGGGCAGGGTGCGCACGACGTGAAGATGCTGGACCGCGTGCGGGACCTTCCGGCGTTCGCGGCCCGCTACCAGTTGGTGTGCGACGCGCTCGGCAGCGCGCCGCTCGACGAGATCGCGGCCGGCCACGCCGACTACCTGAACCAAAACCGGGTGACGGCGCTGCTGACCCTGCTCGTGAGCTCGCTCTCCCTCGACGTGTACCGCGAGAAGACCGGGCGCAACGCCGACTTCGTCTCGGGCTACAGCGTCGGACAATGGACCGCGCTCTATGCCGCGGGCGTGCTGCCCTTCGAGCAACTCGTGCAGGTGGTCGCGAAGCGCTCCCAATTGATGGATGCCTGCTTCGCCGACGTCCCGGGCGCGATGCTCGCCGTCATCGGGCTCAAGGCCGAGGTGCTCGAGAACCTCTGCGACGGGCTTCGCGCCAAGAGCCATCGGGTGTGGGTCAGCAACTACAACTGCGTTGGCCAGTACACGCTCGCGGGCACGGGCGAGGCGATCGCGCATGCCGAGTCGGCGCTCGTCGACCTGAAGCCCAAGAAGGTCGCGCGCGTCCCGGTGAGCGGGGCGTGGCACACGCCGCTGCTCGCCGCCGCCCACGCCGGCTTCAAGAGCCATCTCGCCGGCGTGACCCTCGGGGCCACCACCGTCCCGGTCGTCGACAACGTGACCGGCGGGTGGCTTCCGGCTGAGCGCCCCGCCCTCGATGAGCAGCTAGCCCGTCACCTCGATCACCCGGTACTCTGGGAGCAGGGCATCAAGGCATTGCTCGCGAACGGCGCCAAGCGCTTCGTCGAGATCGGCTACGGCAACGTCCTCACCCAGTTCGGTTTCTTCATCGATCGTTCGGTCGAGCACCAAGCCTTCTACGTGTAGAGACAAGACCATGTGCGGGATCGTCGGGTTCTTCCATCAATCCGGGTCGTCTGACGGGCGGACCTTCGAGGTCGGCGCGTCGCCGCAGGTGCTCGAGGCGATGCTCGCGCTGATGTAT
Source organism: uncultured Polyangiaceae bacterium (assembly GCA_964631985.1). Lineage (GTDB taxonomy): Bacteria > Desulfobacterota > Binatia > UTPRO1 > UTPRO1 > UTPRO1. Next base: position 968 of record CAZWAX010000333.1, on the reverse strand, counting down.
CACCGCGGGCCCGACGAGGCGGGGTACTACTTCGACGAGCGCACCGGCTTTGGCACCGCGCGCCTGAGCATCATCGACCTCTCGACCGGCCAGCAGCCGATCCCGGACGAGACCAAGCGCTTCTGGATCGCGTACAACGGCGAGCTCTACAACTACAAAGAGCTCCGCACCGAGCTCGAAGGGCTCGGGCACCGCTTCCAGTCGACGTCGGACACCGAGGTCCTGCTGCACGCCTACATGCAGTGGGGGGTCGACGCGCTGCCGCGGCTGAACGCGGCCTATGCCTGCGCCATCTACGACCGTGAGCGCGAGGAGCTGCTGCTCGCGCGCGACCGCTACGGCAAGCGGCCGCTCTTCTACACCGAGGTTGGCGACACGCTCGTCTTTGCGTCGGAGATGAAGAGCTTCCTCGCGTTCCCGGGCGCGACGTTCGAGCTCGACGAGGCGCAGCTGGCGTCGATCTTCACCGTGTGGACGCCGCTCCCGGACCAGAGCGGTTTCGCCGGCATCCAGCAGATACCGAACGGTTGGTACCTGAAGCAGCGCGGCCGGACGCGGACCCTCGCGCCGTACACGACGCTCGACTGGCCGGCGGAGCGTTTCGCGGGCTCGGCGGGCGAGGCGATCGAGCGGACCCGGGACATCCTGTCCGACGCGGTCCGCCTGCGCCTCCGGAGCGACGTCGAGGTCGCGACGTACCTGAGCGGTGGGCTCGACTCGGCGATCACGACGCAGCTGGCGCTCGCCAACGGCCTCAGCCAGGTCCACTCGTTCTCGATCACGTTCGACGACAAGGAATTCGACGAATCGTCGGATCAGCTCGAGCTCTCCCTCTACCTCGGCACCAAGCACACCGCGCTGCCGGTCCGCCACGGTGACATCGCCCGCACGTTCCCCGAGGCGATGTGGCACGGCGAGGTGCCGGTCTTTCGCACCGCCTTCGTGCCGATGTTCCTGCTCTCGAAGCT
>CAZWAX010000332.1:0-6743 GCA_964631985.1 uncultured Polyangiaceae bacterium | reverse complement strand
GATCGATCTCGACAAGATCGACAAGGTCAAGGGTCTGACGATTTCCATCTGTACGACGGCAGGGACCGACAACGACGCGAAGCTCTTGCTGCGCGCGCTCGGCTTCCCGTTCCGCAATTGAGGAGTCACGGTGGCGAAAACGTGTCTACGAGTGAAGGCAACGCGGCGTCAGAAGTTCGGCGTCCGGCAATACAATCGCTGTCCGCTGTGCGGGCGCGCGCGGGCCTTCTACCGCAAATTCCGGATGTGTCGGCTCTGCCTGCGCGACCTCGCGCGGAAGGGGCAGATTCCCGGTCTCATCAAGGCGAGCTGGTGACGCGATGTCGATGACCGATCCCATCGCCGATCTGTTGACCCGCATCCGCAACGGTACTCGCGCTCGCAAAGAACGAGTCGACGTCCCGTGGTCGGGATTGAAGGACGCCGTTGCGCGCGTGCTGATCTCCGAGGGATTCCTCCGCGAGGCTACTGTCGTCGGCGAGGGCCCGGGCAAGCAACTCCGCGTGGCGCTCAAGTACGACGAGCAACGTCGACCGGTGATCACGGGAATCCAACGCGTCAGCCGGCCGAGTCTCCGGGTGTACGTTGGCAAGGAAGATATCCCACTCGTGCGTGGTGGGCTCGGCATCAACGTGCTGTCCACGCCGGTCGGAGTGCTGGTCGACCGCGAAGCCAAGCAACGCGGCGTCGGCGGCGAGCTGCTCTGCGCGGTGTGGTGAGGACGAGTCATGTCGCGCATTGGTAAACAGCCCATTGCAGTACCGAACGGTGTGACCATCACGATCGAGCCGAGCGCGGTGAAGATCAAAGGTCCGAAGGGGACGCTGTCGGCGGCACTCAGCCCCCTCGTCGAGCTCAAAGTCGAGGGCGGTACGCTGGCGGTCGCACGTCGTGAAGATTCGCGCGATGCCCGCAGCATCCATGGCCTCACGCGGAAGCTCGTCGCCAACATGGTGACCGGTGTCAGCGAAGGCTTCCGGCGCGTACTCGAGATCAATGGCGTCGGTTACCGCGCCGAGGCCAAGGGCAACGTTCTCCAGTTGGCGCTCGGCTACTCGCACCCGATCATGTTCCCTCTCCCGCAGGGCGTGCAGGCGAAGGTCGACAAGCAGACGGTCGTGACGCTGGAGGGTGCCGATCGGCAAGTGCTCGGCGAGACTGCGTCGGAGATCCGCAAGCTTCGTCCGCCCGAGCCGTACAAAGGCAAGGGCATCAAGTACGCCGAGGAGAAGATCCGACGGAAGGCCGGCATGGCCGTCGGCGCAGCCTCCTAAGAGGAAGACCATGGGTATGTTCACCGATCAGCGCCGTCAGGCACGAAAGCTCCGCCAAGCGCGAGTTCGAAAGAGCCTGCGCGGCACCGCCGCGCGTCCGCGACTCTCGGTCTTCCGCAGCGAGAAGCACATCTACGCTCAACTGATCTCCGACGAGACCGGCGAGACCCTGATCACCACCTCGACGCTGGCTGCGGAAGTGAAGGGTCGCATCAAGAAGAGCACCGACATCGCGGCGGCCAAGGTCGTCGGCGAAGTCATCGGAAAATCGTGCATCGACAAGGGCATCACGGCAGCCGTCTTCGATCGAAACGGCTTCCTCTACCATGGACGCGTTCGCGCGGTCGCCGAAGGCGCCCGCGAAGCGGGCCTGAAGATCTGACGGGAGCATTATGGCGCGTGCATCGGTACGTCGCATCGAGGCCAACGGGCTCGAGCTGAAAGAGAAGGTCGTCCACATTAACCGCGTCGCCAAGGTGGTGAAGGGCGGCCGGCGCTTCAGCTTCAGCGCGCTCGTGGTGGTCGGCGACAACGCCGGGCACGTCGGCTACGGCCTCGGCAAGGCGAACGAGGTTCCGGAGGCGATTCGCAAGGGCATCGAGAAGGCCAAGAAAACCCTCATGACGGTTCCCATCGCCAACGGTACCATCCCGTTCCAGGTGACCGGGATCTTCGGGGCGGGATCGGTCCTGCTCCGCCCTGCCTCGGACGGTACCGGCGTCATCGCCGGCGGTGGTGTCCGTGCGGTCGTCGAGCTCGCGGGCATTCAGAACGTCCTCACCAAGTGCCTCGGCTCGAACAACCCCCACAACATGGTCAAGGCGACGATCGAAGCCCTGGCAGAGCTGCGGGATCCCGAGCGGGTGGCGGCACTGCGCGGCAAGGCTCTCGCCGAGATCCGCTGAGGTTCGCAATGGCCGAGCACAAGACGATCAAGGTAAAGCAAGTCCGCAGTCAGATCGGCGGAACGCGCCGTCAGCGCGAGAGCCTGCGGGGCTTGGGCTTGCGCGGCATCGGCTGGTCGGCGACCGTCCCGGATACGGCGACAACGCGCGGACTCATTGAGAAAGTCGCGCATCTCGTGCAGGTCGGAGATTGACATGGAATTGATCGACCTCTCGAATCTTCGCCCCGCGCCCGGCTCGCGCCGGCCGCGCAAGCGCCTCGGGCGAGGCATAGGCTCGGGCACCGGCAAGACGTCGGGACGCGGTCACAAGGGTCGCGGCGCCCGTTCGGGTGGCAACACGCCGCCGGGCTATGAGGGCGGTCAAATGCCCTTGCAGCGCCGTCTTCCGAAGTTCGGCTTCACCAATCCGACCCGCAAGGCCTACGAGATCATCAAGCTGGGCCAGCTCGATCGCTTCGCCGCCGGCAGCGTGATCGACGCCGCGGCGCTCGTCCACGCCGGCTTGGTACGTGCCGGTCGGCCGGTCAAGCTCCTGGCCAACGGTGCGGTGACACGCGCGCTCACCCTCAAGATCGACAAGGCCAGCGAGGCCGCACGTGCCGCGGTCGTCGCCGCTGGCGGGACGGTCGAGACGACCGAAGCCGCGGTCACACAGGAAGGCTGAGCGTGCTCGAAGGTTTTCAAAACGCATCCCGGGTCCCCGAGCTCAGGCGCCGCCTGCTGTTCACCTTTGGGATGCTCGCGGTCTGTCGCGTGGGCGTGGCGATTCCGACGCCCGGGATCGACAGCGCCGCCCTCCGTCTCTTCTTCGAGGATGCCGCCAACAATTTCTTCGGTCTGGTGAATCTCTTCTCCGGTGGGGCGCTCGAGCGCTTCTCCATCTTTGCGCTCGGCATCATGCCGTACATCAGCGCATCGATCATCCTGCAGCTCTTGACGGTCGTCGTTCCGTATCTGGAGCGCCTGTCCAAAGAGGGCGAGGCCGGGCGGCGCAAGATCACGCAATACACGCGCTACGGTACGGTGGTTCTATCGATCGTCCAGAGTCTCTTCATCAGCGTCGGTCTCGAGCAGATTCAGTCGCCGACGGGCGCCTCGGTCGTCCTCGAGCCCGGCTGGCCGTTCCGCTTGATGACCATGATCACGCTCACCTCCGGGACCGCGTTCCTCATGTGGCTCGGAGAGCAGATCACCGAGCGCGGCATCGGCAACGGCATCTCGCTGATCATTTTTGCGGGTATCGTCGCCGGGCTCTACTCCGCAGGCGCCACGACACTGCAGTTCATGAACGAAGGTGAAATCAGCCTCTTCGTCGTGATCGGCCTCTTGTTCTTCATGGTGGCCGTGGTGGCGGCGATCATCTTCATGGAGCGCGGCCAGCGCCGCATTCCGGTGCAGTACGCGAAGCGCGTCGTTGGCCGGAAGATGTACGGCGGACAGAGCTCGCACCTGCCGCTCAAGATCAACACCTCCGGCGTCATCCCGCCGATCTTCGCCTCGTCGATCCTGATCTTTCCCGGCACGATCGCGAGCTTCTTTCCCGACAGCCCGCTGGCGCTGCAGGCAGCCGAGATGCTGCAGCCCGACTCGCTGATCTACAATCTCTTCTACATTGGGCTGATCATCTTCTTCTGTTATTTCTACACCGCCGTCTCCTTCAACCCCGTGGACGTTGCCGACAACATGAAGAAGTTCGGTGGCTACATTCCCGGCATCCGCCCCGGAGCGAAGACAGCGGAGTACATCGACCGCATCCTCACGCGTATCACGCTCGGGGGAGCGCTCTACATCGCGGTGGTGTGTATCCTTCCCACCATCCTCATTTCCCGCTTCAACGTGACGTTCTTTTTCGGCGGCACGTCCTTGTTGATCGTGGTCGGTGTGGCGCTCGACACCATGGCGCAGATGGAGACCCACCTGCTGACTCGCAACTACGAAGGGTTCATGAAGCGCGGCCGGCTCCGTGGACGCCGCGGCTGAGCGCGTGCGAGTGGAGCTGCCCGCGCCCAATCGACTCCAAGCGAGCCATTGATGAATTTGATCATCATGGGCCCCCCAGGCGCCGGCAAGGGCACGCAGTCGCGGCGACTCGGAGAAAAGCTGTCGGTGCCGGTCATTTCGACGGGCGAGATGTTGCGAGACGAAATCAAACGCAAGACGAATTTGGGGACGCAGGCCAAACGGCACATGGACAAGGGTGAGCTCATTCCCGACGCGCTGATGATCGGAGTCATCGAGGAGCGCCTGAAGCGCCAGGATTGCGCGCGCGGGTTCATCCTCGACGGCTTTCCGCGCACGGTCGCGCAGGCCGATGCGCTCCACACGATGCTCGGCAGCCTCGGCGGTTCGGTCGAGCACGCCGTGAGTCTGTCCGTGCCGAATGACGAGCTTCTCAAGCGTCTCTCGGGACGCCGGACGTGCCGCGAATGCGGCGCCATGTACCACATCATCTTCGATCCGCCGACGAACGAGGGCCTCTGCAACAAGTGCAACGGCGAGCTCTATCAACGCGATGACGATCACGAGGACATCATCAGCTCGCGCCTCGAGGTCTACGAGGCGCAGACATCGCCGCTCCTCGACTACTACCGGGGCCACTGCCAGCTGGTCGAGGTCGATGGCATCGGTGGACGCGACGACGTCCTGGCGCGGATCCTGGCGCGCGTGGGAGTCTCCAAGTCATGATCCAGCTGAAGGCGCCCGAAGAGATCGAGATCATGCGGGCGGCGAGCGTCATCGTCGCGGAAGTGCTCGCCGAGCTGAAGGCGATGGTGCGTCCGGGGATCACCACCGAGGATCTCGACCGCGTTGCCGAGGATCTGACGCGAAAGAGGGGGGCGGTGCCCGCGTTCAAGGGCTACGAGGTCGCCAACCGGGTCTTTCCGGCCTCGCTCTGCGTCTCGATCAACGACGAGGTCGTACATGGGATCCCGTCGACCCTGCGGGTGCTCCGCGAGGGCGACATCGTCGGCCTGGATTTCGGGGTGCGCTATCGGGGCTTCTACGGTGACGCGGCGGTCACCGTACCGGTCGGAAAGGTGAGCGCCGAGGCGACGGAGCTGATGCGCACCACGCGCGAGGCACTCGAGGCGGGCATCGAGGAAGCACGCCCCGGCCGTCGTATCGGTGACGTGTCGGCGGCGATCCAGGCGCGCGCGGAACGCGGCAAGTTTGCGATCGTGCGCGACTTCGTCGGCCATGGTATCGGCCGGCGCTTGCATGAGGATCCGCAGGTGCCAAATTTCGGACAGGCGGATCGTGGCATTCGTCTTCGTGAGGGCATGGTGCTCGCGATCGAGCCGATGCTGACTACGGGTGGTCCCGAGGTGCACGTGAAGGACGACGGATGGACGGCGGTGACGTCCGACGGCAGCCTGTCGGCGCACTTCGAGCACTCCGTGGCGATCGTCGAAGGCGGTCCCTACGTTCTGAGCCAGCTATGAGCATGCCGATGCCCAAAAGCGAAGTGATCGCGGCGAACGGAACGGTGCGGGAGTCGCTCCCCAACGCAACGTTTCGGGTGGCGCTCGACAACGGCCATACCGTACTGGCGCATGCGTCCGGCGCGCTCCGCATGCACTACATCAAGCTCATTCCGGGGGACAAGGTGATGGTCGAGCTGTCACCGTTCGATCTGAGCCGCGGCCAGATCACCACCCGGAGCAAATGAACGACGGAGTCGAATCATGAAAGTCCGCGCATCGGTCAAACAGATCTGCAAGAAATGCAAAGTCATCCGGCGTGAAGGCGTGGTGCGAGTGCTCTGCTCCAACCCGCGTCACAAGCAACGGCAAGGCTGAGGGCAAACCAACATGGCACGTATCGCAGGCGTCGATCTCCCCAAGGCCAAGCGCATGGAAGTCGCGCTCACCTACATCTTCGGCATCGGCCGGAGTACATCACGCAAGATCCTGAGCGAGGCCGGCGTCGGGCTCGACGTGAAGACCGACGATCTCCACGAGGACGATCTGCTCAAGCTCCGTCGGCTCATCGACGGGGTGAAGGTCGAAGGTGACCTCCGGCGCGAGGTCGCGCTCAACATCAAGCGCTACGTCGATCTCGGCGCGTATCGTGGTCTCCGTCACCGCAAGAATCTGCCCGTTCGCGGGCAACGCACGCACACCAACGCCCGCACCCGGAAGGGTCCGCGCAAGACGATCGCCGGCAAGAAGACGGCGCCGTCCAAGGGCTAAAGGGGACCGTAGATGGCACGACCAGAAGCACCGACGAAGCCGGCAGCCGCGGATCGCGCGACGGCACGGCGGAAGAAGGCCAAGCGCTCCGTTCCCGAGGGCGTGGCGCACATTCACTCGACCTTCAACAACACGATCGTCACGATCACCGATCCGACCGGCAACGTCGTGTCGTGGGCGAGCGCCGGCAACGTCGGATTCAAGGGCTCGCGCAAGGGCACGCCGTTCGCCGCGCAGCTTGCTGCCGAGGCGGCGGCCAAGCGCGCGATCGACGCGGGCATGCGTAGCGTTCAGGTGTTCGTCAAGGGTCCGGGCGCGGGTCGCGAAGCGGCCTTGCGCCAGCCTCAGGCCGCGGGATTCAGGGACCGG
>CAZWAX010000331.1:0-6749 GCA_964631985.1 uncultured Polyangiaceae bacterium | reverse complement strand
TCGGCGTCGAGCTCACCAGCGTCACCTTCCTGAACGGCGGCATCTATCCCGACCTCCACCGCCCCCAACCGTCGCAAGTGATGCTGCTCGATCCCGAGCAGGGCCCGAAGATGGCGGACTTCGTGACCGCGGAGACCTTCGCGATGGCGCTCCGCGCGACCTATGCGCCGGACCGGCAGCCGAGCGACGCCGAGCTCGTCGACGCGTGGGAGACCGTGGCACGCCGCGACGGCCACCGGATCGGCCACCGCCTCATTCAATACATCCGCGACCGCGAGCAACATGCCGAGCGCTGGGTCCACGCGCTCGAGACCACGACGGTGCCGCGCCACTTCCTGTGGGGCATGCTCGACCCGGTCTCCGGCGCCCACATGGCGGCGCGGATCGCCGAGCGGATGCCCGACGTCGACCTCGTGCGGCTCGACGACGTCGCGCACTGGCCCCAGCTCGAGGCGCCCGACGTGATCGCCCGCCACCTGGATAGGATTCTGGTCCGATGAGCATCAGCGTCACGCAGACGGCGACGGAGCCGAAGCTCGCATTCGCCGTCGAGGTCCGCGACGGCCGTGGCTCGAGCCGCCACACCGTCACGCTCGAACCTGCCCTGCTCGCCCGTCTCGCGACGGGACGCCAGGTGAGTGGCGAGGCCTTCGTCGAAGCCGTGTTCGCGTTCCTGCTCGAACGCGAGTCGAAGGAGTCGATCCTGTCGCGTTTCGACGTGAACGTCGTATCGCGCTACTTCCCCGAGTTCGAGGGCGCGATCGGCGGCTACCTGGACGGCTGACCGGCCCCGTCAGTCCAGGTAGCGGATGCGGCCGTGATCGTCGCCGTCATTCCTCGCCTCCCTTCTTCATCATGGCGTCGTAGCGACGCTGGATCTCGTCGGCCGATACGGCCTCGAGGCGGGTCGCGACCGACCAGCGATGACCGAAGGGATCGCGGAGCTGTCCCGATCGGTCGCCGTAGAACTGGTGGGCGACCGGCCGCTCGAGCGTCGCCCCGGCGGCGACGGCACGGGCGGCGAAGGCGTCGACGTCGTCGACGTAGAGATGGATCATGACCGGCGTGCCGCCGAGCGCCTCGGGGCTCCGCACGTGCATCTCTGGATACTCGTCGGAGAGCATGATCACGGCGTCGCCGAGCTTGATTTCGGCGTGCCCGATTCGGCCGCTCGGCTCGGCGAGGCGCATCGTTTCGACGGCGCCGAACGCGGCCGTGTAGAACTCGAGGGCGCGGGCCGCGTCACGGCAACAGAGGTACGGCATCACTTGGACGGATGGCATCACTCGCTCCTTTCCACTCGCGGGTCGTCGGCCCACGAGGCTTCCGACATCCGCGGCCGCGCTCAGGGTCGCGGCCGGGAACGAGTCTGGTATACCCCGCGCGTGCGATCGACGCTGTCCCTCCCCCGCGCCCTGGCGGCCCTCGGTCTGGTGCTCGGGCTCACCGTCTCGGCGTGCGCCAACGAGCCCCGGGTGGTGCTGCACACCAGCGGCGGCGACGTGCCGGTGACGGTCGAGGTGGCGGCGACCCCGGCGCAGCAGTCGCTCGGCCTGATGTACCGGAAGGACCTCGGCGCGTCGGCCGGGATGCTGTTCGTCTTCGACACGACCGTCGAGCATTCGTTCTGGATGAAGAACACGCCGCTCCCGCTCGACATGATCTTCCTCGGGGAGGACCGCACGATCGTCGGGATCGTCAAGAACACCGTGCCGTTCACGACCACCTCACGCTCGGTCGGCGTGCCGTCCCGCTACGTGCTCGAGGTGAACGCCGGCTTCAGCGACAAGCACGGCGTCAAGACCGGCGACCAGGCGACGTTCGAAAGGGTGGCGGCGGCGCCCTAACGGACGTCCGCCGCCCCGACGCCTCAGCTCTGCATCAACAACTTCTGGCGCAGCATCGCCGGTGAGAGATCGAGCATGTCGCACACGTTCAGGAACGAGAACGGCCAGCGACGCTCGTTCGATGCCACCCAGACGTACGCTTCGCGAAACGCTCGGCGTCGTCGCGTTTCGGTCGCGCCGCGGTGCTTTTGCAGATCCTCGAACGCCAACTTCAGCACGGCGGCGGCGAGGACGGCCTCCGGATTCGGCTCCCGTGACTCCTGCTCGGTGGCAGGCGTCTCTTCACCCCAGACATCGTAGTGTCGTTCGGCGTTCATTCGGTCTCCTTCTGTGAATCGAACGCGGGGGAGGAGGGGCGGCACGCCGGTCGCGTCGATGGGTAGCGCGACCGTAGCCACGCTATCCGCGATGTCATCGTGAGCGCCCGCGCCCGTAGCGCATCCGCCATGCCGCACCGGGTCGTGGGGCTGGCGTTTTGGCGCCTGCCACATTAGGTAAAACGCTCCCAAGCGGTGTGCGGTCCGAGCCCGCTCCAAACCGCCCGCAACAGCCCGCGAGAGCCCATGACGAAGACCAAGACGAGCACGAAGGCCGCGACCAAACCGAGCGCCAGTGCCGCTACGCCCATCGCCCCGACCCTCGACGATCCCCTGAAGGACGCGACGCCCGCGACCACCACGGTCGTGGGTCCCTACGACCAGGCAGTCGCCGCCGGCGAGGAGTTGCGCCGCCGGCCCTACGCCGCGTCCGGCGTCCTCCCGACGCTCCGGCAGCACGCCAAGGGCCGCATGACGGTGTGGGAGCGGATCGACGTCCTGAAGGACGACGGCACCGAGCCGACGGTCTTCTACCAGAACTGGGGCAAGAACCTGGACGGCGCCTCGCTCGTGACGGCGGTCGTGCAGATCGGCGGCCGCGACGTCGCGCTCTACGGCCACGACTTCACCATCCGCGCCGGCTCGATGGACGCGACCAACGGCCGGAAGCTCGCCAACCTGATCTATCTCGCCGGCAACCGCGGCATGCCGCTGATCGGCATGAACGACAGCGCCGGCGCGTACGTGCCGGCCGGCATCGGCGGGCTCGACGGCTACGCCGAGGCGTTCACCGCGCTCCGCAAGATCAGCGGCATCGTGCCGAGCGTGATGTGCATGTTCGGCTACAACGCCGGCGGCGGCTCCTACCTGCCACGCCAGGGCAGCTTCATGATTCAGCCCGCCGACACGTTCTTCGGCCTCACCGGCCCCGGCGTCATCAAGACCGTCCTCGGCGAGGACGTGACGCCCGACGACCTCGGCGGCCCGAAGGTGCACGGAGCGTCCGGCGTCGTCGACCTCACCGTCGCCGACGAGGTTGGCGCGCTCCGCACCGCCGAGCGCCTGCTCAGCTATCTGCCGAACTCGAACGCCGTCGCCCCGCCGGTCTGGAAGACGTCCGACCCGATCGACCGCGCCACGACCGAGATCGACGTCATGTTGCGGAAGGCCTTCAACTCGCCGACCGGCTTCAACACGCCGGTCGACGTGTCGATCATCATCGAGCGCATCTGCGACCACGGCGACTACTTCGAGCTCCAGCCCGACCGGGCGCGGAACGCCATCACCGCTTTCGGCCGCCTGAACGGCAACGTCGTCGGCTTCGTCGCCAACAACAGCGCCGTCGCGAGCGGCCAGATCGACGTCGACGCCGCATTCAAGATCGCGCGCTTCGTCCGCTTCTGCAGCCTCTACAACACGCCCGTCATCTTCATCGAGGACACGACCGGCTTCCTGCCCGGCAAGGACCAGGAAAGCCGCGGCATCGTGCAGGCCGGCCGCGCCATGCTCGACGCCATCATCGATCTCCGCACGCCGCGCATGCTCCTGATCCTGCGGAACGCCTTCGGCGGCGCCTACGCCGCCTTCAACAGCTACGCGACCGGCGCCGACATCGTGCTGGCGCTCCCGACCACCCGCGTCGCGGTCATGGGACCCGCCGGCAAGGAGTACGTCTACAAGACCGAGCTCAAGGAGGCGCGTGACGCCGCCGCCAAGCGCCGCAAGTCCGGCGACGACGAGGCCGCGATCGCCGAGTGGTTGAAGGGCCAGGAGGGCGAGCTGAACCAGCGCTACGAACGCGAGCTCATGAACCCGCGCGAGGCGCTCAGCCTGGGCTCGATCTCCGAGATCGTGATGCCGGCCGAGCTGCGCCGCGTGCTCGGCCAGAACCTCGAGTTCCTGCTGCGCCACTACGTGCCGGGGCCGATGACGGGCGTCCAGCGCGAGTTTCATTAGATGCGAGGGATCTCTTGATGCGAGGGATCTCTCCCTCGCCCCGGCCGGGCAAAGCCCGTCCGGGGCCCCACTCCCGGCTCGCTCGCGCTCGGCCGCGCGCTGCGCTCGCGGAGAACTTCGCGTGAGTCGCCTGTTCGGCAGCGTGCGGCAGATCGCCTTCGTCGTGCACGACGTCGAGCGGGCGCTGCGCTACTGGACGGAGACGCTCGGCGTCGGTCCGTTCTTCGTGCTGCGCGAGCTGACCCCGGACACTTTTCGTTACCGCGGCACGCCGTCGCCGTCGCCGACGTTGACGCTCGCGTTCGGCAACTCCGGCGATCTGCAGGTGGAGCTGATCCAGCAACACGACGAGCGGCCGAGCGCCTACCTCGATTTCCTGGCGAGTGGACGGGAAGGATTGCAGCACGTCTCTTCGTGGCTGACGCGCGCCGAGTACGACGCGACCATGGCACGCATGGTGGCGGCGGGAACGAGCGTCGCGCACGAAGGCGCCATGGCGGGCGGCGGCGTGCGCTTCGCCTATTTCGGGACCGACGCCGCCGCGCCCGGCGGCATCATGTACGAGATCGCCGACGCGGCGCGCGACTGGGACGGGAGCGACCCGATCCGCGAGCTGCGGCTCTGAGCAACCCGGCCACCCTGCCCTACGCGTTCCCGCCGTGCCCGAACGCCACCCGCGCCTCGCGCGGCGCCGTGAGGGCCCGCACGAAGAGCACGGATTCGACGACGAACAGCCCGACCCCGATCGCCAGCATTCCGGCGACCTGCCAGCCGAGCAGGCCGGAGGCCACCGGCAGCGGGAGCTCCGGGCGGGCCAGCAGATAGGTCGCGAGCGTCGCGCCCAGGCCGAAGCTCGAACCGACGTGCACCAGGGTCTCGGTCGCCGGCACGCCGCCGAGGTCGGCACGGGAGGCCGGCTCGAGCAGGATGTCGGCGGTCGAGTTCACCAGGTCGACGGCGAAGAGCACGAGCAGCACGCCATCGGCCGCCGCGGACTGCACGCCCGAGGCGAGGAGCGCCAGGATCCCGAGGAAGGTGAGGTGGCGGATCAAATGCGTCGCTTCCTCGGCGGCACTCCCGCGGCGGGCGAAGAGCCGGAAGCGGTAGAGGTGGTAGTAGAGCACGTCGAACGCGCCGAGCGTGCCGGTGGCGACCAGAAGCACGAGGGGCAGGTTCATGACCGGATCGCTATTCCGCCGCGCAGCTGCTCGTCGCCGTCGTCGAAGTCGGGCGCGGCGAGCCAGAGCCGCAGCAGGTGGCGCTTGCGCTCGGGCTCGTCCCAGTCCTCGTAGGACGTCCGCTTGTGCAGGATCACGCTGTTCTTGAGCAGCTGGACGTCGCCCGGACGGAACTCCATGTCGAGATAGAGCGCGGGATCGTTGGCGACGGTTTCCATGAGGCTGATCGCCCGCTCCTGCGCCGCGCTGAGCGGCGGCGCGCCGGGCACCTCGTGGGCGCGGCGGATGTACCAGGGGATGAAGGCGGTGTTCAGGCTCCGGCCGCGGACCGCGCACACCGGGCGGACGAAGAACGTCGGCGCCGGCATGGCCGGGTCGTAGTAGTGCCAGGGGAAATCCCCGAAGAGCACCTCGGCGACGGCCGGATCGCGACGACGTACCTCGTCGAAGACGGCGAGCGAGCTGACGATGCGGCTCTGGCCGCCGCGGCGCGCGGTGCGGAGGCAGAGGAGCCCGATGATGTCGGCGCCGTCGGTGTGGAAGTCCTGCTCGGCGCGCGTGCGGTAGAGGCGCGTGCTGGGATCGGCCGGGTCGGCGCCGGTATCGCGCACGTCGGTCAGGAGCTCGCCGTGGAAGTTCTGGGGCACGGGCGTCCCGAGGTGCAGTCCGATGATCCAGTAGGCGAGCGTGGCCTCCTCGAGCGACCAGCGGTCGACGGGCAGGCCCCGCGCGAGGACGAATCCGCGCCCCTGGGCCAGCGCGTCGCGCCAGCGGCCGATCGCGACGCCGAGATCCGTCAACGGCACGTCGGCGCGTGTGAGCTCGGTGCGCGGCCTCCCGCTCTCGCGAACGGCGGCGACGGCGCGCTCGAGATCGGCGACCTCGGGTCCGGAGAGCTCATGGATCCAATCGGACGACCCGGCGAGGTCGGGACCACGCCAGGCGGCGACAGTGAGAGTGGGTGGCAGCTCCGGCATGCGACGAACCTCCTGATGCATACGTGCACATGTCTGCACACGTCATGCAAGGCCCCCGCTTGTGCGGCGGTGGCGTGCGCACCACAATGCGCGCCACATGCCCTCCCGTGTCGAAGCCGCCACCGAAATGATCCGGATCCTCGCGACGCCGTTCCTGCGCGCCCTCACCGAGCCCGCGCGACTCGACGTGCTGCAGGTGATGCTGACGCACGGTGGCGGCGACGTCGCGTCGATCGCCGCCCGGCTTCCTCAGGATCGTTCGGTGGTCTCGCGTCATCTCCAGTTCCTCGAGGACGCCGGCATCGTGCGCTCCGCCTGGGAGGGACGCCATCGCCGCTACGAGCTCGACGGGTCCGGCTTCGTGAAGGCGCTCGAGACGATGACGGCGCGAGTGCGAACGCTCGCGAACGTGTGCTGTCCGCCCGCGCCCGAGACCACGGCCGAGCCGCGGCCGGCGCCGGGCCGGGCGCCGCG
>CAZWAX010000330.1:0-6750 GCA_964631985.1 uncultured Polyangiaceae bacterium | reverse complement strand
GTGCTCACGGCCGTCGGCGGCATGCCCGGCGACGGCTGGCTCCGGAAGTCCCCCGACGCGCCCGAGGCGCAGCTCGCCGTCATGCAGCACGCCGTTGCCACCCTCATCGCCAACGGCCAACCGCTCGCGCTCTTCGGTGACAATCTCTTCCTCGACCTCGATCTCTCGGCCGCGAATCTCCCGATCGGCAGCCGTCTCCGCGCCGGCGCCGTGCTGCTCGAGGTCACGCCCAAGGCCCACAACGGCTGCCACAAGTTCAAAGGCCGCTTCGGCGCAGACGCGCTCCGCTTCGTGGCGCACCCGGAGCGGCGGCACCTCAACCTGCGCGGGATCTACCTGCGGGTGGTCGAGGACGGCGAGGTGGGGGTGGGGGATGCGGTCGAGGTCGTGACGCGCGCGCCGGGGAAATAGCTACTCGGCGCCGTTGCCCGACGGTTCTCGGTCACGCACCGTCGTGGTAAGTGCCGGGATGGTGCCACGCACGAGAGCAGACGCCGCGGCCGTACCCATTCCGCGCCGGCGTTTCACGATCGACGAGTATCACCGCATGGGCGAAGCGGGGGTGCTCACCGAGGACGACCGGGTGGAGCTGCTGGACGGCGAGATCGTCCAGATGAGTCCGATCGGCACGCCGCACGCGAGCACGGTCGCACGATTGAACACGCTGCTGGTCCGCCGTTTCGGCAAGCACGGCACCATCTGGGTGCAGAACCCGATCATTCTCGATCGCTGGTCCGAGCCGCAGCCGGATCTCTGTGTACTGGCGCAGCGCTCGGACTTCTATGCCGACGCCCATCCGCGCCCGCGCGACGTGCTGCTCGGCATCGAGGTGATGGATTCGAGCCGCAGCTACGATCGGACGCTCAAGCTGCCGCTCTACGCCAAGGCCGAGCTGCGTGAAGTCTGGCTGGTCGACTTGAAGGCACAGACGATCGACGTCCACCGCCGTCCCGCGCTTCGCGGCTACCGTGAGCACCTCACCTACGCGCGCGGCCGCACCATCACCCCGCTCGCCTTCCCGCGCCTCCGCATCCGCGTGAACGAGGTCCTCGGCTGATCCTCGTCACCGGCGCGACCGGGTACGTCGGCGGACGGTTGGTCGCGGCCTTCGAAGGGCAGGGGATCGCCGTGCGCTGTCTGGCGCGCCGCCCCGAGCATCTGCGCGCCCGCGTCGGGGCGACGACCGAGATCGTCCGCGGCGACGTGTTGGATCCCGGCTCGCTCGCCGCGGCGCTCGCCGGGGTCGACGTCGCCTACTACCTGGTGCACTCGATGGGATCGGCGGAGGCGTTCGAGGCGAGCGACCGCCGCGGCGCCGAGAACTTCGGCGCCGCGGCGCGGGCCGCCGGCGTGCGGCGCATCGTCTACCTGGGAGGGCTCGGCGAGGACCGCCCGGATCTTTCGGCGCATCTGCGGAGCCGGCACGAGGTCGGCGACGTGCTGCGCGCGAGCGGCGTCCCGGTCATCGAGCTGCGCGCGTCGATCGTCATCGGCTCGGGCAGTCTCTCGTTCGAGATGGTGCGGGCGCTGGTCGAGCGGCTGCCGGTGATGGTGACGCCACGCTGGGTGGCGGTGCGGGCGCAGCCGATCGCGATCGGCGATCTGCTGCGCTACCTGATGGCGGCGCGTGATCTGCCGATCGACGGCAGCCCGATCTTCGAGATCGGCGGCGCCGACCAGGTGTCGTACGGCGAGATCATGGCGGAGTACGCCCGCCAGCGCGGCCTCCGTCGCGTGATGATCCCCGTGCCGGTGCTGACGCCGCATCTCTCGAGCCTCTGGCTCGGGCTCGTGACCCCGCTCTACGCGCGCGTCGGCCGGAAGCTCGTCGACAGCATGCGCCACGAGACCGTGGTGCACGACGACCGCGCCGCGCGCACCTTCGGCATCATCCCGACGGGGATCCGCGCGGCGATCACGGCGGCGCTCCGCAACGAGGACGTCGAGTTCGCGGCGACGCACTGGTCGGACGCGCTCTCCGCCGGCGGCCCGGTCGCCGACTGGGAGAACGTGCGGTTCGGCAGCCGCTTGATCGATTCGCGGGCGACGCGCGTCGACGTGCCGCCCGCGGCGGCGTTCGCGCCGATCCGTCGTATCGGCGGTCGCACCGGCTGGTACTTCGCGGATTGGCTGTGGGACCTGCGCGGCTTTCTCGATCTGCTCGCGGGCGGCGTCGGCCACCGCCGGGCGCGCCGCGATCCGGAGGAGCTGCGCGTCGGCGACACGGTCGACTGGTGGCGGGTCGAGGCCTACGACCCCGGGCAGCGGCTGCGCCTGTGGGCCGAGATGAAGGTTCCGGGACGGGCGTGGCTCGAGTTCGAGGTGACGCCCGACGGCGCCGGCGCGGTCATCCGGCAGACCGCGCTCTTCGACCCCGTGGGGCTCGCGGGCCTCGCGTACTGGTGGCTGGTGTATCCCCTCCATCAGTTGGTATTCCGCGGCATGCTGCGTGCGATCGCCCGGGAAGCGGTGCGGACGGCGGCGCGCGGCGACGGGCGCGCGCGATGAGCGCGGCGGGCTCGGGGCGCGCCGCGCGGGTCGGGCTGTTGCTGCTGGTCGCGGCGCTGATCGCCGCCTTCTTCGTGTTCGACCTCGGACGCTTTCTCGACCTCGCGTCGTTGAAGGCGAACCGCGCCGGGTTGGCGGCGTGGCGCGATGCCCACCCGGTCGCGGCGATCGCCGCCTACATGGCGGCGTACGTCGCGATGGCCGCGCTCTCGCTGCCGGGCGCGGCGGTGCTGACGCTCGCGGGCGGGGCCCTCTTCGGCGTCGTCGTCGGCACGATCGCGGTGTCGTTCGCGAGCACGGTCGGCGCGACGCTCGCCTTCCTGATCGCGCGCTTCATCCTGCGCGACGCGGTGCGGAGCCGTTTCGGGGCGCGCCTCCGGCCGATCGAGGAAGGCGTCGCGCGCGACGGCGCGTTCTATCTCTTCACCCTGCGCCTCGTGCCCCTGTTCCCGTTCTTCCTGGTGAACCTCCTGATGGCGCTCACGCCGATCGCGACGCCGGTCTTCTACGGCGTGAGCCAGGTCGGGATGCTGCCGGCGACGATCGCCTACGTCTCCGCGGGGAGTCAGCTCGGCGAGGTGGAGCGCCTCGGCGATGTCGCCTCCCCCGGATTGATCGCGGCCTTCGTGGCCCTCGGGCTTCTGCCGCTGGTGTTGCGGAAGGTCGCCGACGCGCTCGCGGCCCGGCGAGTCTATCGCGGCCATCGGAAGCCGGCGGCGTTCGACTACAACCTGATCGTCATCGGCGGCGGCTCGGCCGGCCTCGTGTCGGCGTACATCGGGGCCGCGGTGAAGGCGAAGGTGGCGCTGATCGAGAAAGACGCGCTCGGCGGCGACTGCCTCAATACCGGCTGCGTCCCGAGCAAGGCGCTCTTGCGGACGGCACGCCTGCTCGCCGACGCCCGCGCCAGCGCCCGCTTCGGCATCGCCCGCATGGACGCGCAGTTCGATTTTGGCGAGGTGATGGCGCGGGTGCGGCGGGTGATCGCCAAGATCGAGCCGCACGACTCGGCCGAGCGCTACGCCGGGCTCGGCGTCGACGTGATCCGCGGCGACGCGCGCCTGGTGTCGCCCTGGGAGGTCGAGGTGAACGGGCGCCGGCTGTCGGCGCGGAGCATCGTCGTCGCGACCGGCGCCCGGCCGCTGGTCCCGAGGATCCCCGGGCTCGACGCGGTGCCGTACGTGACCAGCGAAACCCTGTGGGACCTGCGCGTGCTGCCGCGCCGTTTCGTCGTCCTCGGCGGCGGGCCGATCGGCTGCGAGCTGGCGCAGGCCTTCGCGCGCTTCGGGAGCGCGGTCACCGTCGTCGAGATGGCGTCGCGCCTCCTGCCCCGCGAGGACGCCGACGTCGCCGCCGAGCTCGCGACGCGCTTCGCGGCGGAAGGCATCACGCTCGCGGCCGGGCACCGCGCGACGCGCGTCGAGCGCGACGGCGAGCAGGGTGGTCGGCTCGTGTGCGAGCACGACGGCCGCGAGGTCGTCCTGCCGTTCGATACGCTGCTGGTGGCGCTCGGCCGCCAGGCGCGCGTCACCGGCTTCGGCCTCGAAGCGCTCGGCGTCCGCCTCCGCGACAACGGCACGGTCGACGCCGACCCGCTGCTCCGTACCAACGTCCCGAACATCCTCGTCTGCGGCGACGTCACCGGCCCGTATCAGTTCACCCACGTCGCCGCCCAACAGGCCTGGTACGCCGCGGTGAACGGTCTGCTGGCGCCGCTCTGGTCCTATCGCGCCGACTACCGCGTCATCCCCTGGTGCACGTTCACCGAGCCCGAGGTCGCGCGCGTCGGCCTCTCCGAGGACGAGGCGCGGGCGCAGGGCGTCGCCGTCGAGGTCACGCGCTACGCCCTCGACGACCTCGACCGCGCGATCGCCGACGAGGCCGACCACGGCTTCGTGAAGGTGTTGACCGCCCCCGGGAGCGACCGCATCCTCGGCACGACGATCGTCGGCGCGCACGCCGGCGAGCTGATTGCCGAGCACGTCACCGCCATGAAGCACGGCCTCGGGATGAACGCGCTGCTCGGCACGATCCACGTCTACCCGACGTCGATGGAGGCGAACCGTTACGTCGCCGGGGCCTGGAAGCGTGCCCACGCGTCGCCGGCGGCGCTCCGCTTCGCCGAGCGCTTCTTCACCTGGCGGCGGGGTTGAGCGGGGCCTGCCGTCACACTAGGGTCGCACCGTGTTGCGACGCGCGCTGCTGGTGCTGGGCATGGTGCTGATGAGCGCGGCGCCGGTCCGAGCCGGGGAAGGATTCGATCGCTCCCACGCCCCCTGGAGCACGCTGCTCGCCGCCCACGTGCGCTGGAACGCCGCCGGCGCCGCCACCACCGTCGACTACGCCGGCTTCGCCCGTGACCGGCCGGCGCTCGATGCCTATCGCGCCGCGCTCGGGTCGGTCGCGGAGCGCGACTTCGCGACCTGGCCCGCGCCCGATCGCCTGGCGTTTCTCACCAATGCCTACAACGCCAATACCGTGGCACTCGTCCTCACCCGCTACCCCGACCTCGCCTCGATCAAGGATCTCGGCAGCCTGTTCTGGAGCCCGTGGAAGCAGCGCTTCGTCGATCTCCTCGGCGCCAAGCGCACGCTCGACGAGATCGAGCACGAGCTGATTCGCGGCGGTGTCGGAGCCGACGAGCCGCGCGTCCACTTTGCGCTCAATTGCGCGTCGATCGGGTGTCCGGCACTTCGTCCGGAGGCGTATCGAGGTGCCGAGCTCGAGGGGCAGCTCGCCGACCAGACGCGGCGCTTCCTCGCCGACCGTACCCGCAACCGTTTCGACGCCGCGGCGGGCCGCCTGGAAGTCTCGAAGATCTTCGAGTGGTACGGCAAGGACTTCGCCGCTGCCGCGGGCTCGGTCGCGCGCTATCTCGCCGCCTTCGCCGCCGAGCTGACCGACGACCCCGTTGCCGAGCGCCGGGTGGCGGCCGGCGCGGCGCCGGTGATCTTTCTCGACTACGACTGGCGTCTGAACGACGCGGGAGCGAGGCGCTGATGCGACACGAGCCGACGACGTTCCGGACCGCCGATGGCGACACGCTCGCCGACGTCCGCCGCTACTACGGCGAGGTGCTGCGCGCGACCACCGACCTCAAGACCTCGGCCTGCTGCGCCGGTGACGCGGTGCCGGCGCATTTGCGTGCGCTCGTCGCCGACGTCCACCCCGAGATCTGCGAGCGCTTCTACGGCTGCGGTCTGCCGCTTCCACCCGCGCTCGACGGCTGCACCGTCCTCGACCTTGGCTGCGGCACGGGCCGCGATGCGTACGTGCTCTCGCGCCTGGTCGGCGAGCACGGGCGGGTGATCGGCGTCGACATGACGGCCGAGCAGCTGGCCGTGGCGCGCCGCCATCGCGACTGGCACGCCGCGCGCTATGGCTACACGCGCTCCAACGTCGACTTCCGTGACGGCTACATCGAGGACCTGGCCGCGCTCGACCTCGGCGACGCCAGCATCGACGTGGTCGTGTCGAATTGCGTGGTGAACCTCTCGCCCGCCAAGCCGCGGGTCTTCGCCGAGATCTTCCGGGTGCTGAAGCCGGGGGGCGAGCTGTATTTCTCCGACGTCTTCGCCGATCGCCGCATTCCGCCCGAGCTGCAACGCGACCCGGTGTTGCTCGGCGAGTGCCTCGGCGGCGCGCTCTACCACGAGGACTTCCGCCGGCTCGTCGCCGCCGCCGGTTGCGCCGACGCGCGGGTCGTGGCGAGCACGCCGATCACGCTCGAGGATCCCGAGATCCGGCGCCGCATCGGCATGGTGACGTTCCGCTCGCGCACCATCCGCGCTTTCAAGCTCGGGCTCGAGGATCGCTGCGAGGACTACGGGCAGGTGGCGATCTATCAGGGCACGATCGCCGATCTTCCCCACGCCTTCGACCTCGACGACCACCATCACCTCGAGACCGGCCGGCCGATGCTGGTGTGTGGCAACACCGCCGACATGCTCGGCGCCACGCGCTACGCGCCGCACTTTCGGATCGACGGCGACAAGCGCACGCACTTCGGGCTCTTCGAGTGCGCTCCGCCCGCGGCCGCCGGGGGCAGTGCGGCCGGCGCCTGCTGCTGAGGATCGCGTGGCGCTCGACGATCTCGCCGTGGTCGTGCCGATCGGGCCGGGCGAGCGCGCATGGCAGGGGCTGCTCCCTGCGCTCGCGCCGTTGCCGCCGCGGGCGCGCGTCGTGCTGGTCGCGACGGCCGCCGAGGATCTTCCCGGCGCCGGCGACGTCGACGCGGCGGCG
>CAZWAX010000329.1:0-6807 GCA_964631985.1 uncultured Polyangiaceae bacterium | reverse complement strand
AGACGCAACGCGAGACGCAGGCTCGTCGCCTCGAGCAGGGCCTCGCGGGTGCGGAAGTAGTTGTAGAAGGTGCCGCTCGCGACGCCGGCCTCGGCCGCGATCTCGTGGATGGCGGCGGCGCCGGCGCCCTTGCGGGCGAAGACCCGGACGGCGGCGTCGAGCAGGAGCTCGCGCGTGCGCTCGCGGAGGACGCCACGGACGGGGGCGAGGCGCGACACGGCGGAGCGGGGCATGGCAGCCAGGGTACTCGCGAACTGAGAAGATCGTCAATACTTGACAAAACTCTCAGATCGATGCGAAGGTCCCGGCGTCGCGGGCATCCACCCGCGGTCACCCACGGGAGGTCCCATGCGCATCGCCAACGTTCGTGGCCGTCTCACCTTGCTCGAAACCGGCAGCGAGATCGACGTCGAGCAGGCCTCGAAGGGTCGCTTCTCGGCCGACCCGCACGCGGTCTTCGACGAATGGGAGGCGTTCTGTGCCTGGGCGCCGACGGTGACCGGCGGTCCGGCGGTGCCGATCGGCGACGGGGACCTCGGGCCGCCGTCGCCACGGCCGGCGCAGGTGTTCGGCATCGGTCTCAACTACGCTGCGCATGCCGCCGAGGCGGGCCTGCCCGTGCCGGATCGGTTGCCGGTCTTCACGAAGTTTCCCACCTGTCTCGCGGGACCGAACGCGGACGTGATCCTGCCGAGCGGCAGCGTCGACTGGGAGGTGGAGCTCGTCGTCGTCATGGGCATCCGCGCGTACCGGGTCGAGGAGGCAGCGGCATGGCGTCACGTCGCCGGGCTCGCGGTCGGGCAGGACGTCTCCGAGCGCGTCGTGCAGTGGTCGGGCGGCGGACAGTTCTCGATGGGGAAGTCGTTCCCGACCTTCGGCCCCTTCGGCCCGTGTCTCGTGACGCCGGACGAGCTGCCGAATCCCGACGACCTCGCGATCCGATGCTGGGTGAACGACGAGCTCATGCAGGAGAGCCGCACCTCCGACATGGTCTTCAGCGTGTCGCGCATCATCGCCGGGCTCTCGGCGATCCTGCCGCTCTTGCCGGGCGACGTCATCTTCACCGGCACGCCGTCGGGCATCGGGGCAAGCCGGAAGCCGCCGCGCTTCCTGCAGCCGGGCGACGTGGTGCGGAGCGAGATCGAGGGGCTGGGGCATCTGCGCAATCGCTGCGTTGCCGGCTGAAGGAGATCGATCATGGCACTCCATCGTCTGACCACGATCACGCTCGGCGTTCCCGTCGTCGAGCCGGTGGCACGGTACTACGAGGAATTCGGTCTGGCACCGCTCGGCGCCGACCGCTTCGCGACCGTCGACGGCGGCGAGCAACTGCGGCTGGTCGCCACGCCGACGCGTCGGCTCGTCGAGCTCGGCATCGGGGTCGACGATGCGGACGACCTCGGCCGGATCGCGGCGAGCCTGGCCCGTCTCGGCGTCGCGGCCGAGCCCGGCACGGACACCCTGACGGCGCTCGATCCCGGAACCCGCGTGCGCGTCGTCGTACGCATCGCCCCGCGCCTGCAGCAGGCGCCGGCGGCCGCGGCGCCGTACAACGGACCCGGTCGCCCCGAGCGTCGCAACGCCCGCGCCGACGGCATCCTGCGCGAGTCGCGGGTGCGTCCGCGGAAGCTGGGACACGTCGTGCTCGGCTCGACGGATCATGCCGCGAGCCAGCGCTTCTTCGTCGAGGGCATCGGCTTCAAGGTGAGCGACACGATCGCCGGGCTCGCGTCGTTCCTGCGCTGCTCGACGGATCATCACAACGTGCTGGTGCAGCCGGCGCCGGTACCGTTCCTGCATCACAGCTCGTGGCAGGTGGAGGACGTCGACGAGATCGGGCGCGGGGCGCACGCGCTCCTCGACGCCGATCCGTCCCGGCATGTCTGGGGTCTGGGACGGCACCACATCGGCTCGAACTTTTTCTGGTATCTGAAGGACCCCGCGGGCAACTTCAGCGAGTACTACGCCGACCTCGACTGCATCCTCGACGACCAGCTCTGGAAGCCCGAGGTGTGGGAGGGCGCCAAGGGCCTCTACAACTGGGGACCGCCACCGCCGATGTCGTTCCTCTCGCCCGATGACCTCGCCGAGCTCATGGCCGGCGCGCACGGCTGAGCGACCGGCGGTGACCGACGCATACGACGTCGCGATCGTCGGGTATGGCCCGGTCGGGCAGGCGCTCGCCATTCTGCTCGGCCAGCGCGGCTGGCGGGTCGGGGTGTTCGAGAAGCAGGCGCAGGCGTACCCGTTGCCGCGCGCCGTGCACTTCGACCACGAGGTCGGCCGCATCCTCCAGGCGTGCGGCGTCGCCGACGTCGTGCGCGGACGCACCGAAGCGGCGGACGTCTACGAGTGGCGGAACGCGGCCGGTGCGACACTGCTGCGCTTCGACAGCAAGGCGGCGGGCCTCTCCGGCTGGCCCGACGCGAACATGTTCGCGCAGCCCGAGCTCGAACGTATCCTCGATGCGCGGGCGCGGAGCGTGCCGAGCGTGACGGTGCGGCGCGGCTGCGAGGTCGTGGCCGTCGAGACGGGCAGTGGCGACCTGACGCTGTCGTTCGTCGGTCCGGAGGGTGAACGGCGCTCGGCCCGGGCGCGCTGGGTCGTCGGCTGCGACGGTGCGAACAGCTTCGTGCGCGGTGCCCTCGGGGCGACCGTGACCGACCTCGGCTTCTTCTTCGACTGGTTGATCGTCGACGTCCTCCCGCACGTGCCGAAGGTCTGGCGGCCGTTGAACGTCCAGGTCTGCGATCCCGCCCGGCCGACGACGCTGGTCTCGGGCGGCCCGGGGCGGCGGCGCTGGGAGTTCATGCGTCTTCCGGGGGAAGACCTCGAGGAGCTGAACCGCACCGACACCGCATGGCGGCTGCTCGCGCCGTGGGGCGTCACCCCGGAGAACGCCGATCTCGAGCGGCACGCGGTCTATCGCTTCCAGGCGCGCTGGGTGGACACCTGGCGCAAGGGGCGGCTGATCCTCGCCGGCGACGCCGCCCATCAGATGCCGCCCTTCGCGGGGCAGGGCATGTGCGCCGGGCTCCGCGACGCCGCGAACCTCGCCTGGAAGCTGGATCTCGTGCTCGGCGAGCGCGCACCGGAGCGTCTGCTCGACACCTACCCGAGTGAACGCATCCCGCACGTGCGGGCGATGATCGATTTTTCAATGGCCCTCGGCAAGGTGATCTGCATCGCCGACCCGGTCGAAGCGGCCGCCCGCGACGCGATGATGACGGGCGCGGTCGCGAGCGGGCAACAGACGACGCCGCCGCCGGCCCCGGGTATCGGGCCCGGTCTGGTGCGCGCCGACGATCCCCATGCCGGCAGGCTCTTCCCCCAAGGTCGCGTGCGGACGAGCGCCGGCGAGGAGGGGTGGCTCGACGACGTCGTCGGCCACGGCTGGGTGCTGATGGGTGCCGCGGGCGATCCGGTCGAGGCGCTCGACGCGGAGACCCGGGCGTGGTTCGCGGGGATCGGCGGGATCGTCGTCGACGTCGGCGCGAGCGGCGCGGTGCACGACCTCGACGGCGTCTATGCACGCTGGTTTGCCGAGGCCGGCGTCGCGGTGGCACTGCAGCGCCCGGATTTCTACGTCTTCGGCACGGCGCCGACGGTCGCCGACACGCCCGTGGTGATGGCGTCGCTCCGCGCGGCGGTCAGTGCCCCGTGAAGACCGCCTTCCGCTTCTCGACGAACGCCTTCGTGCCTTCGGCGGCGTCGGCGGTGTTGGCGGTGATGGTGCCGGCGATCGCCTCGTAGTCGAGGATCTCCTCCAACGTGCCGCCGTTGACGGCCTTGTAGACGCAGCGGCGGGCGAGATCCACGGCGACGCTGGGGCCCTGCGCGAGCTTCTTCGCGTAGTCCATGGCCGCGGGGAGGGCCTGGCCTTCCTCGGCGGCCAGCTCGTCGATCAGGCCGTACGCGAGGCACTGCTTGGCGTCGAGGATGCAGCCGGTCTCGACCATCATGAGGGCGGTCGAGAGATTGGTGACGCGCGGAAGCAGCCACGTCACGCCGCAGTCCGGGCTGAAGCCGAGCCGCACCATGGCGGCGCACATGCGCGCGCTGGGGTCGGCGAAGCGCCGGTCGCAGGCGAGGGCGAACGCCAGGCCGGCGCCCATCGCCGGACCGGTGATGGCGGCGATGATCGGCTTCTCGACGTCGATCAGCGTCTTCACGAACTCGGCGAACGGCCCGGCCGGCGTCTTCTTCTGATAGCGCTCGAGCGGCTTGTCGGAGAGGCCGGGGATGCCGCGGTCGGTGCCGCCCGACAGCCACTCGGCGTCGCCGCCGGCGCAGAAGCCCTTGCCGGCGCCCGTCAGCACGATCGTCCGGACGTCGTCGCGGAAGCGGAGGTCGCGAAAGAGAGTGACCAGATCCACGGCCAGCGGCCAATTGACGGCATTCAGGCGCTCGGGGCGATTCAGGGTGACGACGCCGACGCCCTGGTCGACCGTGAAAAGGACGTGCTGCTCGGCCATGGTGGTCTCCTTATCTATTGATGGAGGCGTTGCACGATGTCGCGGACCCGGTCCTGGTCACGGGCGAGCGTGCCCGGGAGGTCCAGCAACACCGTCGAGAAGATGCCCTCGCAGCGCGCCCGGACGGCGTCCGCGAGCCGGTCGTGGGTGGCGATGACGGCCCACTCGGCGAGCATGTCGTCGGTGACGAGCTTCGGCAGCTCCTGCCATTTGCCCTCGCGCGAGAGCTGGTGGAGCTGGGCGCCGAGGTCCTCCCAGCCGTGATGCGCGAGCACGGTGTGGTAGGTGCGGGTCGAGGCGTAGAACGCGACGTGCTGCTTGAGCGCCGTCTTGGCCTGCTCGACGTCGGCCTCGGTGGCGCCGGTCGCGAGGAACGGGGCGCCGATGAGGTCGATGTCGGCGAGGGTGCGTCCGGCCTTGGCGGCACCGGCCGCGATCGCCGGCAGGACGACGGCCTTGGTGTAGGCGAAGGTGCCGATCGGGTGGAGACGGAGCCCGTCGCAGAGCTCGCCCCCCAGCTTCGACATGTAGGTGTTGACGGCGGCGATGTAGATCGGCGGCGGCGGGTAGTCGATCGGCCCGGGGCTGAAGAAGGGCGGCAGCAGGCTGAACTTGTAGTGTTGGCCCTGGAAGGGCTCTGCCTTGCCGGTGGTGAACCCGTCGAAGATCGCCTTCACGACCTGGAGATACTCGCGCAGCCGCGGGCCGGGGCCGGCGGTCCAGGGCGTCGAGTAGCGGAGCTCGTTGTGGCCCTTCACCTGGGTGCCGAGGCCGAGGTTGAAGCGGCCGCCGGAGAGCTGCTGCAGATCCCAGGCGAGCTGCGCGGTCACCATCGGGCTCCGCGGGAACGCGATCGCGACGTTGGTGCCGAGCCGGAGCCGGGTCGTGTGCTCGGCGGCGATCGTGAGCGGCAGGAACGGGTCGTGGCCGGCCTCGGGCGTGCAGACGCCGTCGAAGCCGAGCGCCTCGGTCGTGCGCGCGGCGGCGGCGATGTCGGCGATCGTCGGCTTGGCTTGTCCCTTGCCGGCGTACTGCGCGGTATCCGGATTCAGGAGCCCGGTCTCGACCTTGAATGCCATGGGGAACGTCCTCAGTTGCCGATGGTCTCGCAGGCGAGGATGTAGCCGAAGGTCATCGCGGGACCCATGGTGCCGCCTGCGCCCGGGTAGGTCCGCCCCATCGCCGACGCGGAGCAGTTGCCGATCGCGAAGAGCCCGTCGATCACCGAGCCGTCGTCGCGCAGCACACGCGCGCTCGCGTCGGTCGTGAGCCCGCCCTTGGTCCCGAGGTCGCCGGCGTAGACGACCAGGCCGTAGTAGGGGGCGCTCTCGAGCGGTGCCAAACAGGGATTCGGCTGGACCTTCTCGTCGCCGTAGTAGCGGTCGAACAGGCTCTCGCCGCGATGGAAGTCGAGGTCCTTCCCGTTCCGGGCGAAGCCGTTCATGCGCTCGACCGACGCCCGCAGGCCGGCGGCATCGACGCCGAGCTCGGCGGCCAGGCCCTCGAGCGTGTCCGACTTCTTCAAGTAGCGCGTCTCCTTCAATTGCTTCGGGAGCGCCCAGTCGGGTTGCTGCGAGCCGGGGAAGAACGGGCCGCACGGATACTTCTTGCGGTAGGTCGCGTCGAAGATCATGTACGCCGGGACGCACGGCGACTCGGGGGTGTGGTTCGCGTACATCGCCTTGCAGATGTCGTTGTAGGGCGAGGCTTCGTTCAGGAAGCGCTGGCCGCGCTTGTTGACGAAGATGCTGCCCGGCAGACCCTTCTCGATGACGAGCATGCGGGCGCGATCCTCGCCCGGAACGACCGTCGTCGGGCCCCACCAGGCATCGTCCATGAGGTCGATGCCGGCACCGAGCGCCAAGCCCATCTGGATCGCGTCGCCGGTGTTGCCCGGATTGGCGGTCGTCCACGAGGCCTCGGTCGGGTTCGGGAGGTACTGCTTCCGCATCGCGTCGTTGCTCTCGAATCCACCCGCGGAGAGGACGAGCCCCTTCTCGGCGCGGATGCGGATCTTCCGCCCGTGCTGCTCGGCGACCAGGCCGACGACGCGGCCGTTCTCGACCACGATCTCCCGCGCCGCGGTCTCGAGCCAGAGCGGGATCTGGCGATCGAGCATCGTGCGCCGGAGCATTCCGATGAGTGCGTTTCCGAGCGAGAGGCAACGGTCGCGCTTGCCCTTCATGCGACCGCCGACGTCGAGCCAGTAGCGCGACATGATCTTGCTCGTGAGGCCGATCCAACCGGGATGGCGCGCCAGCAGGTGGTGCGCCTCGGTCGCCGTCATCGACATGCGACCCATGACCAGCTCTTGCAGCGCCGGCTCGCGGAG
>CAZWAX010000328.1:0-6820 GCA_964631985.1 uncultured Polyangiaceae bacterium | reverse complement strand
CGGTGGCATCGTAGTCGACGTCTCCGGGGTAGAGCACCCCCATGCGATCGCCGATCTGCACCACCTTCGGGAGGATGGGAGTGACGCGACGGGTGCGGGTGCATTCGAGGACGCGCTCCAGGGTCGCGAGTTCCACCAGCTCCTCGAGCGTGCGCGCGGTCGGCGGCGTCAGCACCAACGAGCCCGCCGCAGGGCCGGCGAGCGCGTCGGCCGGCGACCACCATTCCGCGGCAGTGGTCTCGCGCTCGTCGTGGAGCGGCGTCTGATCTGCCGGGACGGGGGCCACGAAGAAGCGGGCGTCGTAGCGCCGCGGTGCGTGGACAGGAGTGATCCAGCGACTGAAGTAGCGGAGGTCCCCGGCCCGCAGGGTCAGGCGCTCGCGGGTCAGGAAGTCGCCGAACGTGAGCGTACCGTCCAGCAGCGCACGCCGGTGCGCCGCGAAGCGGTCGCGGGTCGCGGGCGCCGCGAACCCGAGCGGCGCGCCGTCCTGGTTCGCGAGGAGGATCCCGGCCTCCTCGAAGAGCTCACGGATGGTCGCCGCGAAGTAGGCGAGGGCGGCCTCCGGGGCGAGCTCCTCGCCGAGGAGGGTGCGAGCCATGGCGGGCGACACGTCGGGTGCCATGGCTTCGAGCACTTCGGGGGCGCGGTCGGAAGGTTCGAGCAGCCCACCGGGGAACACGTGGGCGCCCGCGAAGGCCCGGCTGTCGGCGTGGCGCGCCACCAGCAGCACCTCGAGGCGGTCCGGTGCAGGAGCGCGCAGGACGACGACGGTTGCGGAGTCGACGGGGATGGGCGGCGTTGCCTGGGACATCCGCGAACCCTCGGTCAAGCGCGCGAGGCTGTCAAGAATCGCGATGCCGGGGAGTTGAGATCGACCCATGACGGGTTCGATCTCAACTCCACCGTCGAGCGCTGTCGTGTCGCTATTGAGCGGCGATCGTGAGCTGCTTCAAGAGCTGGCCGCTACCGTCGCGCCAGCTCATGACGAGCTCGGTCTGGGAGACCGTCGCGGTCGCCACATTGAAACGGTCGAGGTCGTAGTACGACACCGTCGGAAACACGAGGGGAAGTGTACCGACCAATGCGGCGACCGAGGGCGGAAGCTCGCGCCGGATGGGGTCCATGCCGAGGGCACCAGCCACCAGCTCCTTGACCCCCGAGCCGCTGACGTTTCCATTGACGATGGCGGCGTGGATGTCGGTCGACAGAAAGACGACGTTCTTGATGGTGTTGGTGGTGATGTAGTCGAGGAGGTCCTGGCGCTCCGCGGAGTAGCCCTCCCAACGGTCATAGGGCACGAAGATCAGCTCCGAGACGATCGGGCCGTTCATGACGAACTTGAATTTGGCCGGCGACGTCTGCAGGCCATTCTTGAGCCACGCCAGCTGGGTGGCCCCGAGATAGGTGCGGGCCGGATTGTCGATCTCGACCTGGCAGCTGGCGTTCGGGATCGACATCCCTTGGTTTTGATCGCACGTCTGACCGAGCTGGATGGCATCACAATCTGCCTGCGTGCTGCAGATGTCGTCGGTGACGCTGCAGGTACCCTTGTGACAGAGCTGTCCAAGTTGGAAGGCGTCACAGTCCGGCTGTTGCACGCAGTCGTCGTTCGTTACGCTGCACGTGCCCGGCACGCAGTCCGACTCGAGGACGTCGGCCTGAGCGCTCCGGTACTGGCGGGCGTCGATGAGGAAGAACTCAGCGACGTCTCCCCACCGGAAGCTTCGGTAGAGTTGCATGGGGTCGCCGCCGTCCTCACGGATCGGCATGTAGTCGCGGAACGCTTGGTTGCCCTCGATCATTTGGGTCTGGACGGTCGGGTCGGTGCCCCAGAAGTCGTTGGTGACCTCGTGGTCGTCCCAGATCGTATACATGCCAGTCGACGCCATGAGGTCCCGGGTGGCGCGATCGTCGCGATTCTCTCGATACTTCGCGTGATAGTCGCTGCGGACCGTCGCCACCCCACTGCCGCTCCGGGGATCGTCGCCGTAGATCGTGTCGCCGATGAACAGCCACACGTCGGGGTTGGCCTTGGTGATCTGCTCGAGCACCGAGAAGGGCCTGAAGAAGGCATTGGCATCTCCGGTGAAGGCGAACGTGAACGGTGCCGTCGAGCCTGCAGCCGGGGCCGTCTTGATGCGTCCGACGCGGCTCGTGGCGCCGTTCTGCGTGAATCGGTAGTAGTACTGGGTCGACGGAGAGAGTCCGGTCACTTCGCCGCGAGCGGTATTGTCGGCGACGGCGACGGGCAGGCCGAGCGCCTGAGGCACCCCGACGATGGCCGTGAACGCCGCATCGGTGGCGACCTCGAGGGTCACGGCATTGGCCCCATCGGTGGTGCGGGTCCACGCGATGAAGGCAACGTCGGTCGCGTCCCCGGCGTTGACGCCGTACGAAAAAGGCGCCTGATCCGGAAGCGGAGTGCCGGTCTCGGCACCGAGGTCGCCCGCACCGGCCGTGGCCGCGGCCAAGCAACGCTCGAAGCGGTGCCGCTTCGCGATGGCGTTGCCGTTGCCGTTGCCGATGCGGTCGAAGGTCGACTCTTCGTACAGATCGCAGGGAAAGCCGAGGGAAAGCGGGAGCACTGCGGGATCGTTGCACACCTTGAGGACGGCATCGTTAAACTTGAGCTCGGCTTTCTCGAGAGCCGCGGCACCTTTGGCGTCGGGGCAGGGGCCTTCCGTCTTGCCGGACGTCACTGCCTTGGCGCACTTGAGACGGGTCTTCCAACGCGTCAGCGCGAACTTTCCGGCCACGCTGGCCACCGTCTCTTGGCACTTGAGACCATTCGGGCTCGCGACGAGCACGCCGGTATCATCGAAGATCGTCTCGATCAGATTCTCGGCGTTGGCGCCCTGGGCGTCGTCGCGGACGCAGGCGGTGAGGGCCGCGAGGTCAGCCACCGATTCACAGGGCTTCCCGAACGTGAGACCCGCGACATTCACGGGCGATCCGCAACTCTTCGCGATCGCGGTTTCGAGCTGGCCGTTGGCTTTGCTGAGGGCCTCGTCGGTTTTCAGATCGCCGATGGGTCCGACCGACGGCCGGCAGTTGGTGATCTGAGGAATGCTCCCGTCGCTGCGGAGGCCCTCGCACTTCGAGAGCGCCTTGTAGACCGCTCCGAAATACTTGAGGCCCGACTTGGAGACGGCATCCTGGCACTTCTGTTCGGGGGTTGCGGCGCTGGCGGCACCGATCGCGAGCACGAGGCCGAGCAATGCTGCGGGCACTGTCAGGGCGCGAGGGGAAAGGAATGGGAAACGACGAAGATCATGCATGGCGCTCTCCTAAGATTGTGCGTGGCGCTCTACTGGTTGATCGGAACGTGGTCGATGTATCGGCGTGGAATCGCGGCCGAAATCCTGGGTGCCGCGCAGAAGAATGGGTTCTGCATAGTGTCCTCGCGGCCTGGGGGTCAAGCAAAAACGCCCACGTGCCAAGAGGGCCGCGACGCTTTCCGC
This sequence comes from uncultured Polyangiaceae bacterium, assembly GCA_964631985.1. GTDB lineage: Bacteria > Desulfobacterota > Binatia > UTPRO1 > UTPRO1 > UTPRO1. The sequence continues at coordinate 3,359 of CAZWAX010000328.1, read as the reverse complement.
TTTCGCGCGGTCGGTGGGTGTTCTCCCCCCGTGGAGGAGAAGGGGCACGATCGCGGAATGGCGATGGAATCGGTCGGGAACCCGGGGCGTTCCCAAATGTGACAGCCCCCAGTACAACCCCCCGCCATGATTCGAACCCCGTGGTCGCGGTGCCGCCAGCGGGCGCCGATCGAGGCGGCCGCGACATCCCGCCGCTCGGGAGATGGCTTCGGGATATCCGCCGCGCCGAACGCGCCGCCGTGCCGGTCGAGCTCGCGTGCCGAGAGGCACGAGCACTGATCGCGTGCGTGGTCTCGCGACCGCACTGATCGTCGTCGGCGTGCTCTGCGCGTCTTCGGCGCGCGCGCATCAGCAGGGACTCAGCTACGCCGACGTGGCGGTGGCCCCGGACGCGGTACGCTTCGACCTGGTGCTGTCGTTGCACGACCTGGCGGTCGACGTCGACGGCGACGGTACGGTCACCGACGCCGAAATCCGGAGCCGCCATCCGCGACTCCGTCGTCTCTTCGACGCCGCCCTCGAGGTCGACGCCGGCGGGGAGCGTTGTCCGCTGACCCTGGAGGATTCGGCGCTCCAGCCGAACGAGGCGGTACGCTTTCGCTTGCGGGGGCCGTGCCGGGACGTGCCGCCGGTGCGTGTCGTGGTTCGGCTCGGCGTCCTGACGGCGGTCGAGGGTCAGAGTCTCGCCACGATCCGGGTCGGCGACGTCGTCGCCGAGCATGTGTTCACCCGCACCGACACCGAGGTCGTGGTCGGGGAGGCGAGCGGTCCGTGGTCGACCTTCCAACGCTTCTTCGTGCTCGGCATCGAGCACATCGCGACGGGGTACGACCACATCCTGTTTCTCCTGGCGTTGCTCCTGGTGGGAGGGGGATGGCGCGCGCTGGTGGCGATCGTCACCGCCTTTACCGTGGCCCACAGTCTGACGCTCACGCTGGCGGTGCTCGACGTGGTCCAGCTCCCGCCGCGGCTGGTCGAAAGCGTGATCGCGCTCTCGATCGCCTGGGTCGCGCTCGAGAACATCCTCGTCGCCGAGACGCGCGGGCGGTGGCGCATCACGTTCGCGTTCGGCTTGGTCCACGGGTTCGGGTTCGCGTCGATCCTGCGCGAGATGCACCTCCCGGCCGCGGGCCTCGTCACCTCGCTCCTGGCGTTCAACCTCGGGGTCGAGGTGGGACAGCTGGTCGTCGTGCTCCTCGCCTCGCCGCTGATCGCGCTCCTCGCGCGAAGCGCGCATCGACGAACGATCGTCGGGGTCGCCTCGGCGGCCATTCTCCTGATGGCGCTCTGGTGGTTCACCGAACGCGCGTTGGGGTGACGACCGCCGCGCGTCGGCGGCTTGACAGCAGCGAAGTCGCATGCGAGCTGCGAGAGCGGGGGAGGTGAGGAGTTGCGGGAAGGGAAGTCGCCAGGAGGACGCATGCTGGCGCATGAAACCGTGCCGTACGTCGAGCGCCTGCTGTGGAGCGCGGGGCTCGTCCGGGTCGCGGGTGTCGACGAAGTCGGCATGGGTCCGCTCGCGGGCCCGGTCGTCGCTGCAGCGGTCGTGTTCGGCGCCGACCACGAGCCGCTGCGCGGCATCGCCGACTCGAAGCTGCTGCCCGGACCGGCGCGCGAGGCCGCCGCGGCGGCGATTCGGGCGACGGCGATCGGGATCGGGCTCGGGGTCGTCGAGGCGGAGGAGATCGACCGGCTCAACATCTATCAGGCCGGTCTCCAGGCCATGCGCCGCGCCGTCGCGGCCTTGCCGATGCCGCCCGAGCACGTCGTCGTCGACGCGCGCCACATTCCGGACCTCGCCGTGCCGCAGACGCGCTACGTGCGGGCCGACGCGATCGTCTATTCGGTCGCGGCCGCCTCGATCATCGCCAAGGTGCATCGCGACGGGCTGATGCACGCCCTCGACGTCGTGTATCCGGCCTATGGTTTCGCACGTCACGTCGGCTACGCGACTCGCGAGCATCTGCGTGCCCTGGCCGAGCACGGCCCGACGCCGCTCCACCGGCGGTCGTTCGCTCCGTGCGCGGCCGCCGCGCGTTCGACCGGCTGACGCCGATCTTTCCGCCCCGAATGCGCTCGCTAGGTTCCTAAGCTTCCAACCCACCCCTATAATCGACCCATGAGCACCGACATCGTCATGCCGAAGCTGAGCGACACCATGGAGGAGGGCAGAATCCTCAAATGGGTGAAGCAGGTCGGCGATGCGATCGCCGTTGGAGACGTGCTCGCCGAGGTCGAGACCGACAAGGCGGACATGGAGCTCGAGGCGACCGACGGCGGTGTCCTCCAGGCGATTCAGGTGCCGGAGGGCGAGAGCGCGGCCGTCGGGGCCGTGATCGCGGTGATCGACGGGGGCGGGACAGCGGCCAAGCCTGCCGCGAAAGCCGCGGCCGCAGCGACGCCGACACCGAAGGGTGCGGAGGCCGGCGCTGCTCCAGCTGACGAGGCTCCTCCCGAGGAGGCTGCAGCCTACGACGCCGACGGAGCCAAGGAGGAGGAGCGCTCCTCCGCACCCCCGAAGCGACCTCCGGGGCCCAAACGGACGGCACCGCCGGCGCGCTCCTCGAGTGCGACCCCGAAGACGTCGGAGGCCGCGCGTGCGCTCGCACGCGAGCGCGGCGTCGATCTCGCCACGGTCACGGGCAGCGGTCCCGACGGGCGCATCGTCAGCGAGGATGTCGAGGCGGCCACCGGGACGCCTCCCCGTCCCGAGACCTCGCGCGTGACCGAACGGCATCAGCTGTCCCGCATGCGTCAGTCGATCGCGCGCCGCATGAGCGAGGCGTTTCGCGACATTCCTCACTTCTCCGTCACCGCCGAGATCGACATGTCCGAGGCGGTACGTCTGAAGGCTGCGCTCGAAAAAGACGCCACGTTCCACGTCCCGGTCACCTACACGCACATGGTGCTGAAGGCCGTGGCACGGGCGCTCACGCGCCACCCGCGGCTGAACGCGTCCTATCGCGACGGAACCCTCGAGATGCACGCCGAGATCAATCTCGGCATGGCCGTCTCGGTGGAGGACGGCCTCATCGTGCCGGTGCTGCGACGCGCCGACGAGCGCCCGCTCGCCGAGATCGCGAGCGAGGCGCGGCGGTTGGTCGCACAGACCAAGCAAGGCCGCTTCGCGAGCGACGATCTCTCGGGCGGCACGTTCACGGTCAGCAACATGGGGATGCTCGACCTCGAATCGTTCACGGCCGTCATCAATCCTCCCCAGGCGGCGATCCTCGCCGTCGGGTCCATCAAGCCACGGGCCGTCGTGCGGAACGGTGCGGTCGTGGCGGCGCACACCATGTTCGTCACGGTCTCCTGCGATCACCGCATCATCGACGGGGTCATGGCCGGACGCTTTCTCG
>CAZWAX010000327.1:0-6865 GCA_964631985.1 uncultured Polyangiaceae bacterium | reverse complement strand
AAGCGCTCGCCCTTCTCGATGTAGCTCAGCATCACCGGCTCGATCCGGCCGTCGAGCGCCTCGGTCGCAAAGCGGCGGAGCGACCAGCGTCGGCCCTGCAGCACGCGCGTCTCGTAGAACACCTCGCCGATGGTGCGTGCGTTCTCCCGTTCAGCCATGCGGACCGTCTATCCGACCCTCGGCGCGCGGTCCCACCACGAAGCTTCTTGACGTTCACACATTTTGTGAATTATACGCACTGTAGACGTGAACACAAGAGCCGCGCGAAGCGGCCCTGAACGGAGGCGATCATGACGACGATCTCATGGACGATGGCGGTCGGCTTGGCCGGCCTGATCCTGATGGGCTGCGGCGGCGGTGGCGGAGGGAGCGACGGCGGCACCGACGGTGCGGCGCCCGCCCCCGTCGCGCTCGAGCGGACCGACGACTGCGACGATCTCCTCATCGCGTTTCGCACCGAGGCCCGCGCCAAGATCGCCGTGCAGGCGGACGAGCTGCGGGCCCGCGGATGGGCGTACAGCGGCGGCGGGGTGCCGACGCCGGTCGCGATCCCGACGCCCGCCGCGATGCCCACTCTGCCACCGGACGGCGGCCAGCAGCCGGAAACCTCGGACACCAACACCCAGGTCCCCGGGGTCGACGAGGCTGACGTCGTCGAAACCGACGGCGATCGAATCTACCTCCTGCACGAGAACGAGCTCGCGGTGCTGATCGCCGCACCACCCGCGGCGGCCGCGCTCGCCGCCCGGATCCCGATCGAGGGCTACCCGCTCGGGATGTTCGTCACCAACGGCCGGGCGCTCGTCGTCTCGACGGTCTCCGACGACGGCACCCTCGGCGGCGATGCGCGCTGCGGCGACATCGGCGCACCGTTTCCCACCTCCCCCCGGATCGAGAACCCCTGGTTCGGCTTTTTCCCCTCGATCGTGCCGCCCTGTCAGCCGATCTTCACCAAGCTCACGCTGATCGACGTCGCCGCCACACCGGCTCGGACGGTGCGCGAGCTCTGGGTCGAAGGCACCTACCTCGCGGCCCGCCGTCACGGGAGCCGCGCGCGCGTGCTGGTGCAACGCGATTGGGGCGTTCCGCCGAACGTCGGCGATCCGTGGGACGCCCTCTGGGCGCAACCGACGATCACCACCGAAGCGGACTTCGTCGCCCGTGTCGACGCCTGGGAACGCGACGCAGTCGCGGCGATCGACGCCAGCGCCCTCGCCGACTGGGCCCCGGCCACGCGGGAGCGAACGGACGGCGGGCGCGTCGAGCACCCGCTCACCTGCGCGCAGGCCCACGTGCCACCGGTGATGCTGGCGCACCAGGGCGCGACGCTGATCATCGGGCTCGACCTCGCCTCCGACGACGCCCCCGTCGACGACACGCTGCTGGTCGGCGGCGCCTCGCACGTCTACGCCAACGGCGAGACCCTCGTCCTCGCCCATCCCGAATGGCAGGCCCACCCGCTCGGCGACGCCGACGTCCGGACGGCGCTGCACGTCTTCAACCTCCCGGCCGACGCGACGGGCGTGGCGTATCGCGGCTCGGGCTTCGTTCCCGGGAGCCTGCTCTCGCAGTTCTCGCTCGACGTCCAGGAGGACGTCGTGCGGGTCGCGACGAGCTTCACCACGCGCGGGCAGAACGTCACGCGCCTCACGACCGCCCGCATCGCCGAAGGCATCCTCGTCACCCTCGGCGCCACCGGCGACCTCGCCCCCGGCGAGACCCTGCAGAGCGCGCGCTTCCTCGGCGACCGCGCCTATCTCGTGACCTTCCTCCGCATCGATCCGCTCTTCGTGATCGATCTCAGCGACCCGGCAAACCCCCGGACGCTCGGCGAGGTGGAGCTCCCGGGATTCAGCGAATACCTCCACCCGCTCGATGCCGACCACCTGTTGACGATCGGCCGCGATGCCGACCTCGACGGCCGGACGCGCGGCGTTGCGCTCCGCCTCTTCGACGTCGGGAACCCGACGGCGCCGGTCGTGACCTCCGAGTACCTGTTCCCGGACGCCACGTGGTCGCCGGCGGAAACGGATCACCTGTCGTTCACGTTCGAGCCGCGGCTCGGCCTGTTGGCGCTCCCGGTCGACCGCTACGACCTGAGCCATCACTCGACGCTCCACCTCTTCGACGTCGGGACGGAGACCGGCATCGGTCTCCGCGGGGTGGTCGACCACGGGGGCGAGTCCTTCTCACCGTGTGAGCCCCCATCTCTCGAGGGAGCGATCTGCTCCACCTTTCACACGATGCGGCGGGGCCTCTTCATCGGAGAGTCGGTCTACTCGATCGGCGCGTCCATCGTGCAGGTGCACGCCCTCGACGACCTCACGACCCCGCTCGCCACCGTGACGCTGCCGTGAGAGGTCGACTTTCGACGTCTCGAATGAGAAGAAGCCCCGCAAACTTTACTCGGATGCGATCCGTGAGCGATGATCGCGGGCAGAGGGGGAAGGTCATGATCGATCTTCGACGACGAGGGCTTCGGATCATCGGTGCGCTGGCGATGGCGCTCGCGGTCGCACATTGCGGTGACGGCGGCGGCGGCAACGACAACAGCAACGACGACGGGTCGCCGGCCCCTGGCACGTTCGTCGGGGCGCTGGACGACGGCGGCTCGATCCTTCTCGAGGTCGGCAGCATCGAGGCGATCGCCTTCGATTGCGACGACCTGCGGATCACGGAGACCTTCTCCCCGCCGCGTCCGATCGACGACGACGGCAGCTTCTCCGCGGATTTCACCGACGGCGGCCGCCGTTTCGAGGTACGCGGCGTCTTCACCAGCGCGGACACCGTCGAGGGGACGATCAACGACCAGGAGAACGAGTGCGACACCTCGTTCGACGCGGCGCGGGGATCGTTGCCACGCACTCCGACCCCCGTGATCACTCCGACCGGCGACACGCCGACCACCAATCCAACGGAGACGGGAGGCGTGACCGCTACGCCGGACGGCACCCCGACCCTGACGCCGACGGCCACGGGCGCCACACCCACCGGTCCGACCGCAACCAACGGCACCCCGACACCGACGCCGACGTCCACAGTGGTCGATGGCTGCCCCGTCGCCGTCGAGGTGGAAGGCAACGGCGGCTCACTAAAGATCCTCGACACCGGCTGGACGGGCCTCGCGCACGACCAGACCGTCATCTCGGACGGCAAGCTCACGTTCACGGTCTCCGGTTGCGCCGGGAGCGCGCCGAACTGCGGTCAGTGCAACATCGGCGGCCCGATCCAGAACGTCAACGCCGACGCCGGCGACATCAACGCGCACCGTTGCAGCAACGACACCTCGATCAAGTGCGACAACGACGGCGGCTGCACTGCCCCCGGCAAGTGCGTCTTCTACTTCGGAGCCCCGCTGCCGCTCTCGGCGGGCGGCGTATCGACCTGCGTCACCAACCAGATCAACGGCAGCGTGAGCGGGACGTCCAACCTCGACACCGGCGCGTTCGTCTCGACGATCAACCTGAGCTCGCGCGTCTTCAACGCCATCGAGCTGGCGCTCCCGTGCCCCGCCTGCGTCGGCGACAGGGCGCTGAACGACGGCACCGCGGGCGGCACGTGCTCGGGCGGCCCGAAGAACGGAATGCCCTGCGACGGCAACGGCAGCTCGGCCGTTCCGTCCTTCGGCACGACGAGCCTCGATTGCCCGCCCAATCCCGGCGCGGCCATCACGACCCTCTCCATCTCGCTCGACGGCTCGAGTGGCACCGAGACCCTGACGCTCTCGGACACCAGCCCGAACTGCAGCGGCGCGGCCGGTGAGAAGTGCTTCTGCCTCGCCGACGGTCAGACCACGCGCCCGAACGCCTGCATCGATGCGACCGACATGCCGGGGAACGGCACCGACTGCGGCACCGACGGACGCTGCACCGAGGGTCCCGTCGATCAACAGTGCAACATCGAGACCTTCCGTGGCTGTCTCAACAACGGCGAGTGCCCGGCTTCGGGCGACAGCTGCGGCTCGGCCCCGCGGCTCTGCTACGGCGACGACGGCGATGTCGGGGGCAGCATCACCGCCGTCGGCATGGCCGACCCGCCGGACGCCAACGGCGCATCCGATCCGACCTTCGCGGCGCTCTTCTGCGTCGGCAAGACCAACGCGGCCGTCAACGCAGCCGCCGGCCTCCCCGGTCTGGGACGCATCGAGCTGCCGCTGCACACACAGCTGCTCGACTCGCTGACCCAGTAGGTCCCGTTTCGCATTCGGCCGCCGGCTGCGATAAGCACCGGCGGCCGAACCATGGAGCAGATCAAGCGCCTCTTTCAGAGCAACCGCCGCTGGGTCGCGACGATGACCCAGAGCGATCCGGACTTCTTCCGCAAGCGCGCCGTCCCCGCCGAGCCGCACTTCCTCTTCATCGGCTGCTCCGACAGCCGGGTACCGGCCGATTCGCTGACCGGCATGACCCCGGGCGAGATCTTCGTCCACCGGAACATCGCCAACCAGGTCTTCACCGCGGATCTGAACGTGCTGTCGGTGCTCCAGTACGCCGTCGAGGTCCTGCGCGTCGGCAACGTGATCGTCTGCGGCCACTACGGGTGCGCGGGCGTGCAAGCGGCCTTCGGCACCGCGCCCCTCGGCCTCGTCGACAACTGGCTCGGCAACATCCGGAACGTGATGCGGCTCCACCGCGACGAGCTCGACGCCATCGGCGACCCGGCCGAGCGCCTGCATCGGCTGATCGACCTGAACGTGCTCGAGCAGGTCTACAACCTCTCGCAGACCCCGGTCGTGCAGAAGGCGTGGCAGAGCGGCGCGAAGCTGCTGCTGCACGGGCTCGTCTACAAGCTCGAGGACGGCCTCCTGAGGGACCTCGCGCTCGACGTCGACAGCCCCGAAAAGGCCGAGGCCCTCGCCCACGCCGGCCAGCGCGGGTAAGCGCAGGACCCCTTTGTGAACCAATGACGTTCGCGACGTGGCAGGATCTCTACAAGAGCGACCTGCAGGGCGCGGTCGCGGTCACGATCGTCCCGCTGCTGTTCCTGCTCTATCTGGCGTGGACCGAGCGCAGCACGACCGCCGGCGTGGTCCCGGCGGCGGCGCGCTTCATGCACGTCTGGGCCGGAACCTTCGCGGTGCTCACGATCGTCGATCCGCTCGCGGGCGGACCACTGATGCGCGTGCTCGGCCTCGCCGACCAGCCGATCGCGACCGTCGTGATGGTGGCGTTCGTCCTGCTCGGCGACTTCCGCGTCTACCTGTTGGTGTTCGTCCTGATGACGCACGCCGGCGCGCGCCACGACGCCCGCGTCGCCGATCCGCTCCTGGCGACGCGCGACGCGCTCCGGGTGGTGCCCCCACGCGCCGCGGTGGCGGCGCTGCTCGCGACCCTCGTGGTGCCGATCGTCGCGGTCACGGTCGAGGCGGGGCTGCGCACGCGCGTCCCGCACCCGCCCGCCCAATCGATCTGGCTCGCGTACGAGCTGGCGTTCCTGGTCGTGGCGCTCGTGCTCCGGCAGTGGATCGTCCCCGCGCGCGTGCCGGGGACGGAGCCGCGGCTCCGCAACTACCTCCGGGCCGTCCTGACCTACGTCGCCGTCTACTACGCGCTCTGGGCCACGGCCGACATCCTGATCATCGCCGGCATCGACCTCGGCTGGGCGCTCCGCATCGTCCCGAACCAGCTCTACTATGCGTTCTGGGTGCCGTTCGCGTACGTGCGGTTCTTCAGACGTCGATAGGCGTCGGCGAGCAGCTCGACCCACGCATCGAGGTACGCGTCCGCGCGGACGGGGCTCGCGCCGCGCGGATCGCCGACCGTGCCGGTCGGCGCGTGGTCGCGGAGGCTCGGATAGAACAGCGCCTGCGGGTCGGCGATGGCGGCCGTGTGTCCCGCCGCCAGGGCGGACGCGCGTACGGCCTCGGGGCGAAGCGCCATCACGATCGAGGTCTCCGCCTCGCCCGCGTGGTGCCCCGCGACCTCAGGCGCAATGCCGGCATCGTCGGCGACTCGTGCCAACGCCTTCGTGACCCCACCGAGATCGGTGAACGCCTCGACCTCCATCGGCGTCGCCGCGGCCCGGAGCGCCGGCAGCATGGCGGCGAGCGCGGCGTAGTTGCCCCCGTGGGCCGAGAAGACGAGCGCCCCCGCGAAGCCATGGTGCGCGAGCGATCCGAGCACGCCGGCGAGCACGGCCGCGAGCGTCGCCGGTCCGAGATCGACCGTCCCCGGAAACGCGAGATGCTCCCGCGAGCAGCCGAAGGGCAGCGTCGGGCAGGCGACGGCATCGGGAAACCGCGCCGCGAGACGAGTGGCGAGCGCGTCGCCGATCCAGGTGTCGGTCGCGAACGGCAGGTGCGGCCCGTGCTGCTCGGTCGCGCCGAGCGGGACGAGCGCGAAGCGCGTTCCGGCGGCGAGCGACGCCGCGAGCGCGGGCCAGGTGAGCGTGGCGAGGGAGGCGGCGGGCGGTTCGGGGTCCGCCCGTGACGGCTCGACCGCGTCACCAGGCACCGGCGCCGTCGACTCCTCAGCGCTGCCGACGACGTACAGCGGGCGGTCACGTCCCTGCCCCGGCCATCGGGATTGATCGATGCCGTGGGCGGCGATCCCGGCGAGCATCAGCTCGTTCACGAATCCTTCGTGCTCGAAGAGCGCCAGGGGCAGCGGCAAGGTCGCCGGCAGCCGCACCACGCGGTGGCGGGTGGGATCGAGCATGGTCTCGAGCCGCGCCAGCAGATCGGCCTCGCGTGCGGCGTCGGGACGGGTGAGCGCCAGGAACGTCGCCGGCGCCGCGAAGGCCTGCTGAAACGGACCGTGTGCGACCTCCAGCAGATCGAAGACGGGCGGGAGCGGGACGAACAGCGCCTCGAGAATCTTGAGGCCCAGGTGCCCGACCAGGCCCGCGTATTCGCGGAACAGCATGC
>CAZWAX010000326.1:0-6939 GCA_964631985.1 uncultured Polyangiaceae bacterium | reverse complement strand
TCGCCGGCAAGAGCTCAGGCGACAGACCGACCGCGAGCGCCACGGCGAACAAGAGGGATTCGATGACCGGTCGATCGAGGAGCAGGTTCACCGTCAGGACGAACAGGACGATGACGATCATCGCGCGGATCAGGAGGTAACCGAAATGACGCACCCCGCGCCCGAAGTCGGTCTCGGGCTGGCGGGTTCTCAGCCGCGCCGCGATCGCGCCAAATGCCGTCCGGAGACCCGTGTCGACGACGAGGACCTTCGCCGTACCGCTCCGGACCGACGCGCCGAGGAAGACCGTATTGGTGCGAGCCGAAACGGCCGCCTCGGGCGCGACGATGCCGGGTTGCTTCTCGACGGGAAACGACTCGCCGGTCATGCTCGCTTCGCTGACCAGAAAGTCCTCCGCCTCGATCACGAGGCCGTCGGCAGGAATCAGATTGCCCGCCGAAAGCAGAATGAGGTCCCCGGGGACGACGGTGCTCACGGGCACCATCCGCTCGACGCCGTCGCGCACGACGCGGCACGTCAGCGCCAGTCGGCGTTTCAACTGCTCGACGGCCGTCGACGCGCGGTACTCCTGAAAGAAGCCGAGCAGCGTGCTGCCGAGCACGATGGCCAGAATGATCCCCGAATCCACCCACTGCCGCAGCCCCAGCGAGATCGCAGCGGCGAAGATGAGAATGAGGACGAGCGGACTCTCGAATTGCCGCAGCAGCAGTCGAAGCGCGCTCAGCCGTGACGCCTCTTCGACGCTGTTCGGACCGACGAGGCGAAGCTTCGCGGCGGCGCCCTCGGACGACAGGCCGCGGGGACCCGACCCCAGCGCGACGGTCAGTGCCGCGGCGTCCTGGCTCCAGAAGAGAGCGGCGAGGTCTGAGTCGTTCATCGCATCACGCCCCACCGTCGCGGGCAGGTGGTCACCGGGAACGGGCTGTGGCCTCGTGAAGCCCTTCCGTCAGCGGCACCGCGCTGGCCTCGCCTTCGGCCGTCACGAAGTCCATGACGTCGCCCCAGAGCGCCTCGAAGCCTGCCCGGTCGAAGCCGCTTCCGGTCACGAGCCAGTCCACGTGCGGCGGGTCGCGCGAGGCATCGCGGAAGTGTCCGATCACGTCGAGGTGATCGGCGATCGCCGCATGGATGACACGCCCCCAGGCTTGCGAGCGGGTGGGAACGATGCCGTCGTTCACGGCCGCCGTCGGAACCGTTCCGAACGCATGGCGGAGAGCACGCGTCACCTCGGGCGCGAGCCGCGGCGAGAGGTGGCGCGGCGTCGCCCCCGCGAGCCGGTAGAGCACCCCATAGACGGCATGCGTGACCTGCGCCGCCGGATCGACCCCGACCGCGATCGTCGAGCACAGACTCGGATGCGTCGCCGCCCCGACGACCGCCCCGTAGCGAACGCCGGGGCGCGCCAGAACCGCGGCGTTGAAGACCTCCATCGCCTCCGGGGTGAGTTGCAGCATCAGCGCCTGGTCGTCGACGACGTCGCGGAGCATCGCCCGCAGGGAGCGACGCCGTGCCACCGAGAAGTCGTCGAGGAGGCGCCCGAAAATCTCGTCGATGAGCTCGCTGCTCGCCACGATGTCCGCGAGCCGGACGAATCGACTCGCCATCCACAACAGGCCGGCAAGCGGAAGATGGCCGAAATGCAGCATGTAGATCGTGAGAAGCGAGAGGAGCTGCAGCATCTGTTGGCCACGCAGCGTCGTGAAGAACGACGCGAGCGGTGTCCCATGATGCGGTGTCGCGATCGTGACGACGCTGCGCACGCGGGCCGCCGCTCGCTCCACGTCGGCGGACGTCGGCAGCGTGACGCCCGGAGCCGTGAACAGTCTGGCGTCGAGCCCGCCACTCGAATGACCGATCAGATGGATCGGACCGTCATCGTCCGCCGTCGCCGCGATTGCTTCGGCGAGACATGCGGCACGCCTCGGCAGCGAAGCCGTGGGGGACGTGCGCACGAAATGGACGCGGGCATCGATCCCGGCCTCCGCGAAGCGTGCTGTAAGGATTCGCCGCGCGTGACCGAAGTAAGTGATGCGTCCGAGGTTCGCGAACCCCAGGAACCCCGGGATCAAATAAATGTGCGGCGTCCGGGCCAGCGTGCGGCTACCCCAGGGCGCTGCGGAAGCGATCGACTGCCGCGCCGGCGGTCGCTCGGGCATCGGCGAGCACGGAATCGACCGTACGCTTGATGTCCTCCCACGAGTCGCCTGCCGCAGCTGCTACCCGCTTGAGGGTACCCATGGCCTCGCGCTGCTTCGACTTCAAGACGCTCAACTGCGTACGGGCGTCCCGCCGCAACGCGCGAATCTGCGCGCGCGCGTCGGCTTCGAGCTTCCGCTCCGCCTTGCGCAAGCCGCGCTGGATTTCTCCGATCGACTTTTCCAGGTGCGTGACGCCTTGCTGGACCTCGGCGTACAGGGCCCGCGCCTCGCGGGACATCGCCTTCTGTGCCCGTCCGGTCGCGCTCGCGACTCGGGACCGCTTTGGTGCCTTGGGGGACATGCTTCTCTCTCCTTCCCACACTCCTCGCGGAGGCGACAGCGCTAGCGCTTCGTTGGCATCAAAAACAACAGCCCGCCCACCACGATCGCCCCTACGCCGGCCCACACGGGAACGTTGACGGTCTCCGTATCCTTCACCGAGAACTCGAGCGGGCCGATTTTGGTTTCGTGAGTCTCCTTCGTGTAGCTGAAACTCCCGTACGCCAAACCCAAAACGCCGGCAACAATCAACAAGAGTGCCGCCATCCTGATTGCGCTCATTTGATCACCCCACCGGACTTCGACCTTGAATGACGCGGATCACGATCACGACCACGGCCACGACCAACAGCAAGTGAATGAATCCCCCCATCGTGTAGGAAGAAACCAGACCCAGGAGCCACAAGATCACCAGGATCATCGCAAGAGTTTCGAGCATGGGATTCCCTCCTTCCTGTGCCGTCGAGGCAAGCGGCCCACTCGCATCGGCGTGGGCCGCTCGCGCGAGTGAAAGCCTAATTCGTCGCGTCTTTGACCGCGTCGACGACCTTCTCGACCTTCTGCTTGATCTTTCCGACGATCTGGTCGGTCTTGCCCTCCCTCTTGAGCTTCGTATCGCCGGTAAGCGCTCCGGCAGCTTCTTTCACACGACCCTTGAGCTCGTCCGTCTTGCCGCTCGTCATGGTGTATTCCCCCCTTTTCACACAGCCCTGAAATGCAACGACTGTGCCGTACCCGACCGGTGCGCAAAGAAGGCGATTTCCTTCAATACCTGGGCTCCCGGATTCTCACCAATTCCCGAGATCGAGAACCGATCGAGAACCGAATGGAGGAGCGCCGCCTAGCCTGCGGCCGGGCTCGCCGCTCGGCGATACATCCAGACCGGGAGGATCGAGCCGATGACGGCCATGAAGAATCCCACCGGGTCACCTTCGCCATACAGGCCGAGCACGCGTCCGAGGAATCCGCCGAGGAGCGCGCCGACGATCCCGATCCCGACGGTGACGATGAACCCACCCGGATCGCGCCCCGGCATCATGAGCTTGGCGACGACACCCACGATCAGGCCGAAGACGATCCAGCCGAGAACGCTCACGGCTCAGCTCGGACGTCGAACTCCCGCGTAGTCGCCGTCGTGCCGTCGGCGGAGATCTCCACCTTGTACTTGCCTGCAGGCCAGCCGCTCGGCTTCGCGACGTGGAACTCGGTCGTCGTCGGCCCGGTCGGCGCGATGCTTTGCACCGACTCGTCGACGAGCTGGCCATCTTGGTAGGTCCAGCGCGCCTTGAGCGTGACCTTCGGCGCGGAGCCCTCGCTCGACACCGACGCGTAGACGGTGTCGTGAGCACCGAACGACGTCGTCGGGCTCGTGACCCGCACGCCGAGCCGATCTCGGACACTTTTGCCACTGCCATCGATCGTACCTCCTGCTTCCACACTACGCCCCGCTGCGGGATGGCTACCGCGCCGCGAAAAAAGAATCGGCCCCGGGCACGGAATCCGAGGCGCTGGCGCTCTCGGACCGGCATGATGTCCAGTTGCGAACACCGAGGCCGACCTGCGAGAAGAGGCGGTCCTCAGATGAACTGCGAACGCACGGGGGTACGATCCCGACGACGACGACGATTATGGCTATGGGAGCCTCAGCGACGAGGACGAGGACGAGGACGACCCCGAGGATGACGACGACTTCGACGAGTGATCACGAGCCGCCTGTCACGGAGACGCGCGCCGCCGCGAGGGTGCCCGGCACGTCGACAGACCCGTCTGGCACCATCGAGCACTCATGTGCCGATCCGCATCGGGCTTACGTATCGACCGTCTTGGACTGGCCTCGCAACCCTAAGATGACGCCGCGAGAAGCGACCTGCCTGCTCGGCGCTGGACTTCCCGCGACTTTGCCGTCAGAAGGCCGCCACTCGTAGAGAATCTCGAGGACCATTCGAGTGAGACGCGCTCAAAGGAGGGACCCATGCCGCTTGTGACCGTGGTCATCTATCTCGTCATCGTCGGTGTGTTGCTATGGCTGGTCAACAACTACATACCGATGGATTCGAAGATCAAACAGATCATAAACATCTTGGTAGTCGTGGTGGTCGTAATATGGTTGCTGCAAGTCTTGGGAGTAATGGGCCCTTTGAGTCGCATCAGAATCGGTTGACGTTGCGCGGTTCCCCTGGCGAGCGGAAAGCCGGCATCGTCGATCCTCGGGGATGATCGGCGCCCCATCAGCTCGACGCTGCTTCCTTCATGATTTTGACGATCGCGTCCTCCACTTCCTGCGCCACGGCTTTCAATTGCGGCGCCTTGAAGATCGCCAGAAGACTGGTCGGCTTCAAAGTAGCCAGAATCGTTTTGCCGCCCTCCTCGTAGATGGAGATCCGGCAGGGCAAGGCAGTAGAGACGCTCATGTCTTGGTCGAGAACGCTCTTCGCCTGTTGCGGCTGACAAACCTCGAAGATCAGACATTCGTGGGCGAGCTCCACGCCCTTCTTCGCCATGGTCTCCTTGAGGTTGTGCACCTGCATGACGCCAAAGAAATTCGCCTGGACGGCGGCCTGCAAAGCCGCGGCAGCTTCATTGACGGTCTTGTCAGAAGAGGACTTGATCAACATGCTTCTCCCTTCAACGCCTGGATCGAGTGCCGATGAACGGCGCGCCTAAGCCATCTCGCGAGGCCCTTGGGTGTCCACGAGAACCGGTGCGGACAGTGCCGCGCGACGATCTCGATGAGGCGATCGTTGGCGATCGGCTTTTGAATGAACTCGCCGATGCGTGCGAGGCGGGCGCGCGTCGCATCTACGGGATCCGTGGAGACAAACACGGCTGCCGGCCGCCTCGTACCCTTGCGCGCGCTCACCCGGCGCCAGAGTTCCCAGCCGTCCATGTCTGTCAGGTCGGCATCGATGACCAGGACGCAAGGGTCGACCCCGGTTCTAAGCAACGCCAGCGTCGCACTGCCCGATTCGACGGCGATCGCATCGAATCCGGCAACCAAGAGCGCTGGCACCGTCGAAACGTCCGTCTCAATGACGTCACCGACCACCAGAACGATGTGGCGCTGATGTGCATGGTCGAGCGCGAGGTCCATACGGTCTCGGACTAGCCAGCACTCGCCAAACGGGATGCTTCCAAGACCGTCACCGGAACCCCGCATCGGCAACGCAATGCGCCCCCGCAACCAGCCGACGGGCACGTGTCGACGGCCAGCGGTCGCGGGTAGGCAGTGCCGCAGCTTGCGCACCGTCCGTGGGCTCCGTTGCATCGGGAGCATCGCGTATGACTCACCATGCGATTCTCTGAGCATCGACCATGCCACCGCGACGACGTGGAGAAGCTTCAAAAGGACCTCCGCCTGCGAGCGGCTCCATCGACACAATGTAGAAAGCGGTGCCAACGGCGTACTCGCGGAGCCGAGCGCCAGAGACATCAACCGTGTAGCACTCCTCGCTTCTGCCTACGGGCCGTGTCGTCCTGCTGTTCGTCCGTCTCGGCCAGGCCGGCGACTTCACGGATCTCCTTCTCGTCGAGCGATTCGGCTTGCAGCAGGGCGCGGGCGAGAGCGTCGAGCTTGCCGCGATGCACGGCCAGCAGCCGGTCGGCTTCACGGTGACTCTCCTCGACGATACGGCGGACTTCGGCGTCGATCAGCTCCGAGGTTGCCTCGCTGTAGGGCTGCTGCTGAAAGGCCGGCGGCAAGCCCTCGTCCTGGGGCGCGACGAAGCTGATCGGGCCGAGCTTCTCGCTCATGCCCCAACGCAACACCATGCGCCGCGCAATCTCGGTGACCTGCTGGAGGTCGTTCTCGGCACCCGTCGTCACCACCCCATAGACGAGCTTTTCGGCCCCCCGGCCGCCGAGTGCGCTGGTGATCCGCGCCCGCAGGTAGTCTTCGGAGTAGCTCGTGCGGTCGTCGACGGGGAATTGATACGTCACACCGAGCGCCATGCCGCGCGGCACGATCGAGACGCGGTGCACTGGGTCGCTGCCGGGCACCAGCAGAGCCAGCAGCGCGTGGCCCGCCTCGTGGTACGCAGTGCGCTCCCGATCGACGGGGTTCAGCAAAATGTTGCGGGCGGGCCCGAGGGTGATCTTCTCCATCGCTTCCGCGAAGTCTTCGGCGCGGACCGCGCTCGCGTCCTTGCGCGCTGCCAGCAGCGCCGCCTCGTTGACCAAGTTGCGCAGCTCGGCGCCGACCAGACCGGGTGTCTCGGCGGCGATGCGTTCGAGAGCGACGTCCGGCGCCAAGGGGACGTTCTTGGTGTGCACCTTGGGAATCGCGGCGCGACCGGCGCGGTCCGGACGCTGCACCACCACGCGACGGTCGAAGCGGCCCGGTCGCAGCAGGGCCTGATCGAGTACGTCGGCGCGGTTCGTGGCGGCCAGGACGATGACGCCTTCCCGCGAGTCGAAGCCGTCCATCTCGACCAGCATCTGGTTCAGCGTCTGCTCGCGCTCGTCG
>CAZWAX010000325.1:0-6970 GCA_964631985.1 uncultured Polyangiaceae bacterium | reverse complement strand
GAATCGAACTATCGCGACCTCGACGCCATCGCGGCCGGACCGGTGGTCCGCGACGTCTCGGCGGTCTTCGATGCGTTCTGGAACAGCAAGTTCGCGGTTCCCTACGGTGCCTTCGTGGACGAACCACCGACACCGGAGGACGCCGCGGCACGGATCGCGGAGCTCCGCGCCGCGGTTGCGCGGGCGCCGCTCCCCTACGCGATCGACGAGGACGTGGCGGCGCTCACGGCCGACATGGAACGCATCCGCGACGCCCTCATCTGGGCGCCCGTGCGCGTGGTGTACGACGACCCCGCGAAGGTCGAGGACGAGAACATCAAGGCCTTCGTCGGCACGTTGTCCGCGCTCGTCGCCGAGGCGCAGCGCGAGGTGCTGATCGAGAACGCGTACTTCGTACCCCGGGACACCATGGTGCAAGCCGTCGCCGCACTGACTGCGCGCGGCGTACGCGTGCGGGTGCTCACCAACTCCATGGCCTCGAACGACGTCGCCGCCGTCGTCTCGGGCTACAAGAAATACCGGAAGGACCTCCTCGCGGCGGGCGCCGAGATCTACGAGCTGCGCCCCGACTCGTCGATGAAGCAGCAGTGGTCGTTGTTGTCGACGAAATCGCGCTCGGGGTTGCACACCAAGGCGATGGTGATCGATCGGAGGCACGTACTGATCGGCAGCTGCAATCTCGACCCCCGCTCGGCCGACATCAACAGCGAGTTGGCGCTCCTCGCCGACAGCCCCGCGTTCGGCGCGCTGGTCGGCACGTTCTTCGACGAGGGGGTCTCTCCGGGAGAGAGCTTCCGGGTCACCCTGGAGAACGGCAACCTGCGCTGGACCACCGAGATCGGCGGCAAGCAGGTCGTCTATACGACGGACCCCGAGACCACGTGGTGGCAACGCTTCGTCGTCGGCGTCATCGGCCTGCTACCCATCCACTCGCAGCTCTGAGGCGACGCCTCCCGGGGTCGTACACGCGGGGCACGACGCGGCGTCACTGTGCCGGGTTCGCCGCCGGTGCCGCGGGCGCCGGATCCCCGCCCCCGTCCTGACGCCCTTCCTGCTTGACGTCGCGCTTTTCCTGCCGGCATTCCGCGCGTGTCTTCTCGTCACCGGCCTTGCACGCCTGCTTCGCCGCCTTCGCACCGGCACGGTCGTCGCGGCGATCGTCACGCCGGTCCATGCCCTGCGTCTGCGCACTGGCCGGGACGATGCCGGCCAATGCCACGATGGTCGCCACCGCGCAGGTCGCGCTCCGAAACGTCATGGGTCGTTGCATGCTCGTTCTCCTTCTTCGTTGGGATGCGACCGTCGTTCGCCGCGACGTGAACCAAGCCCGAGCGGACGCGAGCGTGCGGCGTGGACGCCGTCGAGGCCCGCGCGCGAGAGAGCGTCCGCTACCGCTCCGATACCGAGAAAGCAACACGAAAGGCGCCGTCCGTCGAAGCCGGTCTGGCTCTGCGCCGGATCGGCACAGAGGCGATGCGGAGTACTCCTCCGGCGCCGCACTTCACTCGGCCCGTCATGCCGCTCGTCGCTGCCGATCCATGCCTTGCGTCGGCGCGTCACCGCCCCCGGCAAGTGCTACGACGACGGCGAGAGGGGCGGAGCGATAGCGTGGAGTGACGTGACGGAGGGCTGGCTCGTCAGGGGTTGGCCGGGGCGGTCAACTTCGTCCACGTCGCTTCATCGACCACTTCCTGGCGATACGCGGCGTGGCAGCCGACACAGGTCTGAAGCGTCCGATCGAGCGCCGAAAGGACGCCCGCCCGATCGCCGCGTCGCGCCGCCTCGGCGATCGTGTCGGCGGTACGGTGGAACTCGAGGGCCACGGCGTTGAACCCGGGGGTAGCGGCACCCATGTGCTCGCACATTCGTCCCATGGCCTCCGAGTAGCCGATGCGGCTCACGGCCGTGGTGACGGCATCCATGTCGTCGCGGCCGACCGCGGCGACGATGGCTTGGACGGCTGCCAGATGCTCACGCATGTTTTGCTTCTGGTGCTCGGCCATCATCGGCTGGAGGAAGAGCGGCCGCCGCGTGTCGCCGGTGCCTTGGGACATCATCGGCGGCCCAGCCGCTCGGGACCACGCGGCGACCATGAGGACGACGAGAACGCCAAGAACGACGCGTGATCGGTGGGCCATGCCTCTTCATACATCTGTCGCCTCGCGACCCGCCATCGAAACGAGACGGCGGCATGCGTCGCCCTCACCCGCAGAGCGCGAGGGTCAGCACCTGCGCCGCGAGGATGCGCATCAGCATTGCCAGCGGGTACACCGTCGCGTAGCCGATCGTCGGCGCGTCCGAGCGGGCGAGGCCGGTCGCGAAGGCGAGCGCTGGAGGATCCGTCACGCTGCCGGCGAGCACGCCCGAGAGGACGGCAAAGTTGAGACCGAGGACCACGCGCGCAAAGACGCCGGCAGCGACCAGCGGCACGACGGTCACGACGAGCGCGACCGCAAGCCACTGCACCCCGGTCGCGCTGAAGACGCTCGCGAAGAAGCGTGGACCGGCGGCGAGACCGACGGCGGCGAGGAAGAGCGCGATGCCGAGCTCGCGGACCGCCAGGTTGGCGTTCGCCGGCATGTGCCACACCAGCCGCCCGAGGTTCCCGGCCCACCCGAGCAGAAGCGCGACCAGGAGCGGCCCGCCCGCGAGCCCGAGGCGCACCGGCTCGGGCAAACCCGGCACGGGGATCGGCAGCGTCCCGAGCGCGATGCCGGCGAAGATGCCGAGGAAGAACGGCACGAACTGCGTCGCGTTCAGCTCCCGCAGCGCGTTGCCGAGGCGGGCCGCCGCCTTGGCGACGTCGTCCTCCGCACCGACCACCTGCAGAACGTCGCCGAACTTGAGCCGCAGACCCGCGGCCGGCGTGAGCTCGACGTCGCCGCGCGCGACCCGCGTCACGACCACGCCGAGGCGCTCGAGCCCGAGCTCCGGGAGGCTGCAGCCGAGCACGTCACGCGCGGTCACGACCACGCGGCGGAAAACCACGTCGCCGGCCGCCTCCATCAAATCCTCCTCGCCCGCCCGACCGACCACGAGCTGGAACTGGTCGAGCATGGCGCGCGTGCCGACGGCGAGGAGCCGGTCGTCGAGCGCCAGCACGGTGCTGCCGAGCGCCGGGCGCACGGTCGCCTCGGCGCCGCAGCGGACGCGCGAGACGGTGACGCCGGTCTCGACCCGTCCCGGCACGTCGGCGAGCGCCACGCCCACGAGGTTCGGGTTCGCGACGACGAGCGTCCGCCGCAGCAGCGGCTCGACGGTGGCACGCTGCTCGGCGACGAAGGCCTCGCCCTCGGCAACCGCGTCGATGCCGAACATCGACCGGAGCGCCAGCATCGACCCGATGATGCCGGCGATCGCCGCCGGATACGCGACGGCGTACGCGACCGCCGGGAGGGCCACGCGCTCGGCCGCGACGTCCGGCAGCGTCCCGAGCGTCTGCTGCACGGCGCCGAGCGCCGGCGTGTTGGTGACGGCACCGGCGAGGAGCCCGAGCGTCGCCGCCGGGTCGAAGCCGAGCAGCCACCCGCCGAACGGTGCCAGCCCCGTCCCGAGCGCGATGATCCCGAGCGTGAAGAGATTGAGCTTCACGCCCTGCTGCCGCCACGCCGCAAAGAACCCGGGACCGAGTTGCAGCCCGATCGTGAAGACGAAGAGGATCAGACCGAATTCCTTTACGAAGTCGAGCATCGCGTGCTCGACCGGCTTCCCGAAGTGGCCGACGACGATCCCCGCGAAGAGCACGCCCGCGGTCCCGAGCCCGATGCCGCGGATCTTCAGGCTCCCGAACGCTAGCCCGGCGACGCAGACGAGGGCGAGCACGCCGATCGCGTGCGCCACGGCATGGGTCGCGTAGAGCTGCCCGAGCCAACTCGCGCGACCGCCGGCGACCAGCGCGGTGAGCGCGTCCGTCACGCGAGCTGGACTCGCAGCTCGTTCCCCGCCGGCCGGAGCCGCACCGCCAGCGCCGCCGCCGGCACCACCGCGCCGCCCGGCCGATACGGATTCGGCTCCCGCGCGAACGCGAGCGGCGTCCCGTTCAGCACGAGCGCCGTCGGGCCCGCGCCGCGCGCCCCGACCGCGTAGACGACGCGCAGCGGGCGCGCGTCGACGACGAGGTCGACGGCAAGCCCGTCGAGTGCCCGCGGCATCACCGGGTCGATCACGAGGCTCGTGCGGCGCCGCCGGATGCCGAGGAACCGCTCGTGCAACAAGCGAAACGCGATGCCCGCCCCGCTGGAGTAGACGCGCCACCCGCCCTCGACCGCGACCGTCCCGCTCCGGACGTCGGCGTAGCGCTCCTGGGCCTCGTAGCGGTCGGCGAAGGCGGCGTCGGAGCTCGACGCGTAGCAATTCGCCTGACGGGGACGCGCGTTCGGCACGACGTCGCGGATGCCGATCGGGATCGCCTGGCGGAGCGCCAGCCAGAACGCCTCGGCGTCCCCGAAGGTCGCCATCGCCTCGGCGTACCGAAGGTGGGCGTGCATGTACATGATGCCGATCTCGCGCCCGAAGTACGTGCTGCTCTCGGCACGTTGGAAGAAGCGCTGCACGCCGCCGCGATAGGTCGGCGGCCGGTCGAAGAGGCGCGCACCGTCGGGGGCCAGCAGATGCGTGCGGATGAGATCGACGTGGGTGCGCGCCTGCGCCGGCGTCAGCATGCCGTTGATGATGGCGTGGATCATCGGCAGGAGCCGGTACGCGATGCCGGTGTTGGGGTCGCTCGGGTGCAGCAGGTACTCGAGCCGCCCGTCCTCGTGAAAATACGCGAAGCCCGCGAGCGTGCCACCGGGGAGGAGCAGACGTTGGAAGTCGGCGAGCGAATGCTCGGCGAGCGCGGTGCAGCGTGCGGCGAGCGCCGGCAACCGCTCCGCGAGGTCGGCATGCTCGTTCCGTCGCGCCAGCACCGCGGCAAGCGCCCGTGCGGTCTGGTACTGCAGCGTCACCGTCCAGGCGCTGCAGAGGCGCTCGCGCATGGCGGGGTCGGCGGGCTGCAGCGAGTCGTTCCAGTCGCCGTGGCCGTAGGCGGCGAGCGTCGTTCCCGGGATCTGGCGCGCCGCGATGACGGCGAGCGCCCGCTCGACGTGGGCCGCGATCGACACCGTCTCGGCGGCAGCGTCGCCGTCGGGATGGAAGAACGGCACCGGCAGCCCGAGGAAGTCGTGGTCGTCGGAGGCGTCGAGGTATTGTGCCAGGGCGAGGAGCGGCCAGTAGACGATGTCGCCGTGCGAGTCGCCGGCGCGGATGCCGCGGTCGCGCGCGAAGAACGTGAACCACTGCGGCCAGTCGCCGTCGGGGTTCTGGGTGGCGAACACCCGCAGCAGGAGGTCGCGCAGGGGCGCGGTCTGGCCGAGTGCCAGCAGCAGCTCGACCGGCCCCTGGCAGACGTCGCGCGTGCCCCAACCGCCGCCCGAGTACTGCTCGAGCCCGCGCGGCGCGAGGTAGTGGATGAGCGCGTCGTGCGCGAACCAGGGCAGGATGTCGGGTACGCGGCCGGCCGCCGGCTCGGCCGCGGGCGCGTGGACGGTGAGCCCGCCGCTGACGTCGGTCCAGTAGTTCGCCTCGGTCTCGGGATCGTCACTCGCCGGCGTGCCCGCCGCGTCGGCGATCAGGCCGCCGGTGATCGTGAAGCGCGGGTGCTTCGTCGCCGCGATGTCCAGTACGACGTACGGCTGCTGCCGCGAGTGGCCGTCGGCGAAGAGCGCCTCGTCGCCCCCCACGTGCGCGACCGTCGTGCCGGCGGCGGGCGCGATCCGGAACCAACCGCCGGGGAAGCGCTTGCCGAAGTCGGTCTCGGGCTCGGTCCGCACCACCACCGCGGCGTCGTCGCGCTCGCACCGCACGGGCCCCGGCGCGGCGCCGTCGTCGCCCCCGAAGGCGACGTGCAAGACCGCGAGGAAACGGCGCGGCGGCCCGGCCAGGACGTCGATCGCGAGCGTCAGCGCGTGGCCGCGCGTGCTGGCGCGACTCTCGACCACGACGACGCCGCCCGCATGCACGTAGATCCAGCGGCAGCCGCCCGGGGTCATGGCGAAGGCCGACGGCACGCCGAGCAGCCGCCAACCGTCGTCCGTCGCGACGAAGAGGCGGAGCCCGGCGGCACGCTGCAGCCCGAGGTAGGAGCGCAGGGTCGACAGGAAGCGATTGATGTTGACGTGGCCCTGCGTCACCAGCGAGTGGAAGACGCCGTCCATCCACGCGGTCGAGGCGAGCGCGCACTCGTCCGGCACGAGGGCGTCGCCGGTCCGTAGCAGATGACCGTGGGGCCGGAGACAGACCCGCTCCTTGGCCCGCAGGACGACGTGCTGGTGCCGGTGGGTGAAGAACGAGAGCACGCGCCCATCGTCGTCGGTCTCGACGTGGCGCCGGTCGGTGCCGAAATGCGCGGCGAGCGCGGCGGCATCGAGATCCTCGCTCACGAGGAGCGGCGCGGTGCCGAAGAGCGTCGACCCGGGTGGATCGCCGTCCGCCGGGAGCTCGTCCCAGCGCGGGGGCGCCGCCTCCGGAAGCTCCAGCACACGCGCGACGGTCGCGAGGTCGTCCGCCGAGGTGACCGCCGCGTGATCGGGATCGAGCCAGCCGAAGAATCCGCGCGCCACCGCCGTCCCGGGCGCAAGCACGAGCGGCGCGTTCTGCAACACCGCCATCGCGTGCTCGTGCTGGCGGCGTACCGACGGCAGGGTCGGCGCCGCGAGCGCGGCGGGCGCGGCGCCGGCACGGGTCGCGAGGCCGTGGAGCTGGAGCGCGTCGGTCGCGAAGCCCGCCGCGCGGTCGAGCGCGCCCATCAGGGCCCACGGATGCCGGTCGCCGACGGGGAGGTTCTGGCGCACCGCCAGCACCCACCCCCGCCCCGGGTGCGCGAGCGGCGGGAAGTCGCCGTACTGGCTCACGTAGTCCTCGTTCATTCGGGTCGCGCCGTAGGGCGCGGTCGCCCGGTCCTGACCGGCGACGACCCCGCCCCGGCCGTGGG
>CAZWAX010000324.1:0-6977 GCA_964631985.1 uncultured Polyangiaceae bacterium | reverse complement strand
AATCCGGCCGTCGGCCGGCGCGGGCACGACGGCACGATGGCGCGCCTCCGGCGGCAGGACGCGCCGCCCCTGGGCCGCGACGATGCGCTCGAACGCGGCCGCGGCCGCGCCGGAATCGAGCGCTTGCTGCGCGGCGTGGTACCCGCCGCTCGGCGCCACGGCCCCCACCATCTCGAGGAGCCGGGCCGCGAGAAAGAGGCCCTTCTCGCGGAGATCCGTCGGCGCGCCCGGGTCGCGCGCCAGCACGGCCAGCACGTCGAGCGCTTCCAGCCGCGGACCGATCCCGCGGCCGATCGGACCGTGGGCGTCGGTGATCACCACCTCGATGTGCAGCTCGATCGCCGCAGCGACCGTGCGGAAGAGCGTCGCCAGGCGCTCGGCCGCGTCGTGCTCGCGCACCTTGGCGGTCGGGCCGACGGGGATGTCGATCAGCACGTGCGTCGCCCCCGCCGTCTTCTTCTTCGCGAGGATCGACGCCACCATCTGTGGCTCGGTGTCGATCTCCATCGGACGCTCGACGGTGATCAGGATGTCGTCGGCCGGCGCCAGCTCGAGCGCCCCACCCCAGGCGATGCAGCCGCCGGTCGCGTTCACCACCCGATGCAGATCGACCGGCGTCAGCGCGACCTCGGCGAGCACGCCCATCGTGTCGGCGGTGCCGGCCGGGCTGGTGATCGCGCGCGACGACGTCTTCGGGATGGTCACCCCGAGCGCCGCGAGGATTGGGACGACGATCATGGTCGTGCGGTTCCCCGGCACGCCGCCCACGCAGTGCTTGTCGGCGATCGGCCCGCGGCCGAAGTCGAGGCTCTTCCCCTTTCCGATCATGGCGCGCGTGAAATCGACGATCTCGCGCTCGTCGAGCGAGCGGAGCGCGCAGGCGAGCACGAACATCGAGAGCTCGATCCGCGAGTAGCGGTGGCGGACGACGTCGCCGAGGATGGCGTCGAACGCCGCCCGGTCGAGGCGGCCGCCCCGCAGCTTCTCGCGGACGCGGTCGAGGCTACGCGGCGCCGGCGCGATCGTGGCGTGGACGGGGGCCCCTTCCGGCAGGCCGAGATCGTGGAACGCGATGTCGGACAGCCCGATCTCGTCGGCGGTGATGAGCGCGTCGCGGCAGAAATTGAGCGTGCCCGTGAGCTCGCGCTCGGCACCCGTCAGCGGGTCGGCCCCGACCACCCGCACCCGGTCGAGCGGGTTGAATCCGAGCTCGCCCGCCCGCACGGCGTCCTCATGCACGAGCACGACGTGCTCCCGCATGGTGTCGATGCAGGTGTGCTTTACTCGAAACATCTAAACAGGTGCCATCGTCTAGCAGCTCGATCCAAGACGCAAACCTCCGCGTACGTGAAGGGGGAGAGGTTTTGAAATTGGATGGGGGCGAGCGTAGCGAGACACCCACCACGCGCACGTGCCCAGCCCGGCAGGTCGCTCAAAAAGGTCGAGATGCGAGGCGCGAAGGAGCGAGCGCGGAGGCGTAGCGGAGCTACGCCGCACCCTCTCCGAGGGCACGGCAAGCGAGTCGACTGAGCAACGACGCAGATCGGCCTTTTTCAGCGACCTGCCTAGTCCAGCCGGACGACTTCGAGGTGGTGAGGAACGGCCGCAATCCAGCCGAGCTCGTTCTCGATGGCGTCGTGGAGCGCCGCGGCGGCGGGCGGTTCGCCGTGGACCACGAAGACGGTCTCGGGGGGACGCGGCGCGCGGCCGAGCCAGGCGAGGATCTCGCGGCGGTCGGCGTGCACCGAGAAGGCCGGCACCGAGACGACCTCGGCCTTCACGCCGATGTAGCGGCCGAGCATCTTGACCTCGCGCGCACCGTCGGCGAGCGAGCGGCCGCGCGTCCCGGCGGCCTGGAATCCGACGAGGAGGACGGCGTTCTTCGGATCGGGTAGTCGATGCGCCAGGTGATGCAGCACGCGGCCGCCGCTCGCCATTCCCGACGCCGAGATGACGATGATCGGCCCGCCTGCGTCGTTGATCGCCATCGAGTCCTCGACGGTCCGGGCTTCGATCAGCTGCCCGGGATCGAAGGGATCGCCGGTCCCCGCGAGCTCGGGTCGGATCTCGAGACCGCCCTCGGCGAGCGCGCTCCGGTAGACCCCGAGGGCGGCGAGCGCCATCGGGCTGTCGACGTACACCGGCAGGTTCGGGACGCGCCCGGCGGCGATCAAGCGGCGCAGGTGCAGGAGCAGCACCTCCGTGCGGTCGACCGCGAACGAGGGGATGACGATCGTGCCGCCGCGCGCGGCGGTGCGGGTGATCACGTCCTCGAAGCGCCGCAGCGCCTCGGCATCCGCGTGCTCGCGATCGCCATACGTGGACTCGACCAGCACGAAATCCGCGGCGGGCGGGTCGGCGGGCGGCGTCAGGATCGGATGGTGCGGGCGTCCGAGGTCGCCGCTCGCCAGCAGCGTCCGGGGCCGCGGCCCGTCGATCGTGAGCAGCACCATGGCGGAGCCGAGGATGTGCCCGGCGGGGAGGAACGTGGCCCGCACGCCGGGCGCGACGTCGACCGACTGGAAGAAGGACACCACCCGGAACTGCTCCAGCACCCGCTCCGCGTCGGCGGTGGTGTAGAGCGGCAGCGCCGGCACGTGCTTCGAGTAGCCGCGGCGATTGGCGTAGCCCGCGTCCTCTTCCTGCAGGTGCGCGCTGTCCGGCAGCACGATGCGCGCGAGGGCGTGCGTCCCGGCCGTCGCATGGACGGTGCCACGAAACCCGTTGCGCGCGAGCCCGGGCAGATAGCCCGAGTGGTCGAGGTGGGCGTGGGTCAGCACGACGGCGTCGATCGACGCCGGGTCGACCGGGAACGGGCTCCAGTTGCGGAGCCGGAGCGGCTTCAAGCCCTGGAAGAGCCCGCAATCGATCAGCACCCGTGCCCGCGGGGTCTCGAGCAGGAACCGGCTGCCGGTGACGGTGCCGGTCGCGCCGAGGAAGCGCAGCACCGGGGCGGTCGTGCGATCACGTTTCATGGGACCCTCGCGAGCGCGGCGGCGACGAGCGAGGCGACGCCGACGGCGTTGGTGGAATGTGGGATGGTGTCGCACGACGCCAGCCGGCGAACGCCGGCGGCACGGATGCGGGCCTCGGCCCCGGGCGCAAAGACGGCGTGACTCACGACCGCGTCGACGATGGCGACGCCGCGCCGGCGCAGCGCACGGGCGGTCGCGGCAATGGTGGCGCCGGTGCTCGCAATGTCGTCGACGATCAGCGCGCCCGCGGCCGCCGGCACCGCGGGCATGTCGACCGCCACCGTCCGGTCCCCGTCCCGCCGCTTCCGGCCGACGATCCACGGCATACGCGCGGCGCGGGCGATCGCCCGCACCCACGGCGCCGACTCCTCGTCCGGGCCAACGACCAGCCAGTCGCCGCCGCGACGGCGGAGCCACGCGGCCAGCACGGGGGCCGCCGAGAGCGACCGACTGCCCCGCCCCATCACGTCGGCGAGCCGGCGGACCCGGTGCAGATGGGCCTCGACCGTCAGCACCGCGTCGAACGCCGCGCCGAGGAGACCGCCGATCACGCGCTGCGAGACCGGTTGTCCCGGCGCGAACACGGCATCCTGCCGCATGTACGGCAGATAGGGCGCGACGAGCGTCACGCGCCGGGCCCCGGCGCGCCGGAGCGCATCGGCCGCGAGCAGCGTCTCGACGAGCTTGGCGTTCGGGTCGGGGAGCGAGCGCACCAGGATCGCGTGCCGGCCGACGGTGGGCCGCACCTGCACGAGGCTCTCGCCGTCCGGAAACCGATGCACCCGCACCGGCGTGGAGGCGCGTCCGGACGCGCGCGCGAGCCGGCGGCCGAACGCGGCGCTGTCCGGGAACACGTGGAGCGCCTCGGTGGCAGCCCGCATTCCGTCCCTCACTGCCACGACTCCCACGGAACGACGAACGTCCCTGCCGCCGCGACGGCGAGCACCGCGAGCCCGAGACCCGCCAGCACGCGAAACCGTCGCCGGCCGAGCGCGAGCGTCACGCCGAGCTTCAGCACGGTGTTGGCGAGCATGCCGAGGGCGAGCGCCCGGGCCGCCAATGTCGTGGGCGTGCCGTCTTCGACCGCCCGCACGATCGAGAACGTCAGCGCGTCGACGTCGGTGAGCCCGAGGAGCGCCCCCGACGCCAGGAGCCCGGGATCGCCGAAGCGCCCGCGCACCGCCGTGATCGCGGCCAGCGCCACCTGGAAGAGCGCGGCCATCTGCAAGGCCGAGGTCAGCCGGAGCGGGTTGACGGGCTCGTCGATCGTCCCGCTCGGCGCCGGGGTGCGCCGGAGCATGGTCAGGGCCACGAGCGTCCCCACCGCGAACGGCAGCAGGGCGAACGGCGCGATCGGCGCGGCGAGCGGGGCGCTCAGGATCGCGGTCGCCACCAGGACGCGGAGGAACATCACCGTGCTCGCGGCGACCACGCCGCACGCCAGTGCCAGGGCCGGCGCACGGGCCTCCGCGCTCGCGCGCGCGAACACGAACGCGACGCTCGTCGACGAGATCACACCGCCGAGCAGGCCCGCGACCGCATAGCCCCGATGCGGACCGACGGCGCGCCGGGCGACCCAGGCGGCGAAGCTCAGGCCCGAGAACACCAGCACCAGCGCCCAGAGCTGGCGCGGCCGCACGCCGCCGAGCGGGCCGAACGGCCCCTCGGGCAAGAGCGGCAACACGACGATCGCCATCACCGCGAAGCGCACGCCGGCGCGGAGACCGGCGTCGTCGAGGCCGGCGACCCAGGCGTGCACCCGGCTCTTCTCGACGAGCAACAAGGTGGTGATCGCGATGATGCCGCTCGCGAGCTGCAGCCGCCCGCTCCCGGCCAGAACCCCGGCGGCGAGCACGATCAGCGCGGCGACCTCGGTGGTGCCGTCGGCCTCCCGGCGGCTCGCCGCGACGTAGCCCGCCACGACGAGCGCCGCGGCGGCCGCGAGCAATACCGTGGCGAGAACCGTCCCGCCTTCGTGCCACACGAGCCCGGCGATCCCCGCGACGGCGCCGAGCATCGTGAACGTGCGGACGCCGGCGAAGCGGGCGTGCGGACCGCTCGCGTGCCCCGACCACTGCCGCTCGACGCCGACCGCGGCGCCGCCGAGCGCGGCGGCCGCCACGTAGGCCATGGTCTCGGCATCCGGGGTCACGCCGGAGTCCTCGAGCCTCGCATCCGATGTTGCCAGCCGCGCCACGCCATCGTCGGTGCGTGCTGCAAGAGCACGGCCACGCGCGGAGGTCCAATCATCGGGAATCCCGGGCATGAAATTCTCACGTCCGGGAATGCCTCGCCGGCAACGCGTCGGATTCCGCGCCGACTGGCCTGGCAAGCATCTTGCGTTGCGAGTCCACGGAGCTTCGGCTCCAAACCAAATCACGACGGAGGTGCACCATGTCGGCATTGGCGCAGTGGAATCCTTTTCGGGCACTCGAGCGGCGCGAGGACACGTTCGAAGACCTCGTGCGGGAGTTCTTCGGCAAGACGGAGGGAGGCGAGCTGCTGCCGCCCGTCGACGTGGCCGAAACGGACACCGAGCTGACGGTCAAGATGGCGGTCCCCGGGGTCGAGAAGGACCAGATCTCGATCTCGGTCGACGACCACACCCTCAGCGTCCGCGGCGAGAGCCGGAAGGAGTCGGAGGAGAAGAAGAAGAACTACTACCGGCAGGAGATCCGCTACGGGTCTTTCGCCCGCTCGGTGCGGCTGCCGGCCGAGGTCGACGCCGGCAAGGCCGCCGCCGATCTCAAGAACGGCATGCTGAGCATCCGCCTGCCGAAGACCAAGAACCCGAAGGCGCAGCAGATCAAAATTGCCACGGCCTGAGGCACCAGCATGGCGCGCCGGAGCCCTTCCGGCGCGCCCTTCCTCGAGGAGATCGCGATGACCAAGAGTCGCATTCGGCAGGCGAATAGGCGCGGCACCAAGAGTGAGAAGAGCCCCACGGCGGGCGCGAACCGCCGGAGTCCGATCACTACCGCATGTCACGGATGCGGCGCCCTCTTCGCGCGCAAGACCTGGCGTCGCGACCACAAGGTGACGACGGGACTCTACGATCGCGTGCAGTGGCGCCGCTGCCCCGCCTGCCGGCAGTGCGCGCGCGGCGACGCGCAAGGCAAGCTCGTCGTGCAGGGCGCCTGGGCGGCCCGGAACGAGGACCTCATCCGCCGCCGCGTGCAGAACGTCGCCGACCGCGCCGTGTTCACGCAGCCCGAGCGTCGCGTGGTGAGCATCGACCGCATCGGATCGGCGCTCGAGATCCTGACCACGTCGCAGAAGCTCGCGCACCGCATGGCACGCGAGCTCGAGAAGGCCTTCGGCGGACGCGCGACCTACAAGTGGTCCAGCAGCGACGGCAGCCTGCGCACGGTCTGGCGCCCGGTCGCGACCGGAACACGTTCGTGAAAGCCTATCGCCGCGTCCTGGTCGCCACCGATCTGTCCCCGGCCAGCCGGGCGACGATCGGCGCGGTCGAGGCGATCGCGGGCAAAGGCACCCTGGTCGTCCACGTCGTGCACGTGCTGGAGCCGATCGCCTACGCGCTCACCGCCCCGCTCATGCTCGAGCACGATCGCGCCCGTCGCGAGGAGATACGCCTCGAGCTGGCGCGCCTCTCGGTGGCGCTCCAGAAGCGGGTGGACGGCGTCCGCGTCCGCACCCACGTCATCGGCGGTTCCGCGCCGGACGAGATCTGCCGCCTGGCCGAGGCCGTCCGCGCCCACCTCGTGATCGTCGGCAGCCACGGTCGCCGGGGCTTTCGCCGCGCCATCATCGGCAGCGTCGCCGAGCGCGTCGCCCGCTACGCCGGACGGCCGGTGCTGATCGTGCCCGGCGCCGGCGCCCATCGTCGTCCCCGCCGGTGATGAGCACACGACCACGTTGGAGCGCGGACGGTGGGGGGGCCGTCCGCACCCGAACCGCCGCAGCGAGCTAAGCCATCTCCCACAGGCCTAGCAGCCCGTTGAAAAAGGCGCCTGCCGCGCGTGACGTCTTCGACGAGTG
>CAZWAX010000323.1:0-6980 GCA_964631985.1 uncultured Polyangiaceae bacterium | reverse complement strand
CGGGAAAACTTCTTGTCGCCGCCAAATTTTCGCTCGGGACGGTCGCCGCGCGGGGGCGTTAGCATCCGCCGTTCCCGACCACCGGGCCCCCCGAAGACACGCCGCAAAGGCGGCGGACCGGCGCGCCCCACGCCGAAGGGACGGCCCGACCGACGTGCCGAGCCGAAACCGAGCGGGCGCCGCCGGGGTCGCCAAGCGGGCCCACGCGACGAAGCCGCGGCCGTCGTCGAGGTCCCGCGGACCCTCGACGCGACGCCCGGCGAAGCCGCGACCCCGGACGCGCACGCGGCGCTCGCCGCCGAGCACGGCCTCCGCGCCGGCACCGTGCACGTCCATCCCGACGGCTTCGCCTTCCTGATCGAGCCGGGCCGCGGCGGCAAGCGCGGCGACGACGTCTTCATCGGCGGCGCGAGCCTTCGCCCCGCGATGCACGGCGACACGGTGCTGGTGAGCGTCGCCCACACCCGACGCGGCCGGCTCGAGCGCATGGAGGGCCGCGTCGTCCACGTCGTCGCGCGACGGTGGGAGAAGCTCCTCGGCGTCTGCCGGCAGGGCCGCAGCGGCGCGTACCTCATCCCGCAGGACCCGCGTATCACCTACAGCTGCCGGCTCGTGTCGACCGGCAGCGCCACCGACGGCGACATGGTGGTCGCGGCCATCACGGAGTATCCGGCGGCCTATCGCGACCTCGAGGCCCGGGTCGAAAGCGTGCTCGGCCCGGCGAGCGATCCAAGGGTCGAGACCGAGGCGATCATCCGTCGCCTCGAGCTGCCGTGCGAGTTTCCGGCCGACGTGCTGGCCGAGGCGGCGCGGATCGCGCCGACGGTCGATCCCGCGATCGGCGCGCCGATCGATCCCGCCACGCTCGGCGCGCTCGCGACCGAGCTCCCGCCGCCCGTCACGAACCACCGCCCGTGGCACGAGTCGGTGACCCTGCGCGAACGCGTCGACCTCCGCGCGCTGCCACTGGTCACGATCGACGGCGAGACCGCCCGCGACTTCGACGACGCCGTCGCCGTGCTGCCGGGACCGGCGGGCGGGACGCGCCTCTTGGTCGCGATCGCCGACGTGTCCGCCTACGTGCCGCGCGGGAGCGCGCTCGACCGCGAGGCGCGCGCGCGCGGCACGAGCGTCTATTTTCCCGACCGCGTCCTCCCGATGCTGCCCGAGGCGCTCTCGAACGGGATCTGCAGCCTGAATCCCGGCGTCGACCGGCTCGTCCAGGCCGTGCTGCTCGACTGCGACGCGCGCGGCGCGGTCCTCGGGGCGGCCTTCTTCCCGGGCGTCATGCGGAGCCGGGCACGTCTCACCTACACGCTGGTGCGACGCATCGTCGCCGACGGCGATCTCGCGGCGCGCCGAGAGCTTGCGGAGCTCGTGCCCCATGACCACGCGGAGCTCGTCGACGAGCTCGAGCGCATGGCGGCGCTCGCCGAGCAGCTGGCGGCGGTCCGCCGGCGGCGCGGCTCGATCGACCTCGACCTGCCCGAAGCCGAGGTGCTGGTCGACGCGCAAGGCCGCCCCGAGGACGTCGTCCGCGCCGAGCGCAACCTCGCCCACCGCTTGATCGAGAGCTTCATGCTCGCCGCCAACGAGGCGGTCGCGCACTACCTGACCGCACGCCGCTTGCCGGTGCCGTTTCGCATCCACGAGCCGCCGGCCGAGGACGCCGTCCGCGACCTCGCGCGCTTCCTGGAAGGGTTCGGGCTCCGGCTCGCGACCACCGAGGGCGGCGTGAAACCGCTCGCGGTGCAGCGCGTCCTCGCACAGGCCGCGGGACGCCCCGAGGAGCGCCTGGTGCACACGATCGTGCTGCGCTCGATGACGCAGGCCTGCTACGCGCCCGAGAACGCCGGCCACTTCGGCCTGGCCGCGTCGCACTACACGCACTTCACCTCGCCGATCCGCCGCTATCCGGACCTGGTCCTTCACCGCATCCTCGCCGCGCATCTCGCCGGCGACCAGCGCACGATCGCCACCACCGCCGGCGAGCTCGGCGTGATCTGCGAGGAGAGCTCCAAGCGAGAGCGCATTGCCATGGATGCCGAGCGCGAGGTCGTCCAGCTGAAGAAGGTGCAGTTCATGCAGGACAAGGTCGGCGAGACCTTCGACGGTTTCGTCTCGGGCGTGGCGCCCTTCGGCCTCTTCGTCGAGCTCGCGGCGTACTTCGTCGACGGCCTGGTCCACATCGCGACCCTCACCGACGACCACTACGACCTGATCGAGCACCAGCATCTGCTGGCCGGCCGGCGACTCGGCCGCGTCTTTCGCGTCGGCGACGCCGTGCGGGTGCGGGTGGCGAGCGTGTCGATAGAGCGGAAGCAGATCGACCTCATGTTGGTGGAGGACCGCGCAACTCGCCGCGAGGCGCGGCCGGCCAAGCGGCCGAAGCGCCGGCGGTGAGCGCGCGGAGCGCGACGAGCGCGTCGTCGGCTGCGCACGCCGACCCACGCGAGCCGCCCCGTCTCCACCAGGTGACCGGCCGCCGTGCCCTCGGCGCCCTCCTCACCCTCACGACCGTCGCGCTCTGGTCGATCCTGCCGCTCGGCCTCCGGATCGCGCTCGGCGGCCTCGATGCCGGCACGCTCACCTGGTACCGCTTCGTCGCCGCCGCCGTGGTGCTCGGAGCGATCCTGGCGTTCCAGGGCACCCTCCCACCCGTCCGCGGCTTCGACCGCCGCGACTGGACGCTGCTCGCGGTCGCGATCGTGTTCCTCTGCGCGAACTATCTGCTCTACGTGCTCGGGCTCGAGCGCACCAACGCCGGCACCGCGCAGGTGGTGATTCAGCTGGCGCCGCTCCTGCTCGCGGTCGGCGGCGTCTGGGTCTACGGCGAGCGGCTCGGCCCGCCGCAGTGGCTCGGCTTCGCCACCATGACGCTCGGCTTCGTGCTCTTCTCGTACGAGCAGATCAGCCATCTGGTCGGCCTGCTCGACCGCTACTACACGGGGCTCGCCTGCATCGTGCTGGCGGCCGTCGCCTGGGCGATCTACGGCCTCGCGCAAAAGCAGCTGCTCGACCGCATGCGCTCGCCGCAGGTCCTGGTCTGCCTCTACGTCGGCGGCGCCCTCGTCTTCGCCCCGCTCGCCGAGCCCCTTCGGGTCCTGCGCCTGACCGGCACCGAGCTCGCCGCGCTCGTCTTCTGCATCGTCAACATGCTCGTCGCCTACGGCACCTTCGCCGAGGCGCTCGTGCACCTCGAAGCGTCACGGGTGAGCGCGCTCCTCGCGATCGTCCCGCTCTCGACGCTCGCCGCGATCTGGGCGGCCCGGCTGGTGATGCCGACGCTCGTCGCCCCCGAGCCGCTCACGCCGCTCGCCATCGTCGGCGCCGGCTGCGTGGTCGCCGGCTCGCTCGCCGCGTCGCTCGGCCGGCGCTGATCAGCGGGCGCCGCTCAGCGGGCGCGACGGGTCGATCACCCGCAATCGGAGAAGTAGCCGCGATAGAAACCGGGTCGCGCGTGAGCAAGGCGTCGGCTTCGCGTTGCGCATGTGATCCGATCAGGAAGTCGGCCATCACACGCGTGCGGGGACTTCGACCGCGCTGGCGGTACTGCCGCCACAGGCGGCCGGCAAGCATCGCCGTTTCCGCGGAGAGTGCGTCGAAGCGGATCCCGAGGCGGCGGAATACCGCGCGACACGGCTCGTCGTCGCCGAAGTGCGCTCGGCCCTCGGCCCACACGACGTCGCACGCGACGAGCGCCCCATGCATGCCGACACGCCCTTTGCGCATGACGGCTTCGCCCTCACGCACCACGAACTCCACGGGCATGCCCGATACCAATCCGAGCGCCCGACGGACGTCGGCCGGGATCGTGACCTGCCCCTTGCTCGAGATCCGGCTCTTCATCCAGTAAGGCCTACGGTTCTTTACTTTCTGAGCAAAGACCAAACCGGCGGGCGCCCCGCGATGGCGTCAATCGCCGTCGCGACGAAACGGCCAGGCCAGCTGGGCGAGCACGCCGTCCGGCGCGGTCTCGCCGGTGAGCCCATAGCGGCTCGGCCAACGCGACGGCTCGTAGGCCGTGCCGAACAGGCGGTCGAGCCACGGCAGGTGGACGGCATAGTTGCGGTTCACTGCCTCGGGCTCGGCGGCGTGATGCCAGTGATGGAAGTGCGGCATCACCACGACGCGCTCGAGCCAACCGGCGCGCGGGGCGAAGTTGGCGTGGATGAACACGGCGTGCAGCGAGACGAACGTCAGGTAGGCGTAGATCGCCGGCGGCGCAATGCCGATCACGGCGAGCGGCAGCAGCACGAGCCCGCGGGTCACGACGACGTCGACGAGATGCAGGCGCGAGCCCGCGAGCCAATCGATCGCCGTGCTGGAATGGTGGACGCGGTGGAAGCGCCACAGCAGCGGCACCTCGTGAAAGGCGCGGTGCAGCCCGTACTGCGTGAGGTCGGCGACCAGCAGGACCGCGGCGAATTGCACGATGAGCGGCAGGGCCGCGACCACTGACTGCAACGCCGGCACGGCGAGCCGCGGCGCGAGCGCCACGGCGGGCCACATGATGACGAGCGACAGCGCCTGGACGGTGACGTGGCTCGTGAAGAACCAGCCGAGGTCGGTGACCCACCCGGGGCGAAACGCGTGCTGCTCGGGACGGAGCGGGGCCAGACGTTCGAGCGGCACGAAGACGAGCGCCGAAAGGAAGAGCGAGAGCAGGAACCAGTCGAGCCCGAGGTGCGGCACCACCGGGACCGGCGTCTCGACCGGCACGTCGGCGCCGCCGAGCAGCGTGGCCACGAGCGCGAGCCCCATGCCGGCGAGGCCGAGCGCCTTCCGACGCCGCAGCACGGTCGAGAGCAATCCACTCGCGAACCCGACCACGATGCCCGCCTGGATGAACCCGCGCACGACCCCCATCGGGTACACGGCCCGCAACTCCGGCGCGGTCAGCAGCGCGGGGAAGTGCAGACACAGCACGGCGCCGACGGCGAGCACCCCAAGGAACACCGACACCGTCCCGCTCATCCACCCCGTGCCGACCGCGATCGGCGCATCGTCGCCGAAGGCGCGGGCGAGCCGTCGCTCGGCGCGCGTCACAGGGTCCGACGCTAACCGACGCCGCGCGATGCGGCTAGGACGATTCACGCACCCTTTCGCCAGGCAACGCGAACGGGCGCACGACCGACCCGTTGACTCCGCGAACCGAAGAGTGCTCGGATCGTCCGGCGATGATCTACAGCTTCGCCGGCTGCGAGCTCGACGAGGAGCGTCGCGAGCTGCGCCGCGGCGGGAAACCCGTCAAGCTCGAGCCCAAGGTCTTCGACGTCCTCGCCCATCTCCTCCGCCATCCCGAGCGCGTGGTCACGAAGGCCGAGCTCCTCGACGTGGTCTGGGCCGGTCTCACGGTGAGCGAGTCGGTCCTGCCGAAGTGTGTTGCTGCCGCGCGCCGCGCCGTCGGCGACACGTCGAGCCGTCCTTCGATCATCCGGACGGTACACGGCCGCGGCTATCGGCTGATCGCCGAAACGACCGACCGCACCGCCACCACCCCGTCAGATGGAGCGGCGGCGACCGACCCGTCGTTCGTCGGCCGCACCGAGGTGCGCGCGCGGCTGGCGCAACTCCTGCGGGATGCCGCCGGAGGGCACGGACGGGTCGTCGTGCTGATGGGTGAGGCCGGCATCGGCAAGACCCGGACGGCGGAGGCGTTCCTCGACGAAGCCCGCCGCCGCGCGATCGCCGTGTCGGCCGGGCGCGCCCACGAAGGCGATACCGTCCCCGCCTTCTGGCCGTGGCTGCAGATCCTGCGCGATCTCACCGCTCGACCCGGCATGGCAGCGTGGCTCGCCGCCGGGGGCGTGGTCACACCCGAGGTGGCGGCGCTCGTGCCGGAGCTCGGCGAGGGGGCGTCAGGCCATCGCCTGCCCGACGACGCGGATGCGCGCTTCCGGCTCTTCGACGGCCTCACACGGATCCTCCGACGCGCCGCCAAGCACGGCCCACTCGTGCTGATGCTGGACGACCTCCAGTGGGCCGACGCCGCGTCGCTCCACCTGCTCCGTCTCGTCGCAACCGAGGTCGACGACGTGGCGCTGCTCGTGGTCGCCACGTGCCGCGACGACGAGATCGACCGCACGACGCCGCTCGCCGACCTGTTCGGCACTCTCGCGCGCGTCTCCGCCTGCGAATGGATCCCGCTCGCCGGCCTCGCGCGTGACGAGACCGCGGCCCTGGTCGGCCACCTCCTGCCTGCCGTGCCATCGGCATCGCTCCTCGCGACGATCCACGCGCTCACGACCGGCAACCCGTTCTTCATTCGCGAGCTCGCCCATCTGGTCGCGGCCGAGGGGCCGAGCGCGGTCACCGATCTCGCCGAGCGGTCGCCCTCGCTCCCGCGACGCATCCGCGAGGCGTTGCGGCGCCGCCTCGCCGGGCTCTCCGCCGAGTGTCGGACGCTGCTGCGGATCGCTTCGGTGCTCGGCCAGCGTTTCGACGCCACCGTGCTCGCGGCCATCCTCGACCTCCCGCACGAGCGTGTCCTGCACGGGCTGAGCGAGGCCCGCCGGGCCTCCCTTCTCGATCCCGACGGCGACCCGCCGGCGCGCTACGCCTTCCGCCATGCGCTCATTCGCCATGCGCTGTACGACGAGCTCGACGACGCCGCGCTCGCGCGCGAGCTCGGCCGCGCCGGCGCGCACCTCGCCGCGCTCGCCGGCAGCGATCGCGAGACCCACGTCGACGCGATCGCAGCCCACTATTTCGCCGCGTTGGCCGGCGGCGAGACGGCCCGCGCGGTCGAAGCCTGCACGCGGGCCGCGACGCACGCGCAGCGCGTCTTCGCCTACGAGCAGAGCGCCCGCTGGTACGAGCGCGCGTTGCAGGCCCTCGATGCGACGCCGCAAACCGATCCCGCCCCCCGCGTCGAGTTGCTACTCGCGCTCGGCGAGGTGCGGGCGGCGGCAGGCGCGCGGGACGCCGCCTGCAACGTCTTCGCGCGCGCTGCCGCCATGGCCCGTGAGCTCCGGCGC
>CAZWAX010000322.1:0-6987 GCA_964631985.1 uncultured Polyangiaceae bacterium | reverse complement strand
CGCGCCGGCCCGGGGGCGAGCCGCGCCCGCACCGCCCGTCCCGCCTCGGCTTTGGCGCTCGCTTCGAGCCAGCGCCCGACGGTCACCAGGACCAGCAGCATGGCGGCGGTGTCGAAGTACACCGCCGGCCGTCCCGCGATCGTGTTCCAGACCGAGAGCCCGTAGGCCGCGACCGTGCCGAGCACGATCAGCGCGTCGGTGTTCGCGGCACCCCGGCGGAGCCCGTGCCACGCGCTCGCGAGGATCGGCCCGCCGAGCAACAGCAGCACCGGCGCGGTCAACACGATCGCCAGCACGCGCAGCATCTGGAAGAGCGGTCCGTCGAGCGGCCCCGCGTCCGCGCCGTACACGTACGGCACGTAGGCCGGCATGCTCACCATCATCACGTTCACGGCGAAGAACACGCCGAGCCCGAGTCGGACGAAGACCGCCGCGGCGGCACCGTCCTCGCCGCGGGCGCGCGTCACCTGGTGGGCGAGCACGCAGCCGTAGCAACAACAGCGGATCGGTACCCCGCCGACCTCGGCGACCACGGGCCGGCGGCCGAGCGGCAGGCCGCAGTGCTCGCAGGTCGCCCCCTCGCTCATGGCGTCAGCCGAGGGAGAGCAGATTCACCATCAGGTAGGAGAACGCAAAGATGAAGAAGATCAGCCAGAGCGTCGTCACCCACCACGGCGCCGGGTTGGCGTCGTAGATGTGGTAGCGCTCGCACTCGAGCGGCGTGTCGGGCTGCGAGGCGAGCGCGGCGCTCGCACCGCTGGGTGCCAGGATCGGCAGCTTCTCAGGCATGGTTTTCTCCCCGCTCGATCTCGTCGTCGAGCTCGAAGAGGCGGCGCTTGGTCGCCTCGAGGTCACGGAAGCGGC
Organism: uncultured Polyangiaceae bacterium; assembly: GCA_964631985.1. Taxonomy (GTDB): domain Bacteria; phylum Desulfobacterota; class Binatia; order UTPRO1; family UTPRO1; genus UTPRO1. The sequence goes on along the minus strand of CAZWAX010000322.1, from coordinate 6,123 downwards.
CGGTCATGACCGCCCACAGCATCAGGAACAGCAAGGGCACCATCCCGATCAGATAGGTCGCGACGGCGACGGCGCCGAACCCCTCGACCTCGTCCTTCACGATGGTGATCGCGAACTCGCTCATCTTGTAGGTGAACCCGAGCCCCGCGAAGATGCACACGCCCGCGGCGAGCCCGATCTCGACGACGCGGCGGCTACTGGACCTCGGCATCGCCCCATCCTTCCTCCGCCGGCGCAGCGGCGGCATCGCCTGTGGGAGCCGCGGCCGCGGTGTCTCCGCCTTGCGGCGCGCTCGGCACCACGTCGTAGATCGTCCCCGGGCTCTTCTCGGCCCAGCTCCCGAGCCACTGCAGATACGCCACCAGCGCGAGGGCGCGCTCGGTCGGGCGCTTGTCGCGATCGAAGAACCACGGATAGGCCGGCATCACCGAATAGGGCGCGACGCTGCGCGGCTCGAAGAGGTGCGCCATGTGCCAGTCGTTCGAGTGCACGCCGGCCTGGCGGATCAGATCGGGACCGACGCGGCGGGTGCCGAAGAGATGCGGCAGATTCATCGCGTTCTGGTACTCCTCGGGCGTCGACACCGGCCCGAACCGCAGATCCTCCTTGGAGACCGGGCGCACGAACTGCGAGTGGCAGTGCCAGCACGCCTCGGCGATGTAGATCGCCTTGCCCTGCTCCACCGCGCGGCCGAAGCTCTCGGGGGTCGGCGCGCCGAACGCACGCTGGAACTCGGTGGGATAGTCGGTCGCGAGCTCGGTGAACTCGGGCGTCACGGTGCGAGTCACCTCGGCGACGGTCGCGATGTGCGCCTTCCGGAGCGTCAGCACCGGCATCACGCCCTGGAGGAAGAAGCCGAGGAAGAACGTCACTACCCCGGCAATGAGAAAGCTGGCTCCGAATCGTTCCATGGCGTCCTCGTCCTAGATGTTCGCCCCGACATGGGCCGGAACGCCTTGCGCCGCACCGACGGCGGCGGGCACGGGACCGCGGGCCGTGGCCCAGAGCGCGTAGAGGAAGCAGCCCTGCCCGGCGACGATGACCAGGCCCGCGACCGTGCGGGTCCACCAGAACGGCATCGATGCGACCACCGACTCGCCCCAGTGGGCGAGGCCCGCCCAGCTGAAGCCCTGCACGAGGCCGGCCGCCGTGAGGTCGATCACCATCACGGTGAGCCCGATGAAGGTCAGCCAGTAGTGCAGCGTGAGAAGCCGCGCATGCTGCCACGGCCGCCCGCACACGCGCGGCCAGAGCTCGATGAACACGCCCATGATCCAGAAGCCGAAGACGCCGAACATCACCATGTGCGCGTGCGCGACCACCCAGTCGGTGAAGTGGATGATCTTCTGGAACGTCAGCGTCACCTGGAAGGCGCACTGGAAGCAGGTGATCGCGTAGAAGACCATGCCGGTGAAGAACCAGCGCACCGCGAGGTTGCCGCGGATGGCGTCGGCGCGGCCGTGCAGCGTCGCGAAGAAGTTGACGATCACCGTGATCACCACGATCTCGACCGCGATCGTCGCGACCACCGCGCCGTACTGCGCGTACATCGGAATCGGGCTGAACAGGAAGTGATGCACGCCCTGCATCGGATAGAAGAACGCGAGGCCCCAGAAGCCGATCATCGAGAGCGCGTGGCTCCACACCGGTTTCCGCAGCAACAGCGGCACGAAGAAGTACATGAGGCCGATGCCGATCGGCGTCACGAAGAGGCCGACGAGGTCGTGGATGAAGAGCCCGGTGATCGCCGCGCCCGCCGTTCCGGGGATCCAGAACTGCGGCAGGTAGTTGCCCATCAGGTAGACGAGGCCCGTCCACGCGAAGGCGGCGAGGAAGTACCAGAGGCTGACGTAGAGCCCCTGCTCGCGAGTCTGGAGGATCGGCCACGCCATGTTGACGACCAGCAGCACCAGCCCGACCACCACCAGCGGATCGACGAAGATCGGCGTCTCGCCCCATTCGATCGCCTGGCCGTAGCCGAGCAGCTGCCCGGCGGCGCTGAGCGTCAGGGTCAGGTTCCAGGCCCCGACGATCACCCACCCGAGCTGGTCGGAGAGGATCGGCCGCTTGGTGAGACGCGGAATCGCGAAGAGCAGCCCCGCCATGAACGCGTTGGCGATGAAGCCGTAGGCGGCGGCGTTGGTGTGCACCATGCGCACGCGCCCCGGCGACAGCCACTCGATCCCCGGGAACGGATAGAGGTTGTTGAACTGGAACGAGAACGCGAGGCCGGCGAGGAGCGCCGTCACGAACCAGAAGGCGCTCGCGATCAGGTGCCAACGCACCAGCGTGAGGTTCACCAGCGGACGAGCGGCAACGGCGGTCGTCATTTCGTCTCCTGCAGTGGGTTGGCGGCGGCGTTGGCGGCGACGACCGGCGCGGGCGACGTCCGCAGCGACAAGATGAACGACACCAGGTGCCAGGCATCGCCGACGCGAAACGTCTCCCCGTCGGGGTTCTGGAAGACGTCGCCGAAGGCCGGCATCGCCGTGCCGCCGACGCCGACCATGAACGTCCGATAGACGTCCTGCGGCGTGGGCCCGCTCTTCAGCCGCCCGCTCGTGAAGTCGAACGGCTTCTGGGGATTGCCCCAGGCATCGGGCACGAGCGTCGCCGCCGACGGCCCGTCGCCGCGTCCGGTGTCGCCGTGACAGGCACGACAGCCGAGCATGTCATAGAGCTCTTTGCCGCGCGCGATCGACTCGGCGCTGCCGAGCGTCGCCGGCGGCTTCGGAACGTGCACCGGCTCACCCGGGCCGCGCTTGGCCCACTCGGGCGAGAAGCCCTTGAGGTACGCGATCACCGCCATGCGCTCGCGCTCGCTCAGCAGCGACCACTCGGGCATCGAGGTGCGGTACACGCCGCGCGTGATGATCCGGTAGAGATCCTCGTCGGTCGGGAGCTGTCCGCTCGGGACCGAGCCGAACTTGAAGACGCCCTTCGTGAAGTCGCGCGGCTTCACGATCAGCATGTCGGCCGCAGGACCCTTCCCGTCGCCGGCCGCACCGTGACACCCCGCGCAGTAGCGGGTGTAGATCTTGGCGCCCTCGGCGAGCTGCTCCGCGGCCGCACCGCCGCGCGCGACGCCCGTCAGCACCGCCAGGAGCGCGACCGCTCCGAGCACCGACCGAACCATGGTCGCGATCACGACGCGCTCGCCGGCCGATACGGCACGAAGCGGCCGAGCGGCTGCAGGAGACCGAGCGTCACGCCGTAGATCACGTGCGTCAGCGCCGCGATCCACCACGGCATGAGCTCGAGGACGAACGGCTCGCCGACCAGACGCGGCTGCACCCAGGACAGAATGAAATAGAAGTTCACGATCCACATCACCAACCCGTAGAGCACGCCGAGGCCGATCTGCAGTCCGCTCCGGTCGGGAACGAAGCGGTTGACCAGCACGTGGAAGACGGCGCCCGCGATCGCGCCGACCGAGAAGTGGACGATCGCCACCAACATGAAGAAGTTGAGATCCTCGGTCGTCAGCGCCCGGGCCCCGAGGAAGACCGTCCCGTAGACGCGCAGGAAGCGCAGCGGATCCTGGTTCACCAGGAGCGACCCGACGATGTGAAAGAGGAAGCTCGCGAGGCTCCCGATGATGCCGATGGTGGTGCCGGCGACGATGTAGAACGTCAGATAGAAGCCGACGGGGGGCCAGTTCGCCGTCACGGGCTCGGCGAGCTGCGCTTCGAGCTCGACCAGCGCCTGACGGTGCCGTTCGATCTCCCGGACGAGGTCTTGGCGGGTGGTGTTCACGGCGGGCAGGAAAGGCAAGGCGCATGCCACACCCAAGTCCGCGGAAGTCGTGGCGCGCTCGCCCCAGGTTCCGAGATTCGAGAACCGAAATTCCGCCGACTTTCGCATGCATGAGAAACGCGTTCCCGCCCGTCAGGAGGTCGCGAAGGCACGGGTCTTGCCTACGGATCCCTCGTGATGACGACGTCAGAATCACCGCCGCCGCTGTTCGGTGCTTTTCCGACCGAGGGCATCTGGACCGGCCTTGGCCTGGGGCGCACCCAGTTCTTCGCGATCCTCGCCCTCTCGATCGTGCTCTTCGTCTTCGTCGACGGCCCGGTGTGGCGACACGTGCACGGCGCGCACTTCTGGCGCATCACCGTGAGCTACCTCGCCATCCCCGTGGCGGTCGCGGCCGCCCTCGCCGCCAACCACACCACGCGCCTGTCGCTCCTGATCGGCGCGAGCGCGGTCCTGGCGCTCATCAAGCTCGTGGCGACCGCGGCCCTCTTGGTGGTGCTCGCGCTCGCGCGCGGCTAGGCGCGGGCGGTCTTCATTCGTCGAACGCGAAGACGCGCTTCCAATCGTTCTTCATGTCGACGACGCTCCAGCCGCGCTGCGGGGCCTCCTTCAGCGCGTCGACCAGCGTGCCGCTGCTCTTCGAATGGGCGTCGTAGGCGTATTCGCGGTCGGCGTCGGTGTGGTGGACGACGAGGCCGAAGCTCGGGCGCGGGTTGCCGATGGTGGTGTATTGCAACATGGCTTGGTCGCCATCGCTGTTGCCGAAGCACGCGATCGGCCGGCGGCCGATGAACTGCTGAATGCCGACGGGCTTACCCGCCTTGTCGTCCACGAACAGGAAATCGAGCGTCTTCACCAGGACCGGTCCGCCGTCGCGGAGCTCGAACTTGGCGCGGCCGGTCGAGCCCACCACCTGCTCGGGTGGAATGCCGTAGACTCGCTCCGTCCACACGCGCATGAAATCCGCGCCACCGCCCGACACGATGAAGGTCTTGAAGCCGTTCGCCCGCAAGTAGCGCAGAACCTCCTGCATCGGCGCATAGCCGAGCTGATCGTAGGGCCTGCCGTAGCGGGGGTGGCGCGCGGCGGCGAGCCAGGCCGTCACCCGCGCCTCGAAGTCGACGGTGGTCATCCCGGTGTGGGTGAGGGCGAGGATCCGCATCACGCCGTCGTGATGCTCCCCCGCGAGCAGCTTCGGGACGTCCCCGGCCAGCGCCGCTTGCACCATGGGATCGGCGGCGAGCGCGGGCTCGTTCGGCGCCCGGCGCTTCAATTCCTCGAAGACGAAGGCGAGCTGGAACGGCATCGGAAACTCCGGCCAGAGCGTGCCGTCGTTGTCGAAGACCGCGACGCGCTCGGGGGGCGGGACGAAGTCGGGCGAGCCCTCCTTCGTGACCTTGGCGACGAACGCCACGATTGCCTTCTTGGGCGCGGTGTCGTGCCACGACGGCAGCGGATCGGCGGCCCGGGCGACGGACGTCGTCGCGGCCAGCAGGCCGATCAGCATCGCGGTCGTGAGGGGGTGGTGTCCGTAGGCTCTCGTCATGAGGTCTCCTTGGTCGAGGCCGGTGGCCTGCGCGAAGACGTGCCGCCGTCCGGGGAGCGGCGCGCTCGATCCCGCCGCCACTCGACGGTCGCGGCCACGAGCGCGCCCACGAGGGCGCAGGCCATGTCCTTCTCGGCGTCCCAGGGGTCGCCCTGGGTGCCGAGGTACGCCGTGCCGGCGGCGGGGTCGACCACCCGTGCGACCAGCCACTCGGCGATCTCGTAGAGGGTGCTCCAACAGGCGACGCCGGCGACGCTGAAATAGAGCGTCGCGAGCTCGCCAGGCTCGCGCCCGCGGCGGAAACCGAGCTCGCGGATGGGCCGCAACAAGAGGAGCCCGAACGCGGCGTGCACGAGGCGATCGTAGTGATTGCGCCCGAGGCCGAGGAGCGTCCGTGCCCCGTCGCCGAACGGCACCTCCGAATAGGTGTAGTGGCTGCCGACGGCGTGCAGGATCAGGAAGACCGTCGCCTGCACGTAGGCCCGGTCGGAGAAGCGAAAACGCCGGAAGCCCAGCACGGCGATCGGCACGCCGAGGAGCACCGGCACGTTCTCCAGCGCCCAGGTGGTGCGGTCGCGCGGGGCGATCGCGAGCGCGGCCCAGACGACGAGGAAAACCGCGAGGCACGCGAGCGGGACGCGCCGGTCGGCGCGGACGCGCCCGCTACGCGCCACGGGCGTCCTTCAAAAGCCGTAACCCACGAGCTCGGGATGCGCGGCCGCGTACTCGCGCGCGAACTCGAGCTGGGCGGCGCTGTGGGCGTGGACCTCGAAAATCGGCTCGCCCCGCACGACGACGTCGCCGATCGTCCGCAGCAGCCG
>CAZWAX010000321.1:0-7012 GCA_964631985.1 uncultured Polyangiaceae bacterium | reverse complement strand
AGCAACGCAGCAGATGGCCCTTTTTCAGCAACCTGCTACGCGCGCGGGAAGGATTTGTCGTAGACCTCGGCAAGCCGGGCAAAATCGACGTGCGTGTAGCGTTGCGTCGTCGAGAGGCTGGCGTGGCCGAGGAGCTCCTGGATGGCGCGGAGGTCGGCGCCGCCGTTCAAGAGGTGGGTGGCAAAGGAGTGGCGGAAGGCGTGGGGGCTGGCATGGACGCGGGTGCCGGCGCGGCCCACCCAGTGGTCGACGATGCGGGCGACGCTTCGCACGGTGAGGCGTCCACCACGGGCGTTCAGGAAGACGGCCGTGGCGTCGCGCCGGCGGTCCGCCGGCCAATGGCGTTGGTAGTGATCGAGGGCGGCGAGCGCGGTCGCACCGATCGGGACGACGCGCTCCTTCCGGCCCTTGCCGAGGACGCGCACGACCTCGCCGCGCCGATCGACGTCGAGCCAGTCGAGCTGCACGAGCTCGCTCACGCGGATCCCGGTCGAATAGAGCAGCTCGAGGATCGCCCGGTCGCGTGCCGGCAGCGAGCCGGGGTCGCGGATGCCGTCGAGCACGCGGAACATCTCGTCGACGCCGAGGTGGGGCGGCAGGAAGCGCTCGCGCTTCGGTGCCGCCAGGGTCGCGGCGGGATCGTCACGGCGCGAGCCGCTCCGTGCGCAGTGGCGGAAGAAGTGCTTCAGGGCGGCGAGCTTCCGTGCGACCGACGTCTTGCGGCTCGCGCCCGCGAGGCTCGCGAGCCAGGCCCGGACGCCGTGCACGTCCACCTCGGCGAGCGCGCCGCCGCGGTCGGCGAGGAAGCGGGCGAACTGCCGCAGGTCCGAGCCGTAGCCCTTGATGGTGTGGGGCGACGCGTTGGCCTCGTGGGCGAGATAGGCCTCGAAGCCCTCGATCAGCCGGAGCGCCGGTTCGTCCAACGCCGCCTCCATCCCACCTCCTCCACTGCCTCCGTCGTCCGCCTCGCCGTCGGTGCGGTGCTGTTCGCTCGCGCGGCCCGCATGGTATCAATCGCGATGGCGATGTCGCAACGCGAGACGACCACGATCGAGCCGGTAACGATGACGAGCCGGCGCGGCATCCGGCTGGCGGGCCTTCTGCACGTTCCGGCTGGCGTCACCGATCTCGCCGAACGGCCCGTGGTCGTCCTCTGTCACGGCATGGAGTCGAGCAAGGAGGGCACGAAGCACCAGGCCCTGGCAGCCCGGCTCGCGGCGCTCGGCTACCCGTGTCTGCGCTTCGATTTCTCCTACGTCGGAGAGTCGGGCGGCCGCTTCGAGGACATCACCATCAGCGGCGAGGTCGAGGACCTCGGCGGTGCCGTCGATTTCCTGACGGCGCGCGGCGCCACCACGTTCGGCATCGTCGGCTCGAGCCTCGGCGGAACGGTGGCCGTGCTCTTCGCCGGCGACGATCCGCGGGTCCGCGCGCTGGTCACGATCGCGGCGGTCGCGGTACCGCTCGGCATCATCCAGCGCATGGACCCTGCCGCGGTCGAAGCCTGGCGCCGGCATGGGCTTCGCGGTGAGAGCGGCGAACGGATCGGGAGTGCGTTTCTCGACGATCTCGCGGTGGTCGACGTCCTGTCGGCGGCGCGCCGGCTCACCGCGGCGACACTCGTCACCCACGGCGACGACGATCGGGTCGTGCCGGTCGCCGACGCGTATGCGCTCCACGCCGCGCTCCCCGAGCCGAAAGCGCTCGCGATCACGACGGCGTGCGACCATCGCTATTCCGATCCGGAGAATCTGGACGCACTGATCAGCCGGACCGTCGACTGGATCACGACGCACCTGCCGCTCGGATCGCGCGCGTGACCTGCGCAGGCTGCGGGGCGGCGCTCGGCCGGCCGGAACGGGTCGGCCGGCGCGATACGTGCCCGCAGTGCGGAGGCGACCTGCGCGCGTGCCGGCAATGTCGCTTCTACGATCGTGACGCCGCGCACGCGTGTCGCGAGCCGCAGGCCGAGCGCGTGGCGGACAAGACCCGCGCCAACTTCTGCGACTACTTCGCGGTGGCGGCCGAGGCGGTGCGCGCGGACAGCGCCGCCGCGCCGACCGACGCGCGTGCCGCCCTCGAGCGGCTCTTCACGCGTCGCTGAGCCGGCGCGATGCGGACATTGGTCGCGACGGTCGTGCTGGTGGCGGTGGTGATCCTCGGGATCGCCGCGTTTGCGCTCATGAACCTTCGGGCACTCATCGGCGCGCATCGCGACCGCCTGGTGGCGCGGGTCGAGAGCGTCGTCGGACGTCCGCTGACCGTCGGGACCATCGACCCCTCGTGGTGGCCGCTCGGCGTCCGCCTCCGCGACGTGACGGTCGGCGAGGACGCCGCGTTCGGGTCGGCGCTGCCGTTCCTGGTCGCCGACGGAGTGGTGATGCGCGTCGCGCCCTGGCCGCTGGTGCACGGGCGCATCGAGGTCGCCGGCGTCGCGCTCGAGCGTCCGAGGATCCGACTCATCCGCGACGAGGCGGGTCGCTGGAACGTGGAGAGCCTCGGGCAGGGGCCCGCGGCCGGTGGCAGTGGCGGCAACGGGCGTGCGAAGGAGGGGCGCCCCGCGTTGCGCGTTCCGGTCGAGTGGGTGGTCGGGGTGGCGCTCAGCCAGGTCCGGGACGGCACCATCACGATCGACGACCGTCGTGCCGAATGGACGACGCCGCTGATGCTTCGTCGGGTCCGCCTCCACGCCGAAAACGTCCGCTTCGGGGCCACCGCCGAGGTGCGCCTCGACGCCGCGATCTTCGCGCCCGACGCCCCCGACGTTCATCTCGCCGTGAGCACGTCCGAGCTCGGACAGCACGATCTCGAGCATGCGCCCTTCACGGCTCGCCTCACGATCGACGACGCCGACCTCGGGATGCTGGCGGCCTGGTCGAGTCGCGCGCCCGGCACGACGGGGCGGGTGCGGCGGCTCACGGTCGATGCCGACGGGACGCTCGAGCGGACGCGGGCGACGCTCGCGGTGCAGACCGTCGATCCCACGTTGCGGATCGGCGTGGTCCCCCTCGGGAGGATGCAGCCGATCGTCGTGGATGCGAGCGTGTCGCGCACCCGCGACGCCATCCGGATCGACGACCTCCGTGCCACCGTCGATACCCTCGCGCTGCAGGCACACGGCGACGCGACGCCCGATCCTTGGCGGGTGTCGCTCGCGGTGACGTCGAATTCCGGCGGCGCCGCGACCGTCGCGCTCGGACGAACGACCATCGCCGTCGGGGCGTTGCGGGGCCAGCTCGGGATCGAGTCCGAAGGGGTGTCGTTCGCGCCGCTCGCGCTGGAGGTGGACGCGATCCCGCTCGAGCTGCGTGGGTGGATCACCGGGGCGGACCCGCCGGCGCTGGACCTGCACGTCGAGGGCCGACCGTTCGGGGGGACCGGTGTCGCCGACCTCGTACTCGACCCGGCCGGCTCGGCGCGCGTGCGCATCGAGGCCAGCGGCATGGACCTCGCGCCGGCCGTGGCCCGCTTCGTCCCCGAGCTCGCGGGCGCCGTCACGGGGACGGCGAGCGGTGCGGCCGTGTTGACCGGACGGTTCATCGATGGCGCGCTCGTCGCCGAGTCGCTCGGCGGCAACGGAACACTCGGCGTGACCGACGGACGCCTCCGCAACGTCAACCTGCCGGATCTCGTCGTCGAGCAGATCGAGCAGGTCCCGCTCATGCCGACGCTCGTGTCGGCGCCGACGCGCGCGCGCTACGCCGAGCTCTTCGCGAGCCGGGACACGGTCGTCGAGTCCGCGAGCGTGCCGTTCACGGTCGCGCGCGGCCGGTTCACGACGACGCACGCGATGCTCGTGAACCCGGCCTACCAGGTCACGGCCGAGGGCTGGATCGACGAGGCGCGGGCCGTGCGCCTCCGGGGCACGGTGCTCCTCGGCGCCGCCGTGTCGCGGACGCTCCGCGACGACGTGCACGCGGCCAAGTATCTCGCCGAGGACGACGGTCGCATCGCGCTGCCGTTCGTCGCGCGCGGCCGGCTCGGGGCGATGCGGGTCGAGCCCGACGGCAAGCGCCTGCGGATGCGCGGCTTGCAGGCCTTGCTCGGAGGCTCCGGGGAGAAGCCCGGGGCGGTACCGGACGACCGCGAACGCAAGGACCGGAAGCGCGATGACGACGAGGATCTCGAGGAGAAGGTGATCGAGCGGCTCGAGAAGCTGCTCCGGCCATGAGCGTCGGCCGCGGGAACCCGGAGACGGTCGAGATCTTCCTCGAGCTGCCGCCGGAGGACATCGTCTTCGTGAAGCTGATCGTCGAGGCGCACGAGGGCCTCGGCGTGCTGCGCACGCTCGACCGCAAGCGCGCCGTCATCGTCGTGATGGTGGCGGCGGACATGGAGGCCGACACCCGCGCCATGCTCGCGTCGCTGCAGGATCAGGTGCCGTGGGTCGAGATCCCGCCTACGGGCGCAGCGCTATCTTGATGACGCCGTCGCGCCGGCTGCGGAAGAGATCGTAGGCGGCGGGCGCCTCCCCGAGCTTCATCGAGTGGGTGAAGAGCGGCGTGAGATCGACCTTGCCGTACTGCACCACGTCCATCATGCGCTTCAGCCGATGGGCGCCGCCGGGGCAGAGGGTGGTGACGAAACGGCGCTGCAGGAACGTACCGTCGGTCGGGAACGCGACCGTCGGGTGCAGGCTGTAGACCCCGACGCTCGACACCGCGCCGCCGAAGCGGGTGACGCGTGCGGCGTTCTCGAGCGTCGCCTGCTTGCCGAGCGCCTCGACGGCGACGTCGACCCCCTTCTGATTGGTGAGCGCGAGGATCGTCGCCACGGCGTCCTCCGGCGCGACGACGTGGTCGGCGCCGAGGCGCTTCGCCATTGCGACCCGGGCCGGGATGCTCTCGACCGCGACGATCATGCCGGCGCCCCGCGCCCGCGCGGCCGCGGTGACGCAGAGGCCGACCGGGCCCTGCGCGAAGACCGCGACGCTGTCGCCGTAGCGCAGGTTCGCCGCCTCGATCGCGCCGAAGCCGGTCGACATGATGTCGGTCGCGAACAGCACCGCCTCGTCGTCGAGCGCGTCGGGGACCTTGGCCATGTTGAGCTCGGCGTTCTGCACCAGGTAGTACTCCCCCTGCGCGCCGAAGAGGAGATTCATCGGGGCGCCGTAGCGCTCGCAGATCTGCGGCGTGCCTTCCTGGCAACGGGCGCAGATGCCGCAGCCGAAGAGGCAGCTGGCGACCACACGCTCGCCCTGACGGAAGCTCGTCACGCCGTCGCCGGCGTCGACCACCTCGGCGACGGCCTCGTGTCCCATCGGCGTTCCCCCCGGGAGCTCCGGGATGTCGTCGACGATGTGGATGTCGCTGCCGCAAATGGTGGAGAGCCGGGTGCGGACGAGCGCCTGGCCCGGTCCCGGGCTCGGCATGTCGAGCGTCGTCATGCCGACCTTGCCGGGCTCGAGCTTGATGCAGCTGTGACTCTTGGCCATGGGTTTCCCTCGGGGTCAGGACGTCGGGGTCGGTACGGTGTCGTCGTCGCTTGCGGCCGCTTTCCGGCGACCGAAGACGTAGGCGACGCCGATGCTCAGCACGTAGAGCAGCAGCAGGGGAGCCGCCATGAGCATCTGTGAGGCGATGTCGGGTCCGGGGGTCAGGACGGCGGCGACGATGAAGACGGTCACGACCGCGTAGCGGGTGCCGCTCATCATCATGCGGTGGTCGACGACGCCGAGGCGCGCCAGGAAGAACGTCACCACCGGCATCTCGAAGGTGATCCCGAAGGCCAGCAGCATGCGCGACGCGAAGGACAGGTATTCGCTGATGCGGATCTGCGGCGCCACGCCGATGTTGGCGTACTCCTCGAGGAAGAAGGCGTACCCGACCGGGAACACGACGATGTAGCAGAAGGTGGCGCCGCTCACGAAGAAGAGGGTCGCGGCGAGGACGAAGGGGATGGCGGTGCGGCGCTCGGTGTCGACGAGGCCGGGCTCGATGAACCCCCACGCCTGGTAGAAGATCGCCGGGCTCGCGACGAAGACCGCCGCGATGAGTGAGACCTTCAGGCGGGTGAAGAAGGCCTCGGTGATCCCGGTGCCGATCAGCTGGAGCCGGCTGTCCCCGAGGCCGACCAGCGGCCGGGTGAGCAGCTCGAAGACGCGGTCGGAGAAGAAGTAGCAGCCGACGAACGCGGCCATCACGACGATCAGCGCCCTGACGACCCGCCAGCGCAGCTCCTCGAGGTGCGCGGTGAGCGGCATGGTGCTGCCATCGTCCACGGCACCCTCGCTCGTACGGTCGTCGGCAGGACCGATGGCGCGGTCGCTCATCCCGCAGCGGGGTCGGGATCGGGATCGGGCGGGGCGTCGGTCGTGCTGCCGACGGCGACCGCGCCCTCGGCCGGCTTCACGGCCGCCGCCTTCTTCGCCGCGGTGGCGCGGCGAGCCGCGGCATCGGCGGCGCGCGCCTCGTCCTCGATCGCGCGCTGCGCTTTGCGGAGCTCCTCGTTGACGTCGGAGGTCGCCCGGCGGAACTCGGCCAACCCCTTACCGAGGGCGCGCGCGATCTCGGGGAGGCGTTTTGGTCCGAGAACGACCAACGCCACCACCATGATCACCATGAGCTCGGGCATTCCGATGCCGAACATGACCCCTCCGTCCGGCGCCGAACCGACCCAGCCGTTGGCGGTCCCGCCGCCCTCTCCGCCGACGCCTGCGCCGGCACCGACCTGGGTCCCCCCGACGAACCAGCCGCCGCCGTACTCGCAGCCCTACGGTCAGCCCTCCTACGGGCAGGGCCCGCCGTTCCCACCGTCGGTCCCGCCGGCACGCCCGGCCGTTCCGCGCGGGCGGGTGCCCGGTTGGCTGTGGCCGGTCGTGTGCGGGCTGGCGCTGATGCTGGGTGTGCTCGGGGGGCTCGTCGGTGGAGCCGTCTACGAAGGAGTCCAGGACGCCTCGGGGAGCGTCAAGGGCGGCCTCGCGGACGTGGACACCGTCTCGGACCCGCCGCTGGACCCGGAGAACGGGTCGATCGCAGCCGTCGCCCAGAAGATGCTGCCGAGCACCGTGCAG
>CAZWAX010000320.1:0-7061 GCA_964631985.1 uncultured Polyangiaceae bacterium | reverse complement strand
GCGCATGCTGAGGCGGTGGACGGGCGACGCGGGCGGACGACGGGCCGCTGACCGCCAAGATCGACGCCACGACGCCCGCCGCTCGGAGCGCCGCTCTGCGCCTCGCCGAGGAGGGGCGCCAGCGCCTCGCCGCCGGCGACCCGAATCGCGCGATCGAGATCCTCGAGCGCGCGGTCGCGGTCGACGCCCGGGTACCATACTCCTACTATTTCCTCGCCGCCGCCCACGCCGACGCCGGCCACACGGCGCTCGCGCATCGCTTCCTCGATCGGGCGGCGCAAAAGCTCGCGGGCGAGCCCTATTGGCGGAGCCGGGTGGACGAGCTCCGCGGCAAGCTGCTCGCCGGTGCCGGCAAGACGGCGGAAGCCGAGGCGGCCTATCGCCGTGCGCTCCAGGCGTGGCCGGGCAATCGCGTCGCGGCGGAGGCCCTGACAGCGGCCCCGCGACGTGACAAGGAAACGGGAGAAGGTCGGCAATAGATGCGAGTCCTGGCAATCGAGACTTCCTGTGACGACACTGCGGCGGCCGTGCTCGACGCCGGCGGCGTACGCGCCTCGATCGTCGCGTCGCAGGACATGGTGCACGGCAAGTACGGCGGAATCGTGCCCGAGCTGGCATCGCGCCAGCACATGGTCGCCATCCTCCCCGTGATCGAGCGCGCGCTCGGCGACGCCGGGATCGGGCTCGACGACGTCGAGGCCGTGACCGCCACCTACGGGCCGGGGCTCGTCGGCTCGCTGCTGGTCGGCTTGCAGGTCGCGAAGGGGATCGCGTTCGAGCGCGGCGTGCCCTTCGTCGGGGTGAACCACCTCGAGGGCCATCTGCTCGCCATCCTGCTCGATCGGCCGGTCGCGTTTCCCTATCTCGGGCTCCTCGTGTCGGGCGGCCACACGAGCCTCTATCTGGTGGAGGACGTCGGCCGGTATCGGCAGCTCGGGCGGACGCGCGACGACGCGGCCGGCGAAGCCTTCGACAAGGGGGCCAAGATGCTCGGCCTCGGCTTCCCCGGCGGGCGCGAGATCGATCGGCGCGCGGCGGCGGGCGATCGTGGGGCAATTCGTTTTCCGCGTGCCGCGCTCAAGCACGCCGCACGATTCGGCACCAAGACCGGCGGCTACGACTTCAGCTTCAGCGGCGTGAAGACGTCCCTTCGACAGTACATTCTCGATGGCGCCACGCATGCGCTCGAGGACGTCGGCGCGCGCATCCAGGAGGCGATCGTCGACATGCTGGTCGGGCCGACGCTGAAGGCTGCCGAGGCGCTCGGCGCGACGACCATCGTGGTCTCGGGCGGCGTCTCGGCCAACAGCCGGCTCCGCGTCGCGATGACCGAGGCCGGCACCGCCGCCGGATTCGACGTCGCGTTTCCGCGCTTCGCCTACTGCACCGACAACGCCGCCATGATCGGCTATGCCGGTCGCGAGCGCCTGCTCCGCGGCGAACGCCACGATCTCACCCTGAACGCGGCCGCGACACTGCCGATCGGCGTCGACGCGTGAGCGGCGCCGGGATCGCCGCATGAGCCGCCTTGCCGCCGAAACCCGCGCCCTGCTCCAACGCGAGGGGCTCGCGCCGCGGAAGAGCCTCGGCCAACACTTCCTCGTCGATGCCGGGGTGATCGAGCGCATGGTCGGCCTCGCCGAGGTAAGCGGGGAGGACGCCGTGCTGGAGATCGGTCCCGGCGTCGGGGCGCTCACCGACGTCCTGGCGACACGCGCGGCACGGCTCTACATCGTCGAGTACGACCGCGGTCTCTCGGTGGTGCTGCGGCGGAAGTTCGCGGCCCACCCCGAGGTGAAGGTCATCGAAGGGGACGCGCTCGAGGTGGACCTCCGCGGCGAAGTACCCGAGACCGAGGTCAAGGTCGTCGCCAGCCTGCCGTACAACATTTCGGTGCCGATCCTCTTCCGGCTGATCGAGGAGCGGCACGTCTTTCCCGACCTCACCGTGATGCTGCAGAAAGAGGTCGCCGACCGTCTGCTCGCGAAGGTCGACACGCGGGCCTACGGCGCGCCGTCGGTGCTGTTCCAACTCTACGCCGAGCTGCGCGGCCGCTTCCGCGTCGGCTCGTCGGCCTTCTATCCGCGGCCGCAGGTGGCCTCGGAGGTCCTCCGGGTGCGGCTTTCCCCCACGCCGCGGGTGCCGGTCGAGGAGCCGCGTCTCATGCAGGCGATCGTGCGCGCCGCTTTCAACCAGCGCCGGAAGATGCTGCGGAACGCCGTGCAGACCTTGGCCGAGCCGCTCGCGCTCGCGCCGCCGGTCTGGGAAGACGTGTTCGCGTCCGCCGGCATCGACGGTCGGGTACGCGGCGAGACGCTCGACGTCGCCAGCTTTGCACGCCTCTCCGACGCCGCCGGCAAGGCGCTGGACGCCGCGGGCGTGCCGCGACGCGCACCCCGGTCGCCGCGTTAGGACGCGCCCATGCCCGAGCTTCCCGAAGTCGAGACGGTGCGGCGCGGTCTCGCCGACGCCGTGACCGGACGGCGGGTCACGGCCGTCGCGATCCACGAGCGCCGCCTCCGCCGTCCGCTGGCGCGCGATTTCGCCGCGACCCTCACCGGTCGCCGCATCGAGGGCGTGCGCCGCCGCGCCAAATATCTCCTGCTCGATCTCGACGACGGCGCGAGCTGGCTCGTCCACCTCGGCATGACCGGGACGCTCGTCGTGCTGCCGGCCGCCGAGCCCCGCCGCACGCACACGCACGTCGTCGTGACGCTCGACGACGGCCGGACGCTCCGTTTCCACGACCCGCGTCGGTTCGGTCTCATGCGGATCGGGCCGGCCGAGCACCTTGCCGAGCTCGCCGTGCTCGGTCCCGAGCCGCTCGACGCCGACTTTTCGGCAGAGCTCCTGCACGGCATCGCCCGCCGGCAGCGCCGCGCGGTCAAGAGTCTCTTGATGGATCAGCAGGTCGTTGCCGGCCTCGGCAACATCTACGTGAACGAGATCCTGTTCGGCGCCGGTATCCGGCCGACCCGCAAGACCTCGCGCGTCACCCGTGCCGACGCCGAGCGCATCGTCGCCGAGACCGGCCGCGTGCTGGCCGCGGCGATCACGCTCCGGGGCTCGTCAATCTCCGACTATCGCGACGAACGGGGCGAGCCGGGCGCGTTCCAACACACGTTTCGAGTCTACGAGCGCGCCGGCGAGCCCTGCCGCCGTTGTGACGGATCGATCCGGCGGCGCGTCATCGTCGGCCGGAGCTCGTTCTATTGTCCGCAGTGTCAGCGCTGAAGCCGACCAGGAGGAAGCCCATGACCATGAGGCGTCGCACGTCCATCCATCTCGCGCTCTCGTTCTTGCTGCTCGCGTCCCCGGCCTTCGCCGGCAAGGCGGAGGAGGTCGCCCGCCTGTTCGCCGAGGCCGCCAATCAGGAGTCACGAGGTGAGTGGAGCCTCGCCTCGTCGAACTACTCCAAGATCATCCACACGGACCCCGAGAACGCGCTCGCCCACTATCACCTGGCGATGTGTCAGGTCCGGATCGGCATGAACGACTACGCGATCAAGAACTTCAACGAGGCCATCCGTCTCGACCCGAACATGCAGCAGGCGCGCGACGGCCTCGAGGGCGTGTACGTGACGCGCGGTCTCCTCGCCCGCCAGGCCGGCAAGAAGAGCGAGGCCCTCACCGCGTTCGAGGAGGCGGTGAAGGCGAACCCCTCGTCGGTCAGCGCGGCGTTGGAGCTCGGCGCCGAGCTCGAGAGCCAGGGCCAGAGCGAGCGCGCGCTCGAGGTCTACGGCAAGGCCACGGCCGGCGCGCCCGACGACGCCACCAGTCACGCCAAGCTCGGCGCCGTCTTCGCGGCGCGCGGCATGAACGACCGCGCCGTCTCCGAGCTCGAGACCGCGGTCAAGCTGAATCCCCGCGATGCCGCGTCGTACGAGACGCTCGGCCGTGCCTACGCCGCCCTCGGCAAGCGCGACAAGGCCGCTGCCGCGTTCCACGAAGCGATGCGCCAGTACGTGACGGTCGGCGACATGGTGAAGGGTGCCGCGGCGGAGACGCTCGAGAAGAAGGCAAAGGCCGGGCAGCCGCTCGGCGACCTTCCCTAGGGATCGCCGTCAGCTCGTCTTCAGCGGCTCGCCCTTGGCATTCTTCTCGCGCAGCAGCGCGAGCAGGCGGTCCGGACCGCCGTTGGCCACCACGTCCTGGAACTGCGAGCGGAAGTTCGAAACCAGGCTCACGCCCTCGATCACCACGTCGATGATCTTCCAGGTGCCGTCACGTTGGCGGAGGCGATAGTCGACCAGGATGTCGTTCGAGCCGCCGCGGACGATCTTGGTCTTCACGGTCGAGTCGCCGCCGGTCTCGGCGCGGGCACCGGTGATCTGGACCTTCTCGTTCTTGTAGGTCTCGACGTTCCGGCCGTAGGTCATGGACAGATGGTTCTTGAAGAGGGTCATGAACTCCGCGCGCTGGGCGACGTTGAAACGGGTCCAGTTGCGGGCGAGCACGAGCTTCGAGAGGGTCTCGAAGTCGACGCTCTGGAGCACGACGGCCTCGACGCGCTTGCGCTTCTCCTCGGTCGAGAGGTTCTGGTCGACCAGGATCGCGATGACCCCGCTCGTGGTCTTCTCGACGACGGCCGCGGCGGCATCTTCGGCGCGGGCCGGTGCCGCGAACGCCGCCAGCAGCGCCATCACGGCCGCCGCCGCGATGGCTGCGACCCTACTTGGAACCTTCGATGACGTTGAGATCATAGAGCTCGTCCGTCGGCGCGTGGCCGCTCTCCTCCTTTTGGTCGTTCACCAACGCCCGACGGCGTTGGTAGTAGGCATTGCGCGCGAACACGTAATAGTCGAGCGACGCTTCCTTGGCGTTGCGGACCTCGTCGAGGTACTGGGCGCGGGTATTGATGATGTTGATCACGCCGGCGCCCGTCCACCAGTACGAGTTCAAGAAGAGCGGTGTGATGCTCAGCACGTAGTCGACCGGAATGCCGGCGGTGTCGCGCGGGTTCGACGGGCCGAGCAACGGCAATACCAGATACGGACCGGGTGGTACGCCCCAGACGCCGAGGGTCTGTCCGAAATCCTCGTTGTGGCGTTCGAGGCCCCAGATCGTCGCGGGATCGAAGAAGCCGGCGAGGCCGAAGGTCGTGTTCACCATGAAGCGGCCGACGTCGATCGCGGCCTTGCCCGGCTTCCCCTGCAGCAGGTTGTTCACCATCACCACCGGGAAGCGCAGGTTGGCGAAGAAGTTCGAGATCCCCGTCTCGGCGGGCTCGGGCATCACGATGTCCCAGCCGGTCGCGACGGGCTCCAGCACGTAGACGTCGGCGCGGTCGTTGAACCAGAAGATGCCGCGGTTCAGGCGCTGCCAGGGGTCGTAGTCGGCGCCGGTCGCCGCGGCGCTCGGGTCCTCGTGCGCGGTCGTGTCGGGTGCGGGATCGGCGGCGCGGCTCGTCGCAGGCAGGACGAGCAGCAGGCCCACCAGTAGGGCACGCATGAGGTTCATCACGGGGCTCTCCTCTACTCGGTCTTGACGTCGCTCTGGCCGGGAGCGTTGTGCACCAGTTTGCCGATCAATCGCTCGAGAATCACCGCTGATTCGGTGAAGGTGATCTCGTCGCCCGCTTTCAACGTCTGCTCCTCGCCGCCGAGCTGGAGGGCGACATAGCGGTCGCCGAGGAGTCCCGCAGTCTGGATCGAGGCGGTCGTGTCGGTCGGCAGGGCGAGCTTGGGATCGAGATCGAGGGTGGCTCGTGCCCGGTAGTCCTGGCCGAGCTCGATTTTCGCGATTTGCCCGACCTTGACGCCCGAGATCACGACCGGCGCCCGCGGCTTCAACCCACCGGTCTGGTCGAACGAGGCATAGAGGGTGAAACCGCCGGGGCCGCTGTACGAGAGCCCGCCGACGTTGATCGACAGATAGGCGATCGCGCCGAGGCCTGCGAGGACGAAGAGCCCGACGACGAAATCACGGACGGGGGATCGACTCATGGATTCACACTCCCCACAGCGCGGTCACGAAGTAATCGAAGATGAGGATGCTCACCGAGGCGACGACTACCGTCGACGTGGTGGCGGCGCTCACACCGGCCGAGGTCGGCGCCGCGTAGTAGCCGCGAAAGGTGGCGATCAAGCCCACCAGCACGCCGAAGATCAGCGCCTTCAAGAGACTACCGAGGATGTCGTCGCGGAAGACGATCGCCGACTGGAGGCTGGCGAAGTAGTTGCCGCCGTCGAGCCCCATCAATCCCACCCCGACGAGATAGCCGCCGGTGAGCCCGCAGACAATGAAGAGCCCCGACAAGAGCGGCATGACCACGACCATGGCGAGCGCCTTCGGCGCCACCACGAGGTCGACCGGGTCGACCGACATCATGCGGAGCCCGTCGAGCTGCTCGGTCGCGACCATGGTGCCGATCTCGGCGGCCGTCGCGGAGCCGGCGCGGCCCGTCGCGAGCAACGCCGTCAGCACGGGCCCGAGCTCGCGCACCAACGTCAGTCCCACGACCGCGCCGAGCGACTCGGCGGCGCCGAAGCGCACGAGCGTGTTGTAGCCCTGCAGACCCAGCACCATGCCGACGGCGAGCCCGCAGACGCAGATGACGACGAGCGACAGGACGCCGAGCTTGTAGAGCTCGTCGACGAAGAGGCGAAGACGCCACGGCGGGAACAGGGTCGCGCGCACGACCTGCAGGGCAAAGACCGTGAGCGCGCCGAGATCGGTGACGAAGCGCACCACCGACCAGCCGAGATCCTGGATCGGACGGATCACGCGGGGCGCCCGCCGTGCGCCGGGGCCCCGCGCGCCGCGGTCGTTCCCGGGAGGTCGTCGGGTGCGGTCACCGTCGGGTCCTCGCCGTCGGAGAGGAACGCGACGATGCGCGGGTCGGTGCTGGCCTTCAGCTCGGCCGGCGTGCCCTCGACCGGACCGTCCGGCAGCAGCACGACCACGTGGTCGGCCATGCGCATCGTCGAGGGGATGCTGTGCGACACGACGATCAGCGTGACGCCGCGGCGTCGATTGATCTCGACCAGCAGGGCCTCGATGCGGCGCGCCGAGATCGGATCGAGCCCGGAGAAGGGTTCGTCGCAGAGCAGGATCACCGG
>CAZWAX010000319.1:0-7065 GCA_964631985.1 uncultured Polyangiaceae bacterium | reverse complement strand
CTTCTTGAACGACGTGCTCGAGCGGCGCACCGGCATTCCGATCACGCTCGCCGTCGTGCTGATCGAGGTGGGCGCACGTGTCGGCGTCGAGCTCCAGGGCGTCGGCTTCCCCGGCCATTTCCTGGTGCGCGTACCGGGCTGCGCCGATGATCATCTCCTCGACCCGTTCTTCGGCGGACGACCGATCGGATACGACGAGCTCCGCGATCGCTTGCGTGCCTTCTACGCCGCGAGCGGCGGTCCGGCGGGCGGAAATCTCCAACGCGCCCTGCCGCAAGCGCTCCAGTCGACCGGCAGTCTCGGCATCCTGAGCCGCATGCTCGGCAACCTGCTCGCGATCTACCGCGAGCGCGGTGCCCACGACCAGGCGCTCGCCACGGTGGAGCTGCTGCTCATGCTCTGGCCCGAAGCCCCCGAGTATCTCCGGCTGCGCGGCCTGCTCTACGAGCAGCTCGAGTGCTTCGCGTCGGCGCTCGCCGACTTCCGCCGCTACCTCGCGCTCGCGCCCGACGCACCGGCGACCGCCGAGATCCGGACGCATCTCGCGCGGCTCGAGCAGGTCACCACCACCTTGCATTGAATCGTCGCCTTTGCCGGTCCCGACCCATCTGCTAGCTTCGCGGGATCGCAGGGGGTGTGATGGCGGATCCGGTACGGCCTGAGGAGTTTTTTCGCGATCGCTACGGGGTCTCGTCCGGGGCGCTCGAGCGGGTCCTGGGCTCGGCGCTCGCGCGTCACGCCGACGACGGCGACCTCTACTTCGAGTTCCGTACCAGCGAGGCGCTGAGCCTCGAAGAAGGCCAAGTCAAGAAGGCCAACAAGGACGTGAGCCAGGGCGTCGGCGTGCGCGTCATCGCCGGCGAGAAGACCGGCTACGCCTACACCGACGACGTCACCCTCACGGCCCTCGGCGAGGCGGCACGCACGGCCGGGCACATCGCGAACGGCGCGAGCACGGAGCACGCCGTCGCGGTCCGCTCGATCCGTCCCGAGCGCGATCTCTACACCCTCTCGGCGTCGCCGCTCGACACCCCGCTCCCCGACAAGATCGCGCTGCTGGAAGCCGTCGACCGCGCGGCCCGCGCCGCCGATCCCCGGATCAAGAACGTCTTCGCGTCGCTCGGGATCGAGCAGAAGCTGGTCATGATCGCGACCGCCGACGGCCGCCTGGTGGGCGACGTGCAGCCACTCGCCCGTTTGAACGTCACCTGCATCGCCGAGGACACGAACGGCCGCCAGCAGGGCACCTACGGCGGCGGCGGACGGCAGGCCTACAGCTTCCTGCTCGAAGGCGACCGCCATCTGCGCTTCGCGCGCGAGGCCGCCCGCCAAGCCGTGCTGAACCTCGACGCGGTCGACGCGCCCGCGGGCGAGACGACGGTCGTGCTCGGACCGGGCTGGCCCGGCATCCTGCTGCACGAAGCGATCGGCCACGGGCTGGAGGGCGACTTCAATCGCAAGGGCACGTCGGCCTTCGCCAACCTGCTCGGCCAGCGCGTCGCCTCCGAGCTCTGCACGGTGATCGACGACGGCACGATCGCCAATCGCCGCGGCTCGCTGAACGTCGACGACGAGGGAACGCCGACCAGCCGCACAGTCCTGATCGAGCGCGGCATCCTGCGCGGCTATCTGCAGGATCGACTGAACGCGCGGCTCATGGGCGTCCCGCCGACCGGCAACGGTCGCCGCGAGAGCTACGCGAGCGCGCCCATGCCGCGCATGACCAACACCTTCATGTTGGCCGGGGACTCCACCCCCGACGAAATCCTGCGCTCGGTCGATCGCGGGCTCTACGCCGTCTCGTTCGGCGGCGGGCAGGTCGACATCACGAGCGGCAAATTCGTGTTCTCGGCGAGCGAGGCGTATCTCATCGAGGGCGGCAAAGTGACCCGGCCGGTAAAGGGCGCGACCCTGATCGGCAATGGCCCCGACGTGCTCACCCGCATCAGCATGGTCGGCCACGACCTGCAGCTCGACGAAGGGATCGGGACGTGCGGCAAGAACGGGCAGTCGGTACCGGTCGGCGTCGGTCTCCCGACGATCCGCATCGACGGTCTGACCGTCGGCGGGACGCGCGCGTGACGCCGCGACCCGCAGGCACCGCCATGGAAGCGACCCTGCGCACCGTGCTCGAGCAGGCGACGCGCGCGGGCGCCGCGGCCGCCGACGCCGTCATGGTCGAGAGCACGGCGTTCGCGGCCGGCATCCGGCTCGGCGAGATCGAGAAGCTGACCGACGCGCGCGAGCGGCGCCTCGGCCTCCGGGTCTTCGCGGGGACGAGTGCGGCGATCGCCGCGACGGCCGATCTCTCCCCGTCGGGACTCGAACGCTTCGCCGCCGACACCGTAGCGCTCGCGCGGGTCACGGCCGGCGATCCGCTCGCTGGGCTCCCCGATCCGACCGCGCTCGCCTCCGATGTCCCCGACCTCGACCTCTACGACCCGACGGCGGAGGCCCCGAATCCAGATCACGCTCTCGCCCAGGCGCGGGCGGCCGAGGGCGCCGCGCTCGCGGTCGATCCCCGGCTCAGCAACTCGGAGGGTGCCGAGTTCTCGCAGGACGCGTCGACCATCGCCTACGCATCGACGCTGGGCTTCGCCGGCAGCTATCGCCGCTCGAGCTTTCACCTCGGCGTCGAGCCGGTCGCCACGGCCGACGGTTCCATGCAGCGCGACTTCTGGTACGCCCGCTCCCGTCACCTCGCCCGCCTCGACGATCCCGTTGCAATCGGCAAACGGGCCGCCGAGCGCACCCTTCGACGCCTCGGCGGCCGGCGCGTGAAGACGCAGGAAGCACCCGTGATCTTCGAATCGACCGTCGCCGTGTCCCTGCTCGGGCACCTGGCGGGTGCGGTCACCGGGCAGAGCCTCTATCGCGGTACGTCGTTCCTGCTCGGCCGTCTCGGGGACACGATCGCCGCGCCCTGCATGACGGTCGTCGACGACGGCCGGCTGCCTCGCGGGCACGGCTCGCGACCGTTCGACGCCGAGGGCCTGCCCACGCGCCGCACGACGGTGGTCGAGCGCGGCGTGCTGCGGAGCTATCTCCTCGATACCTACTCGGCCAAGCGCCTCGCGCTCGCCTCGACCGGCAACGCCGCCCGTGCGATCGGGGACTCCCCGAGCGCCTCGCCGACCAATTTCTATCTGGAGGCCGGCCCGCACAGCCCCGAGGCGATCATCGCCTCGGTCGAGCGCGGGCTGCTGGTCACGGAGCTCATTGGCTTCGGTGTGAACGCCGTGACCGGCGACTATTCGCGAGGCGCGGCCGGGCTTTGGATCGAGCACGGCGAAATCGCGTACCCGGTCGAAGAGATCACGATCGCCGGGAACCTGCTCGACATGTTTCGCGACATCGAGATGGTCGGGAACGATCTCGAGTTCCGTGGCTCGATGGCGGCCCCCATGATCAAGATCGGGCGCATGACCGTCGCCGGCTCCTAGACGCGCGATGGCGCCCCTCCCCACGCCCTCGGTACCGCCGCCCCCTTCCGAGCCACGACGCTCGCCCTTCTCGTCGAGTCTCGGGCTCGCACGCGGCCAGGTGATCGTCTTCTTCTTCTTCGCGGCTTTCCTGTTCCTGCTCTACCAGCTCTACGCGGTCTTCTCGGGGTTTCTCGGGCCCATCATCTGGGCGGCGATCCTCGCGATGCTTTTCTCTCCGCTCTACCAGACCATGCTCCGCTGGTGTGGTGGTCGCGAGACGCTGGCGGCGTTCGCCCTCACCCTGCTGGTCACCACCGTCATCGTGCTCCCGACGATCTCCCTCTCGAGCGTGATCACGCGCGAGGCGGCATCGCTCTATCAGCGGACCAGCGAGTACGTGAGCTCGGGCGAGCTGAACGCGAGCATCGAGCGCTTGCGCGAGTCCCGGCTCGGACGTTGGGTCACCCGCCTCGAGGGCTACGAGATCGATTGGGGAGCCGCCGCCCGCTCGAGCGTCGATACGGCGAGCGCGCTGATCGTGGCGCAGGTCACGTCGGTCGCGCGGAACGTTGCGGTCTTCCTCTTCGACTTCACGATCATGGTGTTCACGTTGTTCTTTCTCTTCCGCGACGGCGAACGCATGGTGCGCGGGCTCCGCAACGTGATCCCCATGGACCCGGCCCACAAGGACGCCATCTTCAGCGTGCTCTATCAGACGCTCTCGGCGGTCACGCAGGGCATGGTCGCGACCGCGCTCGCCCAGGGCATCCTCACCTGGGTGGCACTCTGGGGGCTCGGTCTCCCCTATACGGCCTTCCTGGGGGTCGTCGCCGGCTTCTTGTCGCTGATCCCGTTCGTCGGCGCGGCTGGCGTCTGGATCCCGTGCACCATCTACCTCTTTGCCAGCGGCGATCCCGTGCGCGCGGTGATCTTGCTCGTCTACGGCTCGATCGTGATCAGCATGGTCGACAACGTGCTGCGCCCGCTGCTGATCGGGGGGCAGACCCGCCTCCCCACGCTGTTTCTCTTTTTCGGGATCCTCGGCGGGGTGCAGGTCTACGGCGTGCTCGGGATCTTCCTCGGGCCGGTGCTGCTGGCGATCGTGGTGGCGTTCATCCGGATCTACCAGGAGCAATTCGCGACCGTCGAAGAAGGCGGATTCTAACCCCCGGCTCGCTGGCCGCGCGGGGCGCGCTACGCAGGCGGACTCGCAGCCCGAACGCGCGACTTACTTCCGCCAGGCGTCGAGGCCGGCGAGGTCGTGGATGCTGGCGCGTTGGTTCAGGCGCTGGATCCAGCCGGCGACGTTCTTCCATTCGGGATCGAGCTCGACGCCGAGCGCCGGCAGGATGACGACGCGCGGGGCAAAAGCAACGTCGGCGAGCGAGAAGTTTCCCGCGAGCCACTGCCGGCCGGCGAGGGAGCCGTCGAGCACCGCGAGCATGCGCTTCACCTGCGTGCGCGCATTCGTCAGCTTCTCGGCATCGCGCTCGGCTTCGGGCTTACGCAGCTCGTTCATGATGATGCCGGTCACGGGAATGAAGGCGTTGTCGGCGTAGTCTTCGAAGGTGCGGACGCGGGCGCGCGCGGACGAATCGGACGGCAACAGGGGCGGATGGGGATACTCGTCTTCGAGGTACTCGTTGATGATCGTCGAGTCGTACACGATCATCTCGTCGTCGATCAGCACCGGTACCTTGCCGAAAGGGTTCAACTTGAGGAATTCAGGACGCTTTTGCTCAGCAGCCTTGAGGTCGACCGGGACGATTTCGAAGCTCAAGTCCTTCTCGGCCAGCACGATCCGGGTCTTCTGACAAAACGGGCTCTCTGGATAATCGTAGAGTTTCAGCATCGCACACCTCGCCCCAACCGTGTTTCGGGCCATCCATCCGACGACCCTGGAATCGCGTGACCTTATGGCAAACGGCCCTCGTCCGCAATTCTGGTCGCGTGATTTTTTCGTCTATTTTTTCGAGATTTTCGTGTGTAGCGCAGAGATATTTTCACTTATGGGAGATGTTGCCACGCGTGATACGAGCTGCGCACGAGCGGCCCGGATTCGACGTACGCAAAGCCCATCGCACGCGCTTCCGTGCCGAGCCTCGCGAACTCCTCGGGCGTCACGTAGCGCTCGACCGGTAGCTCGTCCATGCTCGGTCGGAGGTATTGGCCGAGCGTGAGCACCTCGCAGCCGGTCGCACGAAGATCCGTGAGGACGGCGTGGATCTCGTCGCGCGTTTCGCCGAGGCCGAGCATGAGGCCGGTTTTGGTGCGGAGCTCGGGACGAAAGCGCTTCGCGGCGCGCAGGATTTCGAGCGAGCGTTCGTAGGTCGCGCCCGGCCGGACGCGCTTGTAGAGCCGCGGCACGGTCTCGGTATTGTGGTTCAAGATCGTGATCGGCGCCGCGACGATCGTCGCGAGCGCCTCGTGATTCCCCTGCAGGTCGGGGATCAGCACCTCGATGGTGCACTCGGGCACCCGCTCCTTCACGGCTCGCGCCGTCGCCGCGAAGTGCGCCGCGCCGCCGTCCGGGAGATCGTCGCGATTCACCGACGTCATGACGACGTGGCGAAGCCCGAGCGTGGCCACCGCTTCCGCGACCCGGCGCGGCTCGTCGGGGTCGACGGTGGTCGGCTTCCCGTGACTGACCGCGCAGAAGCGACACGCGCGCGTGCAAGTGTCGCCGAGCAGCATCACGGTCGCGGTGTGATGCGACCAGCACTCGCCGAGGTTCGGGCACTGCGCTTCCTCGCAAACGGTATGGAGGCCGAGCGCGCGCACGGTCGCCCGCGTCTCGGCGACGGCGCGCCCCGTTGGGGCCCGGCTCTTGATCCAGTCGGGGTGGCGTCGTGCGATCACGAGACCCCGGCTGCCTGCGCGTCGCTGCACGCGGCGGGCGCGAAGACGCGGAGGAACTCGTCGATCACCAGCGCTTCCACGTCGACCATGGCAGGGCACTGCCCGGTCGCCTGCGCGAGCGACGTGACGCCGATGCCGGCGAGCCCGCATGGGACGATCGCCGCGAAATCCTCGCGCAGATCGGCGACGTTGAGCGCGAAGCCGTGCATCGTCACCCAGTGCCGGATGCCGACGCCGATCGCCGCGAGCTTATCGTTGCCGAGCCAGACGCCGGTCCAGCCGCGTTGCCGGCGCGCGGTGAGACCGAACCGCCCGGCGACCGCGATCAGCACGTCCTCGAGCGCACGCAGATAGCGGTCGATGTCGCGCCCGCGGCGGGCGAGGTCGAGGATCGGATAGCCGACCAGCTGTCCGGGCCCGTGGTATGTGACGTCGCCGCCGCGGCTCACCCGGAGCACCGGCGCGCGCGGGACCAACACGTGCCGCGCGTCGCCGCGCCGTCCGAGCGTGATGACGGGCGGATGCTCGACCAGCAGCAGCTGCTCGGGTCCACCGTCGATGACCTGCGTCCGGGCCTTCTCTTGAAGCTCGAGCGTTTCTTCGTAGTCCCGACGACCGAGACGGACGATCTCGATCGGCGAGACGTCGGGGGACAACGCGACTGCGACGGCACTCTTCATGACACCACCAGACCGATTGGATTCTCCAACAACGTCTTGAGCTCCTCGAGAAAGCGTCCGGCCATGACCCCGTCGATGATGCGGTGATCGCAGGAGACCGT
>CAZWAX010000318.1:0-7091 GCA_964631985.1 uncultured Polyangiaceae bacterium | reverse complement strand
CGGGCTTCGTCATGGCCTACACCAACGCCGGCCTCGTCCCCGACGGCAGCTCGACCTTCTTCCTCCCGCGCCGCATCGGCGACCGCCGTACCCGCGAGCTCATGCTGACCAATCGCAAGCTCAGTGCCGCGGAGGCGCTCGACTGGGGCCTCGTGAATCAGGTCGTGCCGGCCGATCAGTTGCTGCCGACGGCGGCGAAGCTCGCGGCGACGCTCGCCGCCGGCCCGACGCGCTCGTTCGGCGCGGTGAAGACGCTGCTGAACGCCACCTTCGAGAACGGCCTCGAGACCCAGATGGAGCTCGAGGCCCGCGCGATCGCGGCGGCGTCGATCAGCGCCGACGGGCAGGAGGGCATCCGCGCCTTCCTCGAGAAACGGAAACCGACGTTCACCGGCAAGTGACGCGCGGCGCGCCGGCGGTCACACACCCCGGCGCGTCACCATCACCTTCACCGTCTCGGCCATGATCTTGAGGTCGAGGACGAGCGAGTAGTTGTAGATGTACGCGAGATCGTACTTGAGCTTGTAGGCGGGGCTGGTGTGGTACTCGCCGTTCACCTGCGCCAGGCCGGTGAGACCCGGCTTCACTTGGAGGCGCTCGAGGTAGCCGGGGATCTCCTCGGCATAGCGGCGGACGAACTCGGGGCGCTCGGGACGCGGGCCGATCAGGCTCATGGTGCCGTTGAGCACGTTCCAGAGCTGCGGGATCTCGTCGATGCGGCTCGCCCGCAGGACGCGCCCGACGGGCGTGACGCGGCGATCCTCGTGGCGGGCGAGCACGGGACCGCTGTCGTCCTCGGCGTGGTCGAGCATGGTGCGGAACTTCCAGATGGTGAACTGCACCCCGCCCTGCCCGACGCGGCGCTGGCGATAGAACACGGGGCCCGGCGAGCCGAGCTTCACCGCGACGGCGGCGAGCGCCGCGACCGGCAGGACCACCATCGCCAATGCCCCGGCAATCGCGAAATCCATGCTGCGCTTGAAGAGATACGCCAGGTCGTCGCGCGGGTTCTTCACGACCTCGACGACGGGGATGTCGTGGATGCGCCCGGACGACACGCGGCCGACCAGGATGTCGTACACCGACGGCACGACGCTGACGCGCGGCCGCCGCGCCTGGCGCAGCATGCGGTCGACGAGGCGATCGCGCCACGAGAGCGGCGACAGCAACAGGATCTCGCCGACGTCGTGCTCGACGAGAAGACGCGGCAGGTCGCCGACTTCGCCGAGCCACGGCAGGCCGCCGACGAACGGCCCTGGTGTGTGCCCGTCGCCGCCGTCACCCGCGACCGCGACCGCCCCGACGATGTCGACGTGATGGAGGCGCGGCTCGCCGACGCCTTCGAGGAACTGCTCGATCTCCTCGCCGGTGCCGACCAGCAGCACGCGCACCGGCCCCGACGACGCGAGCCGGTGCCCGACCCACTCGCGGATCGCCGCCAAACCGCCGGCATTGATCAGCCAGTACACGACCAGCACCGAGCGCGGAAAGTTGACGTCGCCGCTGAAGAAGTAGAGCGCGGTCGTCGCGAGCAGGTGGATGAACAGCGCGGTCACGCTGTTGACGATCGGCCGGAAGCCGGCGCGCAGCGCCCGGAGATCGTAGAAGCCGAAAAAGTAGAGCGTCACGAGCTCGGCGGCCAGGATCGCCGGCAACATGTGCCGGAGCTCGAACAGGCGCTCGACCGGCAGCAGGTCGGTGGTGAACGGCAGCGGGAAATAGATGCGCAGGAAGAACGCGATGCCGTAGGCCACGATCGCCCAGCCGAGGTCGAGGGCCAGGAGCAGCGCGATGGTGCTCTGCTCGCGAAGACCGCTGCGCTGCATGCCGACTCAGCCCGCCGTACCGCCGCCCGCGGGCCAGCGCTTGGTAGACGGCAGGACGGCCCACCCGCGATGGAAGCCCTGACGGATCTGGCGGAGCGCGCGGACGCGGGCGAAAGCGCGCGCCGCCATCGACAGCGCCACCAGCGGATACTCGCGCGGCGCGATCTCGCGGAAGAAGCGCCGCCACGGATAGGTTCCGAAGCCGTGCTGGCGATGCAGGTCGGGGAACTCGCGGGTCAGCTGGAGCTTGCCGACCTCGTTGCGGATGCGTTGGCGGAGGTACTCGTCCCAGGTCGTCGGGGGCCGCAGGTACACGATCGCGTCGTGCTCCTTGGCGAAGCGGGCGCGGCCGAGACGCACCGTGAGGTAGGCGTCCTCGTGCAGCACCGTGGGAGGCAGCGGCTCCGGGAGCGCTGCGACGCGAAGCGCGTAGAGCCGGCCCGGCACGTTGCCGAAGTCGAAGCGGTGCGGGAGCGCGGCGATCCGGGCGACCAGCCCATCGTCCGCCGTGACGAGGGGCTCCTCGCGACCGGCGACGATCGCGAGCCCGGGCTCGGCCCGCAGGCGCCCGACCAGGAGCGGGATGGCGGCCGGCGCGACCCGCACGTCGGCGTCCGCGAAGACGATGATCGGAGCCCGCGTCGCCGCGCGGATGGCGTTCCAGGCCGCCGTCTTGCTGCGCGCGGCGAGCCGGAGGAGACGCACGCACGACCCGGTCGCGGGTGCGTCGTCGCCGGGCGCGACCAACGGCAACCCGGCGTCGCGCGCGAAGCGCTCCGCGCCCCCGACCGCCGGCGCGGGCTCGTCGGGACCGTTCACCGCGACCAGAATCTCGACGGCACCGCCGAGCGCCGACGCGCTCGCCCACAGGCTCGCCAGCGTCGCCGGGAGGTCGTCCTCGCCGGTGCTGGCCGGCACGCCGATCGTCAGCATCGGCGGCGGCGTGTGGAGGGTTCCGGTGGTCATGCGGCGCGGCGCATCGTCGTCGCCGTCGGCCGCGTGAGCAGGTAGCCGTGCTTCCAGAAAAAATACCCGAGCCCGTAGACGTGGCGGGCGGTGAGGGTCGAGAGCAGCCTTCGCGTGATGCGCCGCTCGAGGTGCATCACCACGGCTTCGGGCACGTACTCCACTCGCCAGCCGGCGCGATGCATGCGGAGGCAGAGATCGACGTCCTCCGGTCCGTAGAAGATGTGCTCGTCGAGGAGACCGACCTCGTCGAGGGCCCTCCGACGGATCAACTGGCAGGCGCCGATCACGTAGTCGACCTCGCGCAGGCCGGCGTGGTCCCACCAGCGCAGCTCGACGTCGTCGAGGACCGCACGCCCGAAGCGCAGCGGCACTCGGCGCAGCACCTTGTCGACGAGGGTCGGGAAGCGCCGGCAGCTGTACTGCAGGGCACCGTCAGGATCGACGAGCTTCGGCCCGACGAGCCCCACCTCGGGCGCCGCCCGCAAGCGCGCAGCGAGCGTGGCAAACGAGCCCGGCGCGGGCACCGTGTCGACGTCGAGCAGCGCGACCAGCTCGCCGCGAGCGCTCCGGAGTCCCTGATTCCGCCCCGGCGCAACGCCCCGATTGACCGGGTTGGTGATGGTGACGACGTCACCGCGGGCGGCCAGCAGCTCGGCGGTGCCGTCCCGTGAGCCGTTGTCGACGACGATGATCTCGGTCGCGAGCGGCGCGGTCGCGGCCGGCAATGCCGCGAGACAGGCCGTGAGCAGAGCCCGCGAGTTCCAGGTCAGGATCACGATCGACACCACCGGCGCTTCCTCGCCTGGGCCTTTGACGATCCAGGGTGCCGCGTCCGTCACGCCCCCCTCTATCCCAGGAGCGTGCCGGACCCGCAACCGCGC
Organism: uncultured Polyangiaceae bacterium; assembly: GCA_964631985.1. Lineage (GTDB taxonomy): Bacteria > Desulfobacterota > Binatia > UTPRO1 > UTPRO1 > UTPRO1. Next base: position 3,415 of record CAZWAX010000318.1, on the reverse strand, counting down.
GTGCAGAGTGCCGCGTCCGTCACGCCCCATCTATTCGAGGAGCGTGCCCGACCCGCAACCGCGCGCGATCGGCGCGCCGCCCCGCGGGATCACCGCTGAAACAGAGCCGCGCCATGCCGGCATAGCGGCGCGCACGTCGGTCCGCCTCCGGATCGCCGGCGCGCTTCGCGAACCCGGCCAGGACCGACCTCGCGGCCTTCGCCGCGAAGCTCACGCCGGCGGCGAGGCGAAACCCGAGCTCGGCGATCCGCCCGCGGCGGCGGCGAAAGAAACGCAGCGTCCCGCGCAAGACCGCGAGGTCGCGGTCGTCACCGTAGCGCACCGCGCCGCTGCGATTGCCGTGGTGCACGACCGTCGCATCGGCACAGTAGGCCGTCCGCCACCCCGCCGCCCGCAGTCGATGACACAGGTCGAGGTCCTCGCCGTACATCTCGTAGGCCTCGTCGAAGCCGCCGACCGTGACGAGCGCCGCGCGCCGTCCAAGCAGGAAAGATCCGTAGACCCAGTCGACGAGGCCGCTCACCGCCGGCGCCGTGCCCCGCACCGCGCCATGGCCGCCCGCGAGCGATTCCTGCACGAGAGCCCGAACGTTGTGGAAACGATCGACGGTGGGTTGCGGGGTGCCGTCGGCGTTCAGCGTGCGACAGCCGACCACCCCGACGGATGGCTGTCGCTCCAGGTAGGCGAGCGCGCACGGGATCGTGTCGGCCGTGACGACCGCGTCGGGGTTCAAGAACAGCACGAACGCTCGTGTGCTCGCGGCCAGGCCCTGATTGGCTCCCGCGGCGAAGCCGCGATTCGCCGCGTTGGCGATCAGCGTCGCCTCGGGGGCGAATCGGCGCACGAGCGCTGCGGTGTCGTCACTCGACGCGTTGTCGACGATGACGAGCTCGGCGCCGGCCGCACGCGCCGGCACGAGCGAGGCCAGGAGATCCGGGACGTCGCCGGCGTTCCGCCACGTCACCACCACGATCGTGAGCTCGGCGAGCGTCACCGGCATCACCCGTCGGGTCAGGCCAGACTCGTGAGACCGTGCAACGCGTGACAGGCGTCGCCGAGCACGATGCGGTACGCGCGCGGCACCGAGCTCGCCAGCGCATCGAGATTGTGCACGGTCGTGATCCGCTCCACCACTCCGGCGAGCGTGCGCTCCGCGGTCGTGCGCTCCTGACGCTCGGCATCGGACGGCGCATAGATGCCGTGGCGCTCGGCGTAGCGCAGGTTCTCGATCGCATGGCCGAGGAACTGCAGCTTGGCGGCGTCGGCATTCAACTGCTGCGCCGGGTTGGCGAGCACCTGGTCGATCAGCGCCACCTCGGCGGCGAGGCGGAAGTACGACGCGCGGGTGAGATCGCCGACGCGCTGGCGGAGATTCTTCCCCTCGTAGCCGTGGCGGAGCGCGTCGTAGAGGCCGTAGAGCACGTGACTACCGTTGCAGGCGTAGGTCTGGAGCGTGCTCCGTCCGTAGGGCTTGGTGCCGCGCATCGCGGCGACGGTGTCGGCGTAGCCGACCTCGGCCGCCTGGGCGGCGGTCTCGACGAGCGCCGCCACCGTGAACGCCTGACCGTCGGCATTGGTGAAGCGGTCGGCCGAGGGTGGCATGGCGGCGGTGAAGACGCTCAGGGTCCACGACAGCTCGGGACCGGCGATGGTCGGCGTGAAGAGCGCCTTGGCGCCGGTCAGCAGGTCGGTGACCGTGACCTCTCCGCCCGCCGTCTTGAAGCGCCGGGTGGGCGGGACGTCGGTCGCCTCCATGATCTCGAGGAAGTGGTTGGGATGGGCCTCGACGTTGATCGGAAAACCCGGGTATGAGCGACCCCCCTGGGCGACCATGGTGCCGTGACGCGCGACCACGCCGTCGAGCAACGGGCCGCCGTCGTTCCGCGCGTCGGGGCCGAGCGCCAGGACCACGTGCATCAACACCCACGGGTCCTCGCTTCCGAGAGCCCGCTGCATGACCAACGCCCTGAGCGCGTCCACCGTGGCGTTGGGGGTGGCCGCGGCGGCGACGCCGACCCGCGTCCGGCCCGCGAGCATGCTCGTGGCAACCACCCCCGCCCCGAGCCCGAGCACTCGTCGTCGTGTCCATTGCATGGCGGGGATTGTCTCAGCCTTCGCCACGCTCGGAAAGGCGGGCGGTGAGCTCCTCGATCCGACCCTCGAGCTCGTCGATGAAGTCGCCGAGGCCATCGGCCCCCGCGACGACGGCGGCGCCGAAGATGCGCGCCAGGCCGTGCGCTCCGATCGCGCGCCGTTGCGTTTCCCAGTAGGCCCGGCCGAACGCGCTCGGACGGAAGGGCTCGCGAAAGAGGGGCAGGATCTCGTGGTCGGGACGCCGACGGCGCGCCTGAATCTCCGTCCGTGCGGACTGCCAGGTCGCGAGGCCGTCGTCGAAGGCGCGCTCCGCCGCGCGATGGGCCTCGGCATCGGCGCCGCTCGCCATGACGCCGCGGGCCCGCAGGAGCGCGCGCGCCGCCGGCAGCACGACGTCGAGGCTCGGCTGGTCGTAGTTCTTGAAGAGCGTCGCGAGGGCGTTCCGCTCGATCAGGAAGCGCCAGCGCGCCGGGTCCATGCCGGAGCCGCGGTGACGGTGGTACGCGAGCGCCGCCGGCACGTACAGCACCCGCTCGCCGAGGACCCACAGGCGCCAGCCGAGGTCGACGTCCTCGAAATAGGCGAAGTACTCGGCGTCGAAACCGCCGGCGGCGAGGAAGCGGGCGCGGTCGACCGCCAGCGCGCCCCCACAGCCGAAGAGCGCGGGCTCGGGATCGCCGGGCGCGCCGGCGACATAGGGACGCCCGAAGCCGCGATTGCTGCCGTGGCCGTGAAAGTTCATGGCGGCGCCGCCGAAGTCGATGCGCGTGCCCTCCCAATCGAGCATGCAGCTGCCGGCCGCGGTGGCGTCGGTCGCGTCCAGCACGCTCGCGAGATGACGGAGCCATGCCGCGTCGACCCGACAATCGTTGTTGAGGAACGCCACGACCCCGCTCGTCGCCGCCGCGGCGGCATCGTTGGCGGCGGCAGCGAAGCCGCGGTTGTCGGGGTGCGCGATCACGCGCACCGCCGGCCATTCACGTCGCAGCCATTCGAGCGAGCCGTCGGTCGAGCCGTTGTCGACCACGAGGCAGGCGAGGTCGGCGCGCGGGTAGTCGAGGGCGAAGACCGACGGCAGACATTCCGCGAGCAGATGGCGACCGTTCCAGTTGACGATCGCGACCGTCGCCGACGGCAGCCCGCTCATGCGCGCCCGTTTCCGGAGAGCTGGCGGACGAAATCGCGGAGCCCCTGGTAGGCGCGGTAGAGCGGGTGGGTGCGGACGCGGCCCGCGAAGCGCACGGCGGCGTCGACGGCGGCGCGCGCCGCGACGCTCGGCTCCGACGAGGACGGGTCGCGGAGCGCCGGTGCCGGCATCGAC
>CAZWAX010000317.1:0-7111 GCA_964631985.1 uncultured Polyangiaceae bacterium | reverse complement strand
CTACGTCGAGCGCGGTGGGGTCGAGGTGCGCGATCACGTGGTTCACGCCGAACGGCCGGCTGGTCAGGGTGCGGATGCGGCGGATCTGATCGCGAAGCTCGTCGACCGGACGCAGCAACGCGCCCAGGATCCCGAGGCCACCGGCATTCGAGACGGCCGCGACCAGCTCGGCGGACGTGAACGTCGCCATGCCCGCCTGCACGATCGGCGCCTCGATGCCGAGCAGATCGCAGACGGGCGTGCGCAACATGGGTCGTCTCGCGAAAGCCTCAGGCGCAGACGGGCGGCCGTCGCTCCGCCCAGCGTACTTCCTGCTCGAGCTGCGCGCCGAGCCGAATCAGCACGTCCTCACGCCCGAACGCGCCGATGAACTGGACGCCGATCGGGAGGCCTGCGTCGTTCCAGTGGAGCGGCAACGACATCGCCGGCTGCCCGGTGACGTTGAAGGGGACGGTGAAGGCACACAGCGCGCCGGCCTTCGCCCATGCCGCGAGCGGCGAGGCGGGATCGGGCGTCTGCTCGCCGAGCGGCGGTGGGGGCAAGGGGATCGTCGGGGTCACGAGCAGATCGAACCCGCCGGACCAGAACGTCGCCACGCGCCGGGTCCAGGCATGCAGGACCTCGAGCGCGGCGAGGTATTGGCTGGCGCTCACCTGGCGGCCGAGCTCGGTGATCGCCCAGTTGTCGGAGTCGACGTCGGCGGGCCCGAGTGTCTGGCCGAGCACGGTCTCGAAGCGCTCGATGTCGCGGGCCTGCGACGCGGCGATGACGCGGATCGCGGCGTCGCTGACGGTCGGATCTTCGAGCGCCGCCGGATGCGTGACCTCGACGTGGTGCCCGAGGCGCGCGAGCAGGCGTCCGGCCTGCTCGACCGCCACCGTGCAGTCGGCGTGGATCGGCACGGTCGGGATCGTCGGCACGAGTCCGATCCGGAGGCCGCGGCACGGCGCGCCGACCTCCTCGACGTAGGGGCGGAGCGGCAGCTCGGCGACGTAGGGATCGCCCGGCATGGGACCGGCGATGGCATCGAGGAGTCCCGCGGTGTCGCGCATCGAGCGCGTGACGGCGAGCTCGAACGCGAGCCCGGCCCACATCTCGCCGACGGCCGGTCCCATCGAGACGCGACCGCGCGAGGGCTTGAGCCCGACGAGGCCGCACTCGCTTGCCGGGATGCGGATCGAGCCGCCGCCGTCGCTGGCGTGCGCCGCCGCGACCATGCGTGATGCGACCGCCGAGGCGGCGCCGCCGCTCGAGCCGCCGCTCGAATGCGCGAGGTTCCATGGATTGCGGGTCGGGCCGTAGGCATCGGGCTCGGTCGTCGTCCAGGCGCCGAGCTCGGGGACGTTGGTGCGGCCGACGATCACGAGCCCGGCGCGCAGGAACTTCTGCACCAGATACGAGGTCGAGGTCGCGCGGTGGCCCGCGTCGCGGAGGAAGCGCGTCCCCCAATGGATGGGATCCCCCTCGCGCGTACCGCCGGCGAGGTCCTTCAACAAGAACGGCACGCCGCGGAACGGCCCCTCGGGCAGGGTGCCGGATGCCTCGCGCCGGGCGCGCTCGAAGTGCTCGTGGATGACGGCGTTCAGCTGCGGGTTCAGCCGCCCGATGCGACGAACCGCCTCGTCGACGAGCTCGCGCGGTGACACGTCCCCACGACGCACGGCCTCGGCTTGTCCGGTCGCGTCGCGATCTCCGATCTCGGTCGTTCGGTCCATGGGCGCTACATGACAGAGGGCGCGGCGCTCGGGCAAGGACGCAGAGATCCCCCTTCTGAACTTGACACGGCGCGCTCACGCCCGCATGAGGGCGCGATGGCGCGCTACGAGATCCTCCACAACCCGCGCTGCGGGAAATCGCGGCAGACGCTGGCGCGGCTGACCGATGCCGGGATCACCCCGACGATCGTCGAGTATCTGGCGCATCCGCCGAGCGCGCCGCGCCTCCGCGAGATCCTGACGCTCCTCGGCTTCGACGATCCGCGCGCGCTCATGCGCACGAAAGAGCCGATCTACGCCGAGCTCGGCCTCGCCAAGGTGACCGACCCGAAGAAGCTGATCGCGGCGATGGTCGCGAACCCGATCCTCATCGAGCGCCCGATCGTCATCAAGGACGGCAAGCGCGCGGTGCTCGGCCGCCCGCCCGAGAACGTCGACGCGTTGTTGTGACCGTCGGCGGGCAGCGCGTCGGGATCATCCTGGCGGCGGTCTTCTTCGTCGTCGGCTGTCTAACGATCCACGACTACGGCACGACCTGGGACGAGTTCGTGAGCCTCGAGGCCGGCCGGCAGAACTTGCGCATGGTGTACGCGGCGGCCACCGGCGGCGAGATCGGCGAGTGGCCGTGGCAGGAGCTTACCGGCTATCAGTTCGTCTTCGACACCGTCCGCGTGGGCTTCGGCGAGGCCGCCAACGATGTGCTCTTCCAGGAGGGGTCGCCGCTCGGTTTCCACTTGTTCAATCTGCTTCTCTCCAGTTCCTCGCTCTGGCTGCTGTATCGCCTGGCCCTCGAGCTCACGCTTCCTCGCTGGGGGTCGGCTCTCGCTCTTCTGTCCCTGGCTGCCTTTCCCAAGTTCATCGGACATTCGCAGAACAATCCCAAGGACCTGATCGGGTTGTTCTGCACGGTGCTCGCACTTCTCCTGATGGTGCGGGCGGCGACGCGTCCGCCTCGGGCATCGATCCTGGCAGGGATGGCGCTGGGGCTGGCCTTCGCGAGCCATGTCGTGGCCGTGTTGCTGGTGCCGCTCAGCGTCGCGTGGCTGATCGGATACGGAGCGGGATCCCGACGGGAACGCTGGCTTCGGCTCGCCCTGCAGGGCGCGACCGCGGTCTGCGTCGCACTGGCCGCCTGGCCGTGGTTGTGGGGGGACCCCGTCGGACGCGTCACCGAGATCGTTCGTCACACCCTGGAGTTCCGTCCGCCAGTGCAGGTTTTCTATCTAGGCCAGGTCTATCCCCAGGCGAATCCGCCCTGGCACTACTCCTTGGTGATGTTGCTCGTCGCAACGCCCGTGATCCTCGTCGTGGGTGCACTGATCGGCGCGTGTCGATGGCGAGCTCCCGCTGCCCGGTTCGCCTCACTCTGGGTGGCAGTCGTCCTGGGGGCCGATCTGCTTTCGCAAACCCACTATGGCGGGGTCCGGCATCTTCTGTCCGTACTCCCGGCGATCGCCCTCCTCGCGGCGGTCGGGTTTCAGTGGGCGCTGGATCGCATTCGGCTGGCGAGTCCGTTGCCCCGGACTCTGCTGGCGTGCGCGTTCGTCGGCGGGTGGCTCTTCCTCGTCATCGATCTGGGCGTCGTGCACCCCTACTACGATGCGTACCTCAACTCGATCGCGCGACGGGTGTGGTCGAAGCAGCCCGAATACGTCGTCGAGCTCGAAGTATGGGGAAGTGTCTACAAGGAAGGCGCCGAGTGGCTCGCCGAGAACGCAGAGCCCGGCTCCACCGTCGTCGTTCCCATTGCGACCCATTGCGCCCGTCCCTACCTCCGCCGCGACTTGATGGTGATGCGAGCTCCACCATCCCCGGCCGCACGCAATCCGATCTATCTCATGTTCATGACGCGAGTAGCGGACTATACGGACGCGATTCGACGTGCCGAAGCTCTCCGCGAACCGGTCTTCACGGTGAAGAGGCACGATGCGACGCTGCTCAAGATCTACCGGTTGCAGGGCGCTCGCGGGTGAGCCGATCTGGCCGAACCTCACCCGGATGCGACGCTGCTGTCGACGAAAAGGAGCGCTACGCCGCGTACGTTTCGTACAGGTACCGGCGGATCTCCGCCGACTCGAACATCTCGCGCCCGGTGTTGGGGTCGGCCAGGTAGGGCACCATCATCTTCCCCGAGCGCGCCACGAAGTCCGGGCGGCCGGCGCCGTCCTTGCCGACGTTGTGAAGGATGTACGGCAGCTCCAGCTCGGAGAGCGCCTCGCGGGCGATCCGGCAGAACGGGCTCGCCTCGAAGCTCCAGAGCTCCAGGAGCTTCGCCGGCTGGCGCGAGGGGCGGGCGTGGATGCCGAAGACCGGGCGGAACGCCGAGGCGAGCATCGAGCTCGCGGTCGCGACGGTGCCGCGCACCAACATGCCAGGCTCGCGGCCGCCGTAGGTCGCATACAGATACGCGACGATGTCGTCGGACTCGTACATGCGGGTGCCGGTGTTGGGGTCGACGAGATACGGGAACTGCGACTTGCCGCCGAGCGCGATCGCTTTCGGGCGATGCACCGTTCCGCCGTGCGGGCAGGGATAGATGATCGCCTCGAGGTCGAGCTCGGTGAGCGCGTCGCGGACCTTGCGGCAGAAGGGACAGCCCTCGAACTCGTAGAGCTCGAGGCGCTCGAGCGGGCGGCGCGCCGGGCGGCGCGCCTGCACCCCGGCGCCGAGCCGACTGACCGTCGTGAACATCGACGTCGCGACGTCGAGCAGGCGTGGCAGCTGCATGGCCCTTCCTCCTCCGGAATGCCTACGCGCGACCGGCGCGCGGCTGAATCAATTCGATCAGGTGTCCGTCGGGGTCGCGCACCCACAGCTGGCCGATCTCGCTCCCGGCCTCGAGCGTCTCGATCCCGGCGCCGTGCAGCGCGCGCACGACCGCGTCGTAGTCGTCGATCGTGAAGGCGACGTGACCCCCGAGCGGGTTCAGTGACGGCGGCGGCGATCCCAACGGTGCCCCTTCGGGCGGTACGATCAGGTGGACCTGGATGCCATTGCCGCCGAGCCAGGCGCCGGGAAAGGGCAGGTCGGGGCGCGGGATCGGTGCCAGGCCGAGCACGTCGCGATAGAAATGGATGGAACGTTCGAGGTCGCGGACCGGGAACGAGATGTGATTCATGCCGGCGAGCGCGAGGACGGCCATGGGCGGTCCCTATGCCGCACGCACCGGGGGGTCAATCAGCGGTGGGTCGCGGCCACGGCTGCTCGAGCGCCCACGCCTCGGCGTTCAGCGCCCGAGCTTCCGCCAGCTTGTCGGCACGGAGCAGCCGAGCTGACCGAAGCGTGTGTCGAGCTCGAAGAGCTTTTGGCGGAGATCGAGGATCGCTTCCAGCTCGTGCCAGGACCGTCCCGCGGCACTGACGGTCGGCGTCAGACGCGCCACCTGGTCGGCGACCGGGCTGCCGGCGCCGAGGACGAGCGCCGACGTGTCCCGGATGCTGGTGCGGGCACTACATTGTATGTATAAATGACGGAATGGCTGATCTCCGGTTCGTCTGGGACGAGAGCAAGAACGCCGGGAATGCTCGCAAGCACGGTGTGACATTCGCCGAAGCGGAGACCGTGTTCCTGGATGAGGAGGCGCTTTTGATCGCGGACCCGGACCACGCGGACGACGAGGACCGATTCGTTCTCCTGGGGTTGAGCGCGCGCATTCGGACACTCGTCGTTTGTCACTGCTACCGGGAGGATGACTCCGCTATTCGGATCATCTCGGCACGCAAGGCCGATCGCCAAGAACGGGACCGCTACGAGCAGCGGAGGAGACGATGAGAAAAAACTACGATTTCACGAAGGCCAGAAAGAATCCTTATGCGAGGCGGCTGAAGCGACAGATCACGATCCGCCTTGACGAGACGACGATCGCGTACTTCAAGTCCCTCGCAGTGGATCTCGACATGCCGTACCAGGCGCTCATCAATCTCTATCTGCGTGATTGTGCGGCAACCCGCCGTCGCCTGGCCATTCGCTGGAAGCCGGCAGCGTGAACAACCGCTACCGTTTGATTGTTCCAAGCATTGGAACGTGATCGCAGAATAGCGATGAAATCCCGGCGGGGATACTTCTCGCAATTCAGCGCGGAACTGCCTGCACCCGTGTGAAGAACAAGCTGGTTTCTGAGGTTCCAAATCCGCTCGCCTGGTCCGTCATGGAAATTCAAACGCTTCCTGAGCCTGCTGTTCCATGATTCAAGTTTCGGGCTGACGGCGGAGGCGCGGGGTCGAGCGCTATGGCGCAAAGGCCTTCCCTAGGAAGATCGAAGCGACGCAACTCATCGAGCTTCTGCGGATCGATGGGAAAGCCGCGGTTATCCGGCGCATGGATCCTCCAGTAGGGTACGAAGGACACCGTACCACGTCGCCAGGTTCGAGAGTCACAGAGCACCGTCTCATTCTGGTCGAGACTCGGTTCGCTGGTTTCGGGACCGCCACGGGGATCAGGGCGCCATTGAAATGATGAGGTAGCCACATGCGACCACTCCCGCCAGCCTTCGCGATTGCGGGCCATCACGATGATCGGGCTCGCAATCGGCGCGCCCTCTCCCGTTCCGGCGGGGAAGGGAGTTGATAGGCGTTTTAGCGGCCCAGGCTCGGCGGGTCCGCTCGACGGCCGGGCCGGTCGTGAGGCGGCTGGGGGCGCGGGGCGCGTGGGGGCAACGTTATGCATGTGGGGGGCATCGGTATTGGAGACGTGGGCACGCCGCTCGGCGAGGCCCCCGAGCCGCATGCGGTGGGTAGCGGCGCGGGCGGAACGGCTACCGTGCGATCGCTCGGTCCCAGCGAACGTCATCGCGCCCGCGGGGCCAGGACGCCGTGATAGATCAGCAGATTGATATGCGGGCGTGGCGTGATCGCCGCCAGGCGTTCCAGGAATTCCTGCGGGGTAGAGATCAAGTGGCGCGTGCCGTCGTGCCACGGGTGCCGAAGCGTGCAGACGACGCGCGGACGGCGCGATCGGCGTGAAGATCGAAGCGTTCAAGATGGGCGTGGCGCGGGCCGACGTCCAGACCCCGGGGCATCGGGGGTGGGGCCGACGCGCAGCACGGGTGTCCCGGCCCGGTCGCCGAACGCCGACCGGCCACGGACGGCCGCGGCGCTGAGCTGGGCGAGCGCGGGGGCTCGACGGCGAGCGGATCGGCCTCGACATCGTCACTGCCATCCGCCGCGAGCACGCCCCGCCGTCGCAAGACACGCAGGATGCGGGTGCGGATCGTCGGGAGCAGGCGAGCCACCTCGCTTGTCGCCCGACCATTTGCTCAGGAACGGCTTTCATCATATAACACCCCGTTCGGTCCCAATGACGACGTCCTTTAGCGCATTCGCCCTCATTCCGGCGACCCCCGAGGCCCTCGACGACCTGGGCCACACCCGCCCACCCCCCCACCCGGCGCAGGGCAC
>CAZWAX010000316.1:0-7138 GCA_964631985.1 uncultured Polyangiaceae bacterium | reverse complement strand
GACACCTGGTGGGGTTGAGGGGCGGCACGATCGGGGCCGGGGGCGTGGCGGGCAAGGGCAGCACTTCCGGGTTCGCGCTCACATCCCAGGGCGCGGATCGCGAGCACGCCGCGGACGACGAGCCCGGCCAACGGCGCGCGATCGGCTGACGGCGCCCGACGTCTCCGTCTCGCGGTCGGCTCCGAGGCGATCCGTGGCGAGGGGCAGTGCCGCGCCGCATGTCTGAAATTGCTGCGGACGCACATGTCGCGTAGTGATTCCTGGGTGCGTGTCACCGACGCAAGAACCCGCTAGGAATGCTAGCCAGGGATACGGTTTCGGCGGCGACTCGCGGAGACCTCACGATCAATCGAACCTCGAACAGTCCTGGTCTCGGACGGGCTCGCGTACGGCGGGCCCGCTCCGTATAGGGACGGCAAGGGCATCGCATCGACCTATGGGAATTCTCGACCGGCTCAAGCCGCAACCCCGATGGAAACACACCGACCCTGCCGTTCGACTGCAGGCGATTCCCGAGCTCGTCGACCCGATCGAGCTCGGGACGTTGGCGGAGCATGACCCCGATGCCAAGGTCCGGAAGGCGGCCATCGCCAAGGTCGACGACCCGGTCGTGCTCCGGCGCGTGACCGCCTCGGCTACCGACCCGGGGGTGCAGGATGCGGCTGGCGATCGCCTGCTCGGGCTGGCCCTCGACGAATCGAATGCCGAGGCCGCGACCGCCGCCGGCCTCGTGTCGGACGTCCGGCGGTTGACCCTGATCGCGAAGAGCACGGCGGCTCCTGCCGTTCGTGACGTCGCGCTCGCCAGGTTGACGGACGAGCGTGCGCTCGGGAGCGTTGCCCGTCATGCGAACGTGGAGAGCACGGCGCTCGCCGCCGCCGCCCGGTTGGTCTCGGCCGACGAGCTGCTCTCCACCGTGCTGAACAGCGAGCATCGGGATGTCGCGCTGGCCGCGTTCGATCGCGTGGTGACTGTGGAGTCGGCGTTTGGCGCGGACGTCACGCTCCTCAAGACCATTGCGGCTCGGGCGCAGCAGAAGGCCGTGGCCCGGCGCGCGAGGGACATGCTGCAGGCGATCGAAGACGCGGAAAACGCGCGTCGCGTCGCTGAAGACGAGCGGCGGAAGCAGGAAGCGGTGCTGTGTGCCGGCGTCGAGGGTCTGACGCCCATCACGGATCCCGATCGCCTGGCGGCTGAGCTTGCGCGCCTGACTGCCGCCTGGGACGCGTTGGCGGGTACTGACGCGGCGGCCGCGCATCGATTCGCCGCAGGGGCCGACGCTGCGCGTGCGCGGGTGACGCAGCGTCGGGGTGAGATCGAAGCCACGCGTGAAGCGGCGCGTCGACGCGAAGAAGCGCTCGCAAGCCGCGAGGCGCTCTGTCGGCGCGTCGAGACGATCGAAGGCGACGACATCCTCGAACGACTGGCTCCGATCGAAGCGGAGTGGGCTCAACTCGCGCCGGCCGTTGGGTATGAAACGGAAGCGGAGCAGCTGGCGATCCGCTTCGCGGAGGCCAGAAGTGCCTGCCGCCGACGTCTCGCGTTCGACGCCGAAATCGAGGAGGCCCGCAAGGCGCTGGACGCTCTCGTCGTCGAGGCGGAAGCGCTATCCGGTCAGGGGGACGACGCGGCGGCCGCCCGTTGGCGGATCCTGTCCCGCGAAGCCCGCGCGTTGGTGGCGACATTGAATGGTGCATCGCGGCCGGCATCCGATTTGGCAGATCGCCTGGCCGTCGTCTCGGAGGCCTTCGAGGCACGTGCGGCGGCGGCGCGCGAGCTGGCCGCGAAAGCCAAACAGGGTCAGGTGACGAGGCTCACGCGGTTGGCCGCACGCGCCAAGCGCATGGCGGAGTCGGAAGCCGTCACGTTGCGTGAAGGAGAACGACTGCTGCGCGACATCACCACAGCCTTCGAGGAGACGGGGAGGGGTGAGGCGGCGAAGGATGCCGGTGAAGCCATGGCGACCCTGCGCACGTTGCAGGAGAAGATCGCGCGGCGCGTGAACGAGCTGCGCGACATGGACGAGTGGCGCAGGTTTGCCAACGTCCAGCAGCAGGAAGAGCTCATCGCGCTGGCGGAAGCCATCGTCGCGTCGCTGAAGGCCGAGGAAGAAGCTGGCGCGGACACCGAGTTGGCGGCGACGGCCAAAGCCCTCCGTGAGCTTCAGTCGCGATGGCAGGAAGTAGCGGACGCGCCGCGCCAGGACGCGCAGCGGTTGTGGGACCGCTTCAAATCCGCAACCGATTTCATCCGCAGCCGCTGCGAAGTCTATTTTGCGCAGTTGCGTCAGGAGCGCAGCGCGAACCTCGCAGCCAGGGCCGCGATCATCGAGCAAGCCGAGACGCTGGCCGACTCGACCGACTGGAGCAAGACGGCCGTCCGGTTCCAGGAGCTGCAGAAGGCCTGGGAGGACACCGGACCGGTGCCGCGGGACGCCGGACGCGACCTGGCGCGGCGGTTCCGTGCCGCGTGCAACGCGTTTTTCACGCGTCGCCGCGACGTTCTCGCCTCGAAAAAGCAGGAGTGGGGCGAGAACCTCGCACGCAAGGAAGCGTTGTGCGAGCGCGCGGAGCAGTTGGCGGAGTCGACCGACTGGGACGCCGTCGCTTCCGAGCTGAAGAAGCTGCAGGCCGACTGGAAGGCCATCGGCCCCGTCCGCCACGACAAGAGCGAAGTGGTGTGGACCCGGTTCCGTTCAGCCGCGGACAAATTCTTCGAGCGGTACCATGGTCGACACAAGATCGCCGCCGCTCAAAAGATCGCCGAGCACGAGGGGCTGGTTGCCGCGCTCGAAAACTTCGTCGCTCTGGAGGAGGCACCCGCCGATCTCGCTGCGCAGGTCCAGACGCTACGCACGGCGATCGCGAACGCTCCGTACGTCGAGGGCGCCGAGATGAACGCGCTTCACGATCGGTGGCGGGCGGCGCTTGCGGCGCTGGTCGTGCGGTGGACGGACGCGTTCGCAGGCACGGACCTCGACGCGGCCGCGATGCACGAGCGCATGAAGAGGCTGATCGCGAAGGTCGAGCAGCTCATGAAGGAAGCAGAGCCCGCCGCGCCGGCGGCCGAGTCCGGTACCGCGGCCCTCGCGGCGCGGCTGCGGTCGGCGCTCGCGAACAATGCGATGGGCGTGCGCGCCGACGATTCGAAGTGGCGCGCTGCCGGCGCTGCGGTCGAGCAGGCGCAGGACGCGTGGCGGCGCCTCGCGCTACTGCCCGACGAAGCCACGGGCGCGCTCGCGGCCAGATTCAAGGCCGCCTGCGACCGCGTCATGGCTCAGGTGAAGCTCCACGTCAGAGCCGGGGGTGGCTCCGAGGGCGGTTTTGAAGGAAGCGGCTCCGGCGGTCGGCCCAGTCGAGCAGGACGCGGCGGTGGTCGGGGCCCACGGGGTCAGCGGTCGACTCGCGGCTCGGGAGCGGGGGCAGGTGGAGACGGCTGAGCGCACTCAGCGGCGACGCTGCCGCGCTCCATTGATTGAACGACTGGCGTCGTCGGTCGAGATGCCGGGGATGGCACCATCACGCATGGTGGTCTTTCGGGAAGCGCTCACGTAGATTTTCGCCCCGATGACGCTCAGGGTTTCGCGCGACGCGCTGCAGGCTGTTGCGCTCCATGGCGTCGCGCTGGCGATCCTTCTTTGGCCACTCGTCGGCATCGAGTTCGTCCCGATGGTGGATCTTCCCGGCCACCTCGCCATCACGCGAGTTTTGGATGACGTGCTTCACGCCAAGTACGAAGCCTCCCTACAATTGAACGTCGATCCCGTTCACAAGCCGGCGTACGTGCTGCTCTATGCGGTATTTGCAGTGTTGCCGAAATCCAAGGTGGGGCCGGTTGCCGTCGGTGTGATCGTTGCGTTGTCCTATGCCGCGGTCTGCTATTGCATCTCGTCGCTTGGAGCGCGGGCGGCATCCTCGCCGCTCGTCGTGAGTCTCGCGCTTCTCATCAGCATGTTCTGTTTCAGCTCGCTGTTCTTTTGGGGGCTGATCCCTTTTCTGCTCAGCATTCCGCCCGCATTGATCGCCTACGGCTCCTACCTCGAAGCGAGCGGGGTCGTGGATGGAGCAGGACGCGCACCGTCCCGGACGAACGCCCATGCGTTGGCCTTCATCGCGGCCGCGGTGCTGGCGCACGTGGTCCATCCGCTCTCGTCGTTTTTTCTGGCGATCATGGTGGCCAGCGCCGCCGTTGCGGCCGTCGTATTCGCGCTCGTCCGGCGGGGCGCCAATGGCGCCGCGGCAACGGCCCATCTCTGGTCCATCGCATGGCCGCTCGTCGTATGGGCGTCGGCGGTGGTGACGCTCCACCTCGTCACCGCGCCCGCCGGCCACGAGCTCGATCTCGCGCGCTCCGCCTCCGCCTTCGCCGCTCCCTTTCACGGCGTGGCGGCGGCGCGAGCGTTTCTCGCGCGCATACCGATCGAGCTCGGCCTACTGCCCACCCGCAATCAGGCATCGACGTTCATCGCCTATCCCGTCGCCGTCGCGCTCTTCCTGGCCGCGTCGTGTACCGTCGCGCTCGTGGCGTTGCTGATTCCGCGGTCGAAGAACAGGCAGGCACCCGCGAGCAGTCCGGCAACCACGCTCGCCCGCTCCCCGGTTCTTCGACTCGCCACCGTGTTCGTTCTGAGCGCCCTTCTTTTCTTTTTCCTCAGGCACGACATCGTACGGATCAACATGCGGGCGCTCTGGTTTCAGATTCGGGGGCCGGGCTTCCTCGTGTTCTTCTTCGCGGTGCTCGCTGCGGCACTGATCCTCCGTTCCCTCGAGACGAGCCGATCTTCGCGGCTCGTCCCGCTCGTCATCGTCGTCGGCGCGTTGGCGATCGCATCGGAGCAGAGCGCCGTATTGCGCGTGCATTTCGTGGCGTTCGACCAGAAGGTGCGAGCGTTTTTCCACGGCGACATCCCGGACCACTATTTCCGTAGCCAGCCTTTCGCGTACGGCGATCACATTCGCGCCTACAACTGCTACTTCGAGGACACCTGCTACGATCAGAGCCGGTTGTTCTTCTCGATCTACCCGGCGGATGCCACGATCTATCCGGTGTCCAGAATTCGTACGCCGCCCGGTGCTGGGGACCACGAACGAGGCAACGGCCAGTGACGGGATGCCCGCTGCGCTCTCTTCAGGCTGACCGGCGGAATTGCCTGTGAGTTTACGGCTCTACGAAATGGGACCTTGGTCAAAATTTGACTAGACCGGCTGCTCTGCTAGACGCCGACACTGCAAGATCTCGAGACGACGAATGTACGGAGGAGGACAACTATGATCGGACGAATCAGTAGGGCTCTCGCGATCGCGGCGTGTGCTGCGGTCATGAGCGTCGGCTGGATGGGGAGCGCGGCTCGCGCCGATGGCCCCGAGGTCGGAATCAATGCCGGCGCGGCGGTCGCGATCGACAAGTTCCAGCGGGCGGTGCATGGCGACGTTGGCGGTACGTTCGGTTTCAGCGGTGGCTACCGTTGGGACGTGACGGACACATTCGCGCTTTCGCTGCTCGGCAATCCCCAGTTTACGTTCTTTCCCACCGAGCGGCGCTGCTGCGACGACGATGACGAGAACGCCATCGGCATCTTCAGCATCACGGCCGGACCGAAGTTCACCTTCGGTACGGGCGGGCCCGTCGAGCTCTACGTCGGGGCCGCGGGCGGCTACTATCGCGACATGGTGGGACCGCTCACCGACGATGGCGGCGGCTTCAATGCTGGCGGTGGCATCAATTTCGAGGTCGCCCGGGGCACCAGCGTCGGACTCTTCGGGCGCTATGACTATGCGCGCATGGTTGCGACCGACGACTCGGATTGCGACCGGCAATGGGGGTCCACGGGGATCTCCATCACGCACGTCTTCTTGGAGCCGGAGGTCGTTGCCGCGGCGCCGCCTCCACCACCGCCCCCGCCGCCGCCTCCGCCGCCGCCTCCGCCGCCGCCCGTGATCGAGCGACGCGGCGGCTGAGCCCAGTTCGCGCGGCGTAGTCGGCATCCTGGCCGGCCCCGCGCTCGGCGGATCCATGTCGTCCCGAGGGGGCGGCGAGGCGAACTGCCTCGTCGCCCCCTCTTTTCGTGCGCGACGGTCATCGGCACGAGGTCCGATCGCGCGCCGCGCTCGCGTTTCCTGTGTGCACCGGGCATTGTCGCCCGGCCAATCGAATTCCTCGAAGGAGTCCACCAAATGGCCGAAGCCTACATCATCGATGCTTGTCGCACGCCGCGCGGGCGCAAGAAGGGAACGTTGTCCGAGGTCCACCCGATGGATCTGTTCACCGTACCGCTCAAGGCGATCGTCGAGCGCAACGGGATCGACCCCAAAGAAGTCGACGACGTGGTGGTCGGTTGCGTGACCGAGACCGACGAGCAGGGCACGAACATCGCCCGCGGCGCCGTGCTGGCCGCAGGGTGGCCGGTCGATGTGCCCGGCGTCACGCTCAACCGGTTCTGTGGATCCGGTCAGCAGGCCGTGAATTTCGCGGCGCAAGCGGTGAAGTCCGGGGCGCAGGACCTGGTCGTTGCAGGCGGCATCGAGAGCATGACGCGCGTCCCGATGGGGAAGGACATGGGCCCTCTGCCGAAGAGCCTAATGGAGAAGTACGATCTCGTGCCTCAGGGTCTCTCGGCCGAGATGATCGCGGAGAAGTGGAACTACAGCCGTGAGGCGGTCGACCGGTTCGCTTTGCAGAGCCAACAAAAGGCCTGGCAGGCGATTCAGGAGGGTCGTTTCACGAAGAGCCTCGTTCCCGTGTCGTGCACGCACAACGGCGAGAGCAAGGTGTTCGCCCAAGACGAGCACCCTCGACCGCAGACGACGTTGGAAGGGCTGATGGCGTTGAACCCGTCGTTCAGGCCCGACGGCCGGGTCACCGCTGGCAACGCCAGTGGCATCGTCGATGGCGCCGCTACCGTCCTGTTGGCCTCGGAGGCCAGCGTGAAGCGCCTCGGCTTGAAGCCGCGTGCTCGTATCGTCGACCAAGTGATCGTCGGCTCCGAGCCGGTGATCATGTTGACCGGTCCGATTCCGGCGACCAGGAAGGTGTTGCAACGCACCGGGCTCAAGATCGATGACATCGATCTCATCGAGATCAACGAGGCCTTCGCCGTCGTGCCTCTGTGCGTCATGCAAGAGGTCGGCATCGACCCCGA